>CAYZIX010000021.1:0-40001 GCA_964478395.1 uncultured Candidatus Solibacter sp.
GTTCTCTTCATTGTCGTATTTGTAATCCTAATGTAAATTGCCTGAGATTATGCAGCATCGGCTTCGTTTTGTTTTGTGGCATAGCGTTCCCGGTAGGCGGCATGAGCGCAATCGCGCGAAGGGGCAAAATCCGCCTCCCCCAGACTGGCTTGGGTTGCACGAAGGAACGGGTCAGTGAGCTTGGTTAACGACGACAGCGATGCCAGCGGCGCGACGCGGTAGAGCTTTGAGATGGCCTCGGAATCCTGTTGAAGGAGGACGGCGCGTTCGGTCTGGCGGCGGGAGAGCTCCTTCAGAGCGCGGTCGTAGGAGCGTTCGAGGTCGCGGCGGTAGCGCGAAAGGAGGTTGAGCTGCCGGGCGACGTCAGGGGCGGTGACATTGGCGCCAGCGTCGGCGACGAGCTGGGCTTCGGCCGCGCGAATGCGGAAAAGCGACCAGCCGTGGAGCAGCAGACGGTCGAAAAGCTCGTTTTCGATGGCGCCTTCGGGATGGGTGTCCTTGACGAGCGAGGCGCGGTACGCCTGGAACTCAGCGGCCTCATGAGGAGGGACAACCAGCCGGGCGGCGGTAAAACCGTGGCGGATGGAATTGGCCGATGAGACAGACTTGCCGCCGGGCGTGCGCGGGCCGGTGGAGAGTTGGGCGTTGAGCCGGTTAGCCCGGATCTGAGCTTCAGTTGACATGGTGACACGATCCCTTTCGCCTAAATATGGAAAAGGGCAGGCCCCACTAGAGGGGACTGCCCTTACTATTCCAGTATAGCGCGGCGATAGATAGTTATAACCTCTAAACTATTGACATTAAACGATATGTGCGCATGTAAGGAAGCAGCTAGAACTGGTTTATGCCTGCGTTTGGATGGCTGGGCTGATCCGCGCCCAAAAAAGCAGACGCCAGCACAAAATATCTTGTGCAGGGTCTTGGATAGCTTACGATCTGTCGATATACTCAATACTCAGTTCGAGGATAACTATCTTTGGAGGAGGTTATAGCGAAGGCATGATCAAGAAATTACTACCATTGGTGGTTGTTCTAGCATGCGGTACAGCCGGCGCGGCCACGCTGGTATTTGATTCCTACAGCGTTCCGTCCGCTTTTAGCAACCGGAGTGCGGAAAGTTCGCCGGGTAGCTACATCCAGGTGGCCACCACCACCGACATCAGTAATATTGCGGTGTTCAATGACTTAGCCGGGGCGGGCAATCTGAAGTTCGTTATTTTTGATGCTTCCACCAATGCCCTGCTCTTTTCCACGGCGACCGCCGTGGCCGATGACGGCGGTTCAGCCACGTGGAAGATGTCCCCGACGTTTAGCTTCACGCTGACGGCCGGCAGCTCCTATTACATCGGCGCCATTGCGGATGTGGCGGGGCTCTGGGCATACGACGAGACGGTTGAATCTGAGAACGGCTTCACCAGTGTTAAGTCGAACCCGAACTTCAACAGTTACGCCACGCCGTTTGTCGTAGGCAACGGCGGCGCTGACGGGGCCGTGCAGCTTTATACCGGCGGCAGCGAGGCGGTTCCGGAGCCTGGGACGCTTGGCTTGGCACTGGCCGGACTGGGCGCAGTGGCGCTATGGCGCCGCCGCAGAAGCTGAAGCGATTCATTAGGACCTAAGCTCAATCGGGGCGGCCTTCGGGCCGCCCTTTTTCATTGCGCCGCCAACAGGCGCTGCCACAGCGTGGACGGATCGGGATCAAAGGCAATGGCCGACGAGCCGGCGATGCTGCGCCACAGACCGTGCGCGATCTCATCACGCAATTGCGGCGCGCTCCAGCCGGTGTAACCGAGGTAAAGCCGCGCGCCCGGGTCGCGAGTCTGGCCGTTGACCAGATAGACACCCGGACAGATGCGGCGCGCCTCCGGCCCTGATTGGCGGGGTGTGAGCGTCCGCATGCCGCTGGCCACCGGACCTCCGGCATATGCGCCGGGCTCGCCTGAGCGCGGTGGCAGAGGGCGGTTCAGCATCAGGCCCTGAGCGGCTTGTGCGCCGGAGGTAAACAGGAGGATGACGGTGTGCGCGAAATCGGGGTCGCGCAGCGCGGGCGTCGCCACCAGTATGCGGCCGGGCGGCTCCAACAGGGCTGGCGCGGCGAGAAGAGCGAGGGCCTGACGGCGTGAAAGAGCCATCAGACTCATTGTGCACCAGTGCCCGTGCGCGGGGAGTTGGGCGGCGCTGAGGCCGCTATGGCGCCGAAGGCGTTACTTCACGATGTCCGGAGCGACATTGACGGCGAATACGCCGGTGAGCTGATGCTGGCGGATGTCTCCCTGATTGAAGACCACCGCGCCGCCGGCAGATTGAGCACCGGCCTTGGCGTAGACCGCGCTCATCTGCAGGAAGCCGATCGTCCCACGGTTGGTCAGCACATGGATGGGGCCGGCCGTCCGGTTGATCAGCGAGACATCGCTCATTTGCAGACTCTCCACTGCCGCGCCCGGCTCGATCAGCATGTTCTCTGCCGCCCACGTGTCTTCGGTGCGGTGAAAACCGGAGACAGTGAGATTAGTGACCACCGCCGGAGCGTCAATCCAGATGAGCGCCCGTGAGGCCGGCCCCGGCTTTGCCGGGTCGTATTTCGTGCCCTCGATCGACTTCGAACAGAACACGTCGCGAATCGTGACATCCTCGAACGTGCTCGCGGAGCCGGGATGGACGCGGTGATTGGTGAACGAAACCAGATTGAAGCGGTAGCTGCCAAAAATGTTGGCCAGCCGCACCCTGCGGACGGGCGATCCATGCGACAACAGACGCACCGCCGTATAGCCGTTGGTGGCAAAAATTCCATCAACGGCAACCTCTTCAATCGGCCCGCGCGACATTTCCGCCCAGCCGGCGTCGTCGGCGTTGAGCGCCACCATGTCGTCGTTCGTGGTTCCTTTGACGTTGGAGATGCGTCCCTGCACGGAGTTGCCGTTCACATGGACGCCGTCCATGTTGCTGCGCGCCAGGTTGTAATCGAAGGTGATGTCTTCAATTGTGAATTGCCGCAGATTGCCCAACTGCATGCCGAACGTGACAGGGTCCTTGAGCGTCACGCCGCGGATGGTCAGATTCTTCACCCGGTTGAAGCGCATCAGCACGCCTGTGTAAAGGCCGGGCGTGTAGGTGCCGAGGTTCTTGCGGTCCTGCTGGTATGCGGTCAGCGCCTGGTTCCGGTTGTCCATGTTCCAGATGCCGCCGATCAGCGCGATGTTCTCGTTGCCCCGGTCGTGATCGTCGTTGGTGATCATCACGTGGCCTGTCTGAGGCTTCAGCCGGATCATCGTCGTCGGTGCAAGTATCAAGCTCTGCCCGCTGTGGATTTTGAGCGTGGTGCCGATCACCAGCGCAACCGCCGGGGCCGGGAAATGAATTTCACTGGCTCGCGTGTCCAACAGGGCCTGCAATCCGGCGGCGTCATCGTGGACACCATCGCCGACAATCTTTTTACTGCTTGTAGCCAGGGCGCTGGCAGCCCCCAGGCTCAGCATCAGCCCGAGCAGTGCGGTACGGACAAGACAAGACTTCTTCATGGGAAAAGCAACCGGATTTGAGGCGGGAGGTTCAGTCCCGATTCACTTTACCAGATTGACTGCAGGACTACTTAGAGGGCGTGACCGGCGGGAAAAGGTAGAGGGAAGAGGGATGGTAGCGCTAACGGGATTCGAACCCATATTTAAGCCTTGAGAGGGCTTCGTCCTAACCCTTAGACGATAGCGCCACGCTTTTTCTACTATACCAGAGCCCCTAAGAACGGTCTAGCACCCTCATTGCTGTGCCACAATAAAAGGTTCTTATGTCGAAAACTGCATTCCTGTTCCCCGGGCAGGGTTCCCAAGCCATTGGCATGGGAAAAGCCCTCGCCGATGCCTTCCCCGTTGCCAAGGCTATCTTCGAGCAGGCTGACGAGGCGCTCGGTTTCGCGCTCTCCACGCTGTGTTTCGAGGGGCCGGACGATCAACTCAAGCTCACTGAAAATCAGCAGCCGGCGCTGCTCACGGTTTCGAGCGCCGCTTCGGCCGTGCTGGCCGAACTCGGCTACAAGCCCGAGTTCGTGGCCGGACACAGCCTGGGCGAATACTCCGCGCTGGTGGCCGCCGGCGCGCTGAAGTTTGCCGATGCCGTGCGGCTGGTGCGGCTGCGTGGCCGCTACATGCAGGCCGCCGTGCCGGCCGGCGTGGGTGCGATGGCCGCTATTTTGAAGCCGCCGATGGATAAGCTCGACTCGATCCTGGCCGAAGCGGCGCAGGGTGAAGTGGTTGCAGTCGCCAACATCAATTCTCCCGACCAACTCGCCATCTCCGGTCACGCCGGAGCCGTGGCGCGCGCCAGCGAGGCCTTCAAAGCCGCCGGCGCCAAGCGTTGTGTGCCATTGCCGGTGAGCGCGCCATTCCACTGCCCGCTGATGAAGCCGGCGCAGGAGAATCTGAAGGTGGACCTGGACGCCACCGAGTTTTCCGATCTGCGGGTGCCGCTGGTAAACAACGTTGAAGCGCGCGTGATCACGTCAGGCGCCGAGGCGCGTCACGGGCTGTATTTGCAGGTGCCGGGCACGGTGCAGTGGACCGCGTCGATGCGTCTGCTAGTGGCGCAGGGCGTGGACCGCGCCGTGGAAGTGGGCGCGGGCGCCGTGCTGAGCGGTCTGATGCGCCAGATCGATGGGAATGTCAAAATGGCTAAGTTTGGTGATCCGGCCGACCTGGAGAAGGTCCGTGAACTACTGGGTTAAACTTGCAATTTTCGCCTCTAGCGCGCTGCTGCTGCCCGCACAGGAGCCTAGCGCGCTAGAGCGCGATCCCCAGGGTTGGGTAGACATCGCTCCGAACGCGGCATTCGCGGGCTGGACGCGCCATGCCATAGCGCCCGATGTGCTCGACGCGGTGAACCAGTGGAGCGTGCGTCCGGGCGGCGTGTTGTTCTGCGACGGCAAGCGCGGCCACGAGTGGTTGCGCTACGACAAAGAGCTGGACGACTTCATCTTTCACATCGAGTTCCGCTACACGAAGCTCAACGGCAATCCTCGTTACAACAGCGGCATCTTCGTCCGCACGACGGCCGACTACGAGTTCTGGAATCAGCTTCAGATCGGCGCCCGGGCCGGCGGTTACTTTTTCGGCTACCGCATGCTGGACGGCGTGCGCCGGCGCTACGACCTCAGCCCGCAGATGGGTGAGGTGAGAGTAGGGCCGGCCGGCGAATGGAATGTCGTCGAGGTGACGGCGCGCGGCGGGACGCTGACGGCATGGATCAACGGCGGCATCGCCAACGAAAACAAGTATTGCCCGCAGCTTCGTGGCCATCTGGGCCTGGAAGCCGAGGGTTTCCCGATTGAGTTCCGCAATTTGAAACTGAAAACGTTACCGTCTGCTCGGGTACAATGAAGCCATCCATGGATAAGCGAAGTTGCGCCGTCCTGATTGTTGTTGCGCTGGGCCTTGCCGGCGCCGCTTGCAAGCGGAGTGTGGCGTCCAACGTGGCCGCCACGGTAAACGGCCGGGCCATTACTTACGCCGAGTTGGACAAGCAGTTCAAGCGCCAATATCCGCAACTGCCAGAGGGCTCCACGGCGGATCAGATCCAGGTGCAGAAACTTGAAGTACTGCGCGCGATGATCGACGAGGAGATTCTGCTGCAGCGCGCCGAGAAGCTCTCTCTGCTGGCCAAGGATGATGAGGTGGACTCCCGCCTGACGCAGATCAAGGCGCCTTACACGCAGGAAGAGTTCCAGCGCCAACTGGATGCGCAGCAGATGAACGTCGAAGGGCTGAAGACACAGATCCGGCGCACGTTGTCCATTAATAAGCTGCTGAACCGTGAAATCGGCAACCAGATCAACATCAGCGACAAGGATGTCAACGAGTTCTACGCGATCAACAAGGCGCGCTTCCGCTACGTCGAAAACACCTACCGGGTGGCGCGCATTGTGGCCACGCCGGGTCCGAATCCGGATGTTCACAACCTGAGCGGCAACAAGGCTCAAAACGAAGACCAGGCCCACAAGAAGATCGCCATGATTGAGGCGCGGCTGCGGCAGGGCGAGGATTTTGCCGCGCTGGCGCAGAATTTCAGCGAGGATCCGTCGAGCGCGGCCAACGGCGGCGACATCGGCTTCATCCCGGAATCCGGTCTGGCGCGGGTGGATACCGAAACGCGTAAGGCCATCATGACGATGACGCCCGGCCAGATCTCTTCGCCGATCCGTACACAGGATGGCTGGCACATTATCAAGTTGATCAGCCGTGAGCCGGCCGGCCAGCGGGAGTTGGACGATCCGCGCGTGCAACAGAGCATCCGCGAGGAGCTGCGCAGCCGCAAAGAACAACTGCTGCGCAACGCCTACCTGGACGCCTGCCGCAACGAGGCGCAGGTGGCGAACTACCTGGCGCTGTCCATCGCGCCGGGCTTTGAGAAGAAGTAGCCTTACTTTTTCAGCGGATCGCGCGGCTTATAATCAAGTCCCTTTGAGAGCGACTCGACGAGAGTGGAGAGCACCTTCACGCGGGCCCAATACTTGTCGTTGCCCTCAACCAGCGTCCAGGGCGCTTCGCGCGTGCTGGTTTTGACCAGCATCTCTTCCACGGCCTCCTGGTAGCGGTCCCATTTGCCGCGGTTGCGCCAGTCCTCGTCGGTCAGTTTCCAGGCCTTGTAGCCGGTCTGCTGGCGTTCCTTGAAGCGGCGCAACTGTTCGGCGCGTGAGATGTGAATCCAGAACTTGGCGACAATGGCGCCGTCGTTCACAAGCTGGCGTTCGAAGCTGTTGATCTCCTTGTAGGCGCGTTTCCAGGCGTCTTCGGTGCAGAAGCCTTCGACGCGCTCCACCAGCACGCGGCCGTACCAGGTGCGGTCGAAAATGGCGATCTGGCCGCGTTCCGGCAGGCGCCGCCAGAAGCGGTAGAGGTAGTGGCGCGTCTTGTCCTCGCCCTGCGGCGCGCTGATGGGGTAGACGGTGTAGCCGCGCGGGTCGATCTTTTCGGTGATGCGTTGAATGGCGCCGCCTTTGCCGGCTGCGTCCCAACCTTCAAACGCAATCACAACGGGGCGTTTCTGCTGATAGACCTGCCAGGCCAGCTCACGAAGCTGGATCTGGCGCTGGGTGAGCTGCCGCACGTAGTCGCCGCGGTCCAGTTTGCGTTTCAGATTGAGTGTCTCAAGCATCACGCACCTCGCTTTGCCGGAGTGTCCAGCGACTCGGCGGCGCGGCGCAGTTCGGCGTCGTGCTGGCGGTCGAGTTTCGATTCGGGCTCACGAGGCGGTGCCTTGTCGCCGAGCGACTGCTCCAGCGCGGCAATGATGGTTTCGAAGACCTTACGGCGTGCCCAGAAACGTGACGTGGCCTCGATGATGGTCCACGGCGCAAACTCGCTTTCGGTGCGCGCCAGCATCTCTTCGGCGGCTTCGGCGTAATCGTCGTATTGCTGGTGCCGCTCCCAGTCGCGCGCGGTGACGCGCCAGCTTTCCAGCGGATCGGCCTCCATCTTACGAAAGCGCTTTTTCTGTTCCTTTTTCGAGATGTGGAGCCAGAACTTGAGAATTGTGGTGCCATCGTCGGCGAGCATGCGTTCGAACTCACCGATGTCGTCGAAAGCCTGGCGCCACGTCTTGCGCGGGACGGTCTTTTCGGCGCGCTCGTCCAGCACGCGGTGATACCACGAATGATCGAAGATGACCATCTCGCCGCGGTTGGGAGTATTCAGCCAGAAGCGCCACAGCCAGGGGTGGTTCTGCTCATAGGTGCGCGGCGGCTGGATGGAGTGGAGCTTGAAGCCGCGCGGATCCAGGCGCGCGGTGAGCGTGGAGATGCAGCCGCCTTTACCCGCTGCATCCCAGCCTTCGAAGACGATGATGCTGGGCCGGCCCGTATCCCAACAGGCTTTTTCCAGTTCGTAGAGGCGACGCTGCAAGCCGGGTAGCGCGCGTTTGTACTCCTCGCGCGAAAGCGAGCGTTTCAGATTGACGTTTTCTAGCACCGGCTTCTGACGAGCAGGGCCTGAGCGTTGACGGCCTTCTCGCCCTCCTTGCGCTTAACGCGCTCGTAGGTTCCATCGGATTTCATGCGCCGCGCCTTGACGTTGTCGGCGAGATAGACGGAGAGAATGCGGTCACGGATGTGGCGCACCAGCGCCGGGCGCTCCACCGGGAACAGCGTTTCGACGCGGCGGTTCAGGTTGCGCGACATCATATCGGCCGAGCCGAGGTAGATCTCCTCCTGGCCGAGGTTGCGGAAGTAGTAGATGCGGCTGTGCTCCAGAAAGCGGCCGACAATGCTGGTGACCCGGATGTTGTCGCTGACGCCGGCCAGGCCGGGCCGCAGGCAGCAGACGCCACGGCAGAGTAGATCTATCTGCACCCCGGCTTGCGAGGCGCGGTAGAGCAGAGCGATCAGCCGGGCATCGGACAACGAATTCATTTTGAAGATGAGGCGCGCTTCGTGCCCCGCGCGGGCGTGTGCGATTTCGCGTTCAATCAGTGCCTCAAGACGGTCGCGGAGGTTGATGGGCGCCACCAGCAGCTTGCGGTAATCGGTTTTGGCCGAGTATCCAGTGAGGTAATTGAACAGGTCTGTCGCGTCGGAGCCGAAGCTCTCGTCGGCGGTGAAGAAGCCCAGGTCGGTGTAAAGATGCGCCGTGACGGCGTTGTAGTTGCCGGTGGACATGTGCACGTAACGGCGCATGGCGGAGCCTTCACGGCGCACCACCATGGCCACCTTGCAGTGCACCTTCATGCCCACTAGGCCGTAGACGACGTGCACGCCTTCCTTTTCCAGCGCGCGCGCCCATTCGATGTTGGACTCTTCGTCGAAGCGCGCCTTCAGCTCAACCAGCACGGCCACCTGCTTGCCGCGTTCGTTGGCTTCGAGCAGAGCCTCCACCACGGGCGCATTGGGGCCGACGCGGTAGAGCGTCATCTTGATGGCGAGCACGTTCGGATCGCGCGCCGCGGCGCGCAGGAAATCCACCACCGGCTGGAAGCTGTCGAACGGATGATGCAGCAGCGTGTCCGAACGGCGGATCATGCTGAAGATATCTTCGTCCTCCGCCAGACGCGGCGAGGTGGCCGTGAACGAGCGGTCCTTCAGCTCCGGCCGGTCCAGCGCAGCCAGATGGCGCAGGCGCACCAGCGCCAGCGGCTCCGGAACGCGGTAGACTTCCTGATCGCCAATCTCCAGGTTGGTCTTGAGAATTTCGAGCACGCGCTCTGGAATCTCTTTGGGCGCCGCCAACCGCACCACCGAGCCGAAGCGGCGCTGGCTGACGCCCTCTTCGACCGTCTCCAGCAAATCCTCGGCCTCCAGTTCCTGGATGGCCATCTCGGCATCGCGCGTGACGTGGAAGGCGTGCGACTCGACAATCGCCATGCCGGGGAAGAGTTCGGCGAGATTCGCCTGAATGATTTGTTCGATCCAGACGAAGACGGCTGGATGGCCGCCGCGCCGGCGCTCTCCCTTGGCCAGTGCGACCACCTGCGGCAACGTGTCCGGCACCTTGATGCGGGCGAAATGTTCCTCACCACGCGGATCGCGGATCAATACCGCTAGGTTCAAGCTGAGATTCGAGATGTGCGGGAAAGGTCGGCCCGGATCAAATGCCAGCGGAGTCAGCACGGGAAACAGCGTCGTTTCGAAATAACGCTGTGCGCGTTCGCGTTGGCGCTCGCTGAGGTCCTTGTAGTCGAGCACCTGAATGCCGTGCGTCTTCAGTTCTTCGAACAGTGCGCGCCGGCAGGTGTGCGCCGCAGCCATCAGCTTCTGGCAACGCGTGCGGATGGCGTCCAACTGGCGCGCGGGCGCCATGGCGTCGGGGCCGGTTTCCAGGCTGCCACTCTCCAACTGGTTGAGCAGGCCCGCGACCCTGACCATGAAGAACTCGTCGAGGTTCGAGCCGAGGATCGAGAGGAACTTGATGCGCTCCAGCAACGGGTTGGACGCATCCTGCGCTTCTTCCAGTACGCGCTGTTGGAATTCCAGCAGACTGAGCTCGCGGTTGATGTATAAAGACGGATCAGTCAGTTGAGGCCCCGCGGGCCGGGCCGGTGGACGCTTTGCTTTTTTCGCTTTCTTTGTGGCCATTCGCGGCTTGCCAATCGAATCAGTGTAGCTGAAGCTAGAGAATTCTCTCAGCGATGGACTTGGCCTGCGTGAACATGAGCAGGTAGTCCGGCCCGCCGGCCTTCGAGTCGGTACCCGACATATTGAAGCCGCCAAACGGGTGCGCGCC
Source organism: uncultured Candidatus Solibacter sp. (assembly GCA_964478395.1). Lineage (GTDB taxonomy): Bacteria > Acidobacteriota > Terriglobia > Bryobacterales > Bryobacteraceae > Paludibaculum. Next base: position 10,200 of record CAYZIX010000021.1, read on the forward strand.
CACCATGGCGCCCGTGCATTTGCGGTTCAAATAGAGATTGCCGGTGAAGAACTCGTTACGCGCACGCTCCAGTTTCTCTGGGTTGCGCGAGTAGACAGCGCCGGTCAGGCCGTAATCGCCGGTGTTGGCCAGTGTAATCGCCGCGCTGAAATCAGCCGCGCGAGTGACGGCCAGCACCGGTCCGAAAATCTCTTCGCGGAAGATGCGCGCATCGGCGCTGATATCGGCAATCACGGTGGGGGCAATGAAATAGCCGTCACCGGCAAGCCGTTGGCCGCCACAGATGAGTCGGCCTTCCGTCTTACCTATGCCGATGTAGCCGAGGATCGAATCGAGCGAACGCTGATTGATCACCGGGCCCATGTAGTGGGCCGGGTCTTCGGCCGGGCCGACGGTAATCTTCGCGACACGCTCCTTCAACCGTTCCAGGAACTCTTCGTAGACGGGCGCGCAGACAATGGCGCGCGAACAAGCCGAGCACTTCTGGCCCTGATAGCCGTAAGCGCTGACGGCCACGCCTTCAACGGCGGCGGCCAAGTCGGCCTCATCGTCCACGATAATGGCGTCTTTACCGCCCATTTCAGCGACGACGCGCTTGATCCAGATCTGTCCGGGCGACGTCTGTGCGGCCAGCGCGTTGATGTGCAGGCCGACTTCGCGCGAACCGGTGAACGAGATGAAGCGCGTGCGCGGATGTTGCACCAACAGGTCGCCCACCTCGCCACCGCCGGCCGTGAGCAGCGTGAAACTTTCGGCGGGGAAACCGGCCTCGTCCAGCACCTCGGCAAACTTGGCGGCGATGGTGGGAGTGTCGGACGACGGCTTGATGACCACCGTGTTGCCCACCACCAGCGCGGCCATGGTCATGCCCACCAGGATGGCCAGCGGGAAATTCCAGGGCGGAATAATGAGGCCCACGCCCAGCGGCAGGTAGCGCAACTGGTCGAGCTCGCCGGGCAACTGGGCGAGTGGCTCCGGATTGTTCAAGCGCTCTGCCAGCAAAGCGTAGTATTCGCAAAAGTCGATCGCTTCGCTGACATCGGCCTCGGCCTCAATCCAACTCTTGCCGGCTTCGGCAACCAGCCAGGCGTCAAACTCAAACTTGCGATGCCGCAAAATGGCCGCGGCGCGCCGCGTCATGGCAATGCGACCGGCGGCAGGAACGCGCGACCATTTGGGGAAATAACCATCGGCGACGCGAATAGCCTCTTCGGCCAGTCCCGCAGTCGCTTTATGATGAAGTCCCACAACCTCTTCCGGGTGGGAGGGGTTGAGGGACTTCAGTATCTGACCTGTGCGGTGGGAACTGGCACCGATTCTCAGCTCGTACTCCCGGCCGTAGGCCGCGCGCACCTGCTCCAGGGCGGAGCGCATGGCGGCGGCATTGGCGGGCTGGGAGAAGTCAGCGTACGGCTCGTTCACAAAGTCGCACAGGCGCATATGGGTGTTAGCCCTCGACGAGTTTTTTACCGCGTTCGAACATTTCAGCGGCTTCATCAGCCATGTCGCGGCCCTTTTCGTAGAGCACCTTGCTCCTGTCTATCAAATCGTGCCCCGAGCGCTCCAGCGCGATTCCTCCGCGGCGTGCTACGTGGCGGATCTTGCGGCGCGTCTGCCGTCCCGACGTGGGGGCAAACAAGAGGGCCAGCGTCGCACCAACGGCAGCGCCGGCGACAAACCACATTGCGTTGCTTGTATATTCTTCGCTATCAAACGGCATACGAAAAGTGCCTCCGACCGCCATTGTAACGCCGTGCGTACAATAAAAGGCGGAGGCCCCGTATGAGCCACAACGAATCCAGCTCCGCAATGAACCTTGTGCCCCTGACGGAAGGAGGATTTGACCTGGAGCTTTCCGAGATGGAAGCCATGTCGGTGAAGATGTTGCTCGACGCGAACGGCATTCCGGCGGTTATCCGTGGTCCCAGCCAGTTGCCGAATTTGCCCGAAGAGATTCTGGTGCCAAAACACCAGTTGGCCGAGGCGGTGAAAGTCCTTCAGAACGCCCGCAAGGCTGGCGCCTAGAACAAATCCCATTCGGGCAGCCATGCGGGCGGCGCGTCTACCGCTCCGGGCGCCAGGTAACGGCCGTCGCTACGGACGCCGGTCAGCCCATCACGGTCGGTCCGCAGCACGAGGGTGCGGTGTGCGTTCAACGCGCTAATAGTGGCCGGGTTCGGTAAACCGTAGTAGTTGCCTGCACCAACTGAGATCAGTGCCACGGCCGGCCGTGCGGCGTCGAGGAAATCGGCGAGCAGCGACGTTTTGCTGCCATGATGCGCCACTTTGAGCACGTCGATGTGGCCAATCAGGCGTTCGTCCAGCAGACGGCGCTCCACCATGCGGTCGATGTCGCCGGTCAGCAGAAATTTGTGCCGGCCCCAGGTGGCGCGCAGCACCAGCGAGTCGTTGTTGCGCGCACGGCCGCTCCAGGGCTGCTCCCGGGCCGGCGCCAGCACCTCCCAGGCGACGCCGCCCAGCGTGAACCGGTCACCCTGGCGGAGCGTGCGGACGGCGACGCCCAACTTGCGCGCCTTGGCCTCGATGACGCGCCAGGCCGGCACATCCGGCGTGAAACCGGTCCAGAGTTCACGTGGACGGAAATTTTCGAGCAGCGCTATGGCGCCTCCGGCATGGTCTTCGTGCAGATGGGTGATCGCCAGCGCGGCCAGCCGGCGCACGCCCCGGCGCCAAAGGTATGGCGAGACGACCTCCTCGCCGACGTCGAACTCAGGCTTGCGCGCGCGGCCGATGGCCGGCAGGCCGCCCGTGTCCACCATCATCATCTGACGGTCTGGCAGCGCCAGCAGCAGGCTATCGCCTTGGCCCACGTCGATGGCGGTCAACTCCAGTTGCCCGGGTACGCTGGCCGGATCGAAAGGGTGAACAACAATCAGCGCCAACAACACCGCACACGCCGTGCCGGCGGCCCATTTCAGCCGCCGCGCCAAAGGAAACGTGCAGGCCAGCAAAGCGGCGGTAAACAGCAAGGCCAGCCAAGCGGGAGGATCGGGTACACGCCACAGCGGCTCCAGGCCGGCATGGAAGGCGGCGACGCCGCGTGAGCGGTCCAGCAACCAGCCGGCCAGAGCGGCCACCGGGCGCCACCCGGTGAACAGGGCGACGAAGCCGGCCGGGATGGCGGCCGAAAGCAGCGGCACCACGGCTAGATTGGCGGTCAGGCCGCTGATGGAGAGGCGATGGAAGAGCACTACCATCGGCAACGCGAGTCCGACCTGGACGGCGAATGATACCCGGAATAGAGCCCAGATCTCTCCGCAGATGCTGTTGATGGCATTCACCAGGCGCTGCGCCCAATTCAGCGGGAAATGGGCGGCGTCGCGCAGCGTTTCGGCCAGCAGGCGCAGTTCGAGCCGGTGCGACATCACTCCTGGCGCCGGGATGGATGAGTATTCCGGCCGTGGCAGAAACGCGCCAATCGCGGCCACCGACAGGAACGAAAGCTGAAAGCTGGCGTCGAAAAGTTGGCGCGGATCGGCGATCAGAAACGCCAATACCACCGCGGCCAATAGGTTGAGCACGCGCGCGCGGCGGTGGAAGAAGCGCGCCGTGACGTAGAGCGATAAGCCGGCGGCGGCGCGCGCCACGGGCGGGTCTGCGCCGGCCAGCAGGGCGTAGAGCCAGGCCGTCAACGCCGAGATGGCGAGTAGTGTGCGGGCGCCATAGCCATAGCGCCGCAGCCAGAGCAGAAAGATGCCGCACACCAGCGTGACGTGGCTGCCTGAGATGACCAGCGCGTGGTAGGTGCCCGACCGGCGGAAGTCTTCGGTCCAGGCCTTGCGTATGCCGCTTTGGTCGCCCAACAGCAGGCCGCGCATCATGGCGGAGCGGTAACTGTCGCCCGGGTAAAGGCGGTCGATGTTGGCCAGCGCGGTGGCCCGCCAGCCGGCAATGGCGCGGCGCAGCGGGCTCTGGCAGTAGCCTGGCTCAACCGTGGCGGGCGCCTGCTGACGGATGGAGCCAAACCAGACAATGCCGCGCCGGGCATAATATTCGCCGATGTCGAACGAGCCGGGGTTGCGGTAGCTGCGAACCGGGCGAAGGCGGGCCTTGACCGCAATGCGCCGGCCGAACGGTGGCGCCACGGGCGGCGCGCCGCGTGGTGGAGTGGACCAGCCCAGCCGTACGCGTGCGCCACTGTCCAATTCGAGCGTGAATTGAAGACGATCTCCACGCCACACAGGCGCCTCCACCACGCACCCCTGGAGTGTTCCTTCAGGGGGTGTGGCCGGCGCAGTGGTAGCACCGGCGCGGAAAGCGCCATTGCCCAAACCGAGCGCGGCGCAGGTGAGTCCTATGCCCAGATGGCCCAGCCAGATCCGGCCAAGCCAGCGGCTGGAAGCCCACGCCGTCACGCCGGTGGCCAGGCACACAACGACCTCGGCCGCAGAGAAGGCGGCCAGACGCGAGACCGCAATCCCGGCGGCGAAGCTCAGCGCCGGCACCACCAGCGGATCTTTCACTTACGTGATGGAAGTGGACGGAGGCGGTGGTTCCTCTCAGCCGCGCGGCCGGCGGAGATTGAAATATGTGTAGATGACGTGGCGGTCACCGCCCTGGCGCACCGGGCGGAATTCGTAGTAGTAGCCCGCATCGAACTGGAGGTGCCGGCCGCAGGGCGCCAGCACGCCAAAGATGAGGCGCGTCGTGGCCCACCCCTGCCCGTCTAGGAAGAGCTCGGCGCCAGTCTGCGGCTGCCAGTTGATTTTCCGCAGGCGGACGAGTCCGCGCTGCCGGAAACGGTCGTAATCGTGGCCGGGCTGGAAGAAATGCTCCTCAATGCTGCGTGCACTGAAGCCCAGGCGCGTGGTGCGGAAAAGCAGTTCCCCGCCGCTCAACTGCCGCACGGTGGCCTGCCATTTGGCCGGGCCCACTTGAGTTTGTAGGAACTGTGTGATGGAGACCAGCGCAATGTGGCGGTGGGGTACGTAGTTAATATCCGAATGGCCGCGCGCGTTACTGACATTCTGATAGTGGTCGTTTGAGCGCGCTTCCCCGCGCAGACGGACCACCCAGTGCGCGGTCGACGCGACTTCGCTTTCGACGCCCGAGCGGCTTTCCAAGTCGCCGGCGCGCAACGCGGTCGCCAGCATGACCACGCAAAGCAACCGAACTATCAGACGGAGTTGTCCTCCAGGTCGCGCTTCTTGTGGCGGGGCGCGCGAAGCGTTTTGGGGGTGAGGACGCGAGTGGGAGCCACTATACCGACGCCGTTGCGCGAACGGCGGCGCGCCGTGGTAGGACGATCTTCGTGGATCTCAATGGGTTTCGGCTTCTTCATGGCCGATTGCACGCCTTGACGCCTCTTCCGGAGGCTACCTACAATGGTAACGGAAAGTAAGGAGGCCCCGTGCGTTCAATCGGCATGCCTGAGTTGCTAATCATTCTGGCGGTCGCGGTCCTGCTCTTCGGTGGGAAGAAGATCCCTGAACTCGCCAAAGGCCTCGGTGAGGGCATCAAGAACTTCAAAAACTCTCTGAAGGAAGAACAAGCCAAGCCCGAGGACAAGAAGGAAGCCTGAGGGCGAGCCCTCTCAACCCGCCGCCCGCAATTTGAGCGGCGAAGCCACAAATTTTGATGACATCACAGCAAGGCCCCGGCCGAAGCCGGGGCCTTGCTGTTTTATTCCCACCAACGAACTAACCGGGACGCGGTTACTTTTCCTTCTTCACCTTGGGCGGAACGATCGCTTCCTTGAGGGCCTTCGACAGCGTCAACTTGACCACTTTCTTGGCCGGGATCTTGATGGTTGCGCCGGTTGCCGGGTTGCGGCCCAGACGCGCCTTGCGCTCCACCTTCTTCAACCGGCCGATGCCGGGCAGCACGCACACGCCAGCCTTCTTCGTTTCGCGGATGGCCACCTCGACGAACTTATCGAGCACGCCCTTCGCCTGCTTGTTGGTGATGCCGCACGCAGCGGCGATCTCTTTCACGAGTTGGGTTTGAGTAATCTTCTTGACTTCGGCCATTAGCTTCCTTCCTTCTCTTTCTCCCACCGGTCGCCGCGACACGCATCACGCGCACCGAGCGGATTGTTTGAAACAAAAGTGAACAGATTTGTTCAACGTTCGCGTTGCAGCTCAATCATAAGGGAAGCGCAGCGTAGCTGTAAAGAGGGCATATGCGCAAAAACGCGAATTTTGGGCGTTTTTTGAGCCATCCAGGCATCGCGCGCCCTTCCAGAGCCTATTTCAGGCCGTGAACGGGTGCGGCAACGCCAAAAAACGCCGCGCCGCGCACTATTCCGGCGCTTCAATCCGGGCGATAGAAGATCAAGATGAGATTCTCCCGGCCGGCTGCGCGCCGGCGCGAACGCGGATTTCTGTTGCTGGCGACCGGCGTGATGGTCATGCTGGCGCTGGCCGCTCTCGGTGTGGCCGTCGACCTGGGGCGGATGGCGGTGGTGCGCAGCGAAGCGCAAGCCTGCACGGATGCTGCCGCGCTACGCGGTGCGGCGCTGTTGGACGGCACACCGGCCGGATTGAGAGCTGCCGCGGCGGCGGTTGCCGCACCGGCGGGCCGCTGGGATCTGGGCCATCTGAGCTTTCCCCGCCCGGAGTGTGGCTTTTCTGATTCTTCTTCCGGGCCCTGGCGGCCAGCGGAGGTGGCAGCGGTGAACAGCCGCTATCAGCGTGTGCGCGTCTCGCTCAACCTAAAGCTCTACTTTCTGCCGTTAGTCGGCGCCGGCGGCCGTGGTACGGTCGCGGCTGAATCGATTGCCGGGCAGGTGGAAAAGACCGCGTTTGACGAAGGCGTCTTCCCGATGGCCGTTGAAGGCGCTCGTCCGGAGCCTGGACGCGTCGCGGTCTGGCGTGAGCCAGTTGGATTCGGGCGTGTGGGGCAGTCGCTGATCCGGCAGGAGATTATTGATGGCGTTCAGGGTGGCCGGCTGAGCCTAGGCGACCGCCTGGAGTTGGCCGCAGCGCCCAGTGAGGCGGCCTGGACCGCGATCGAGGCGCGGATTGCACAAGACACCGACACCGAATCGGCCGACTTTTCGGCCTACCAAAAACGGAATTGTGGCAACGGACGGCGGATTGTTGTCAGCCCACTGGTAGAGGCTGGAGCCGGCGGCAGCCGGGTATCCGGCTTCGGCGCTTTCTTCCTTCGTCCGGGCCGTGGCGGCGCCGAATACGCGGGCGCGTGGGTACAAGGCCGCGTACGGACTGGGATGCGTGGCGCCTATGTGGTGAGGTTGGTGGGCTAAATGCACATGAGGAAGCGAACTGCCGGTAGTGCGTTGATCGAACTAGCGCTCTCGCTAACGCTGCTGGTGCCATTGTTCATCGCCGTTTTTGACTTCGGAATGGGATTGCTGGTCTATCGTGAACTGGTGGACGCGGTCAGTGCGGGCGCGCGTTATGCGTCGCTGCGGGCCTACGATGCGGCCGGCGAAACTCCGTCGCCCGCCTATCTGGCGGCTGTACGCAATATGACCGTCTATGGCGACCCGGATAGACGCTTGGCGCCGCTCGTGGGAGGGTTGCGCCCGGAGGACATTCAAGTAAGGGTGCGTTTTGAACGCCGAGTACCGGTGTCAGTTACGGTTGCTGTGGACGGACATGGGCCGCATCTGCCGTTCCGGCTGTTGCGCATTGCGCCCAAACCGGCGCTGACGCTGCCGTATGCGGGGGTATTTCAGCCCGGGGGATAGCTATCTCATGCGACGCGCGAACTTACAACACGGACAGGCTTTGATCGAGAGCGCGCTTGGACTGCTGGTCCTTCTGCTGCTTGGTTTAGGCGTGCTGGACTTGGGGCTGGCAATCTTCCAGCGCCAGGCGTTGGAGATGCGGCTGCGCGCCAGCGCGCGTTTGGCTACGCGTCTGCACCTGGACGATGGCGCCATCCGGAATCACGTTCTCTATGGGACGGTGCGCGTCGCGGCCAAGCCGGCGGCTTGGCATGGCCTGACCGCGGCTGATATTGAGATCTCACGAGTTGCTCACGGTGTGGGCCCGGAATGCCTCGTACTGAGCGTGCGCATGCCGCGCATGAGCGGTTTGTCACCCTGGACGGTGGGTCGTGGACGCTTCGCTCTTGTTCACGTGGTCATTCCCGGAGAGCAACTATAAGCGTTTCAACAACTCCAGGCGTTTCAATATTTTGTAGAGCTTATTATGAATTAACAAAGTTCTTGTAACCGATTGACCCCTGACTTCAAGTGGGGTTTAATAAGGGGCACGGAGGTTGTCTCGTATACACATGCGAAAACCCTTGATTACCCTGGCGGTGATGCTCGTGTTGGGTGCGATCATCACTACGCCGGCATTCTCTCAGGTCTTGTATGGATCAATCGTAGGTACGGTGGAGGACCCCACCGGTTCGGTTGTTCCCAAGGCCAAAGTGACACTAACGAGTAAGGCAACCGGTACTAGCCGTGAAGTCGCCGCAGACGACGCGGGCCGTTACTCATTATTGAATGTGCTTCCGGGCGCGTATGACCTCAAGGTCACCTCGGCTGGATTCCGCACTTTGACTCAGACAGACGTGGACGTGACGATCAACACTGTCACTCGTGTTGACGTCAAGTTGGAAGTTGGTCAGGTCAGCGAGCAGGTGACTGTCTCCGCCACCGCTGCGGCCCTACAGACGGACAAGTCCGACGTGCGGACCGAAATTGCGTCCAACACGTTGAACCAGATGCCGCTGCCCGGCTACCGCAACTACCAGTCGCTGATCAACCTGGTGCCTGGCGCCACGCCGGCCGCCTACCAGAACGCCGTGGTGGACACGCCGGGACGTGCGTTGACCACGAACGTGAACGGCACCAACCGCAACAGCAACAACACGCTGGTGGACGGCGCCGTCAACATCAACGTTTGGCTGCCGCACCACACGGCCTATGTCCAGCCGATGGAGTCGATCGACACGGTCAATATTTCGACCAACTCGTTTGACGCCGAGCAGGGCATGGCGGGCGGCGCGGCCATCACGGTGACCACCAAATCGGGTACCAACGATTTGCATGGCGTCGGTTTCTGGTTCCACAACAACCAGCACTTGAACACGGCCCCCTACTACCGTTCCTCCGGCTACAAGATGCCGTTGAGCATCCTGAACATCGCCGGCGGCACGCTGGGTGGCGCAATCAAGAAGGACAAGCTGTTCTACTTCGTCAGCTACGAAGGCACGCGTGAACGCACGGGTTCGACCAGTTACTATTCAGTGGCTCCGACGGATTTCCGTGGCGGCGATTTCTCTCGCGTGGCGTCCTGGACAACGATCTACGACCCGGCTTCGGCCTCTACGGCCGCTGGCCGTACCGCGTTTGCCGGGAATAAGATCCCCTCTTCGCGGCTGTCGAGCACCTGGACGAACATCTACAGCCAGATGCCGCTGCCGAACATCACCTCGCTCACCGATACAACGGGCTACAACCTGTCAGGTAACTACGAGAAGAGCGGCGTGCTGAAGCTGGACCGCAACCAGTATGACGCGAAGGTGAACTACAACCTGAGCCACAGCTTGGCGCTTTGGGGCAAGTACAGCCGCATGCACGCTCCCGTGGAAGGCGTCTACCCGTTCGGTACGCTGGGCGGCGCGGCAATCGGTACTGAAGGTATTGGTGATACCACCACGCAGTTGATGACGGTGGGCTTCAACAAGACCTTCTCGCCGACGTTCCTGTGGGACGGCATCTTCGGCTACACCCGCATGGACCAGAATGTGAATATCCCGGGCCAGGGTACTAACATTGGTCTCGACCAGTGGAAGATCCCCGGCACCAACGGTGGCACGCAGTATGCCTCCGATATGCGCTACAGCGGCGCGCCACAGCTCAGCAACTTCGGCTTTAGCGACATCGGCATCACAGCGACGTGGGCTCCGACGGAGCGGCATGAGCGGGCCTACACGTTCCAGACCAACATGACGAAGGTTTGGGGCGCGCACGAAGTCCGCTGGGGCTTCGAGCCTCGCCGCCTGCAGATGGACCACTGGCAGCCGGAAACGGCCAACCCGCGTGGCTACATCTACTTCAGCGGCGGCACGACGGCTACGCAGGGCCAGACCACGCAGTCGCCGAACAACTACGCCTCGGCGTTGCTGGGCCTGACCTATCAGTATCAGAAGTCCATTCAGAACTTCTTGATGAAGACACGTGAATGGCAGCTTGGCTGGTATGTTCGTGACCGCTGGCAGGTGAGCCGCAAGCTGACCGTCAACCTTGGCCTGCGTTACGAATACTACCCGCTGATCAACCGCGGCGACCGTGGTATCGAGCGCTGGGATCCGGCCACCAACATTGTCTACTTTGGCGGCCTCGGCTCCACGCCGATGAACAACGGCATCGAAGTCAGTAAGAAGCTGTTTGCTCCGCGCGTTGGCTTCGCCTACCGCCTCGGCGAAAACTGGGTCATCCGTTCGGGCTATGGCATCACCTACGACCCGATTCCGTTCAGCCGCCCGCTGCGTGGTCTGTACCCGTCCACGCTGACCGGCACCTGGACAGCTCCGACTACCACCTACGGCTGGTACAACGACCTTTCGACCGGCATTCCGGCCATCGCCACGCCGGACGTCAGCAAAGGCTACGGCACACTGCCGACCAATATCGACATGGGCCCGCGTAGTCCGTGGGGCGGCATGCTGCACCGCGGCTACACGCAGAGCTGGAACCTCACCACCGAGCGTCGCCTCCCTTGGGAGACCATCGCCAGCGTGGGTTACGTGGCCACGCGAACGGTTCACCAATTGATAGACCGCGACATCAATACGGTTGGACCGGGTCTCGGCACCACCACCGCCAACCTGCCGCTGGCACAGGCCTACGGCCGCACCATTACCAGCTACATGTGGGATGGCATCGGCTGGGGCACCTATGACTCGCTGCAGGCCACGATGACCAAGAACATGAGCAAGGGCCTGATGGTGAAGGCCAGCTACACCTGGTCGAAGTCACAGTCCATGGTGGACGACGACGGCTGGGCCACGCTGCCTTACTGGAATTGGGCGCCGATGGCGGCGCGCAACTTCTCGCGCACGGGCTATGATCGTGCTCACATGTTCACCGTCGGGTGGGTCTATGAGATGCCGTTCGGCAAGGGCAAGCAGTTCTCCATGAATGGCGTCGCCGATAAGATCTTCGGCGGGTGGAGCTTCAATGGCGTGTTCGGCGCTTGGTCCGGTACACCGTTCTCGGTGACGGGCTCCAGCTCGTCGCTGATGTGCACCGGTTGTACGCAGACGGCCGAGCAGATTGCTCCGGTCAAGAAGCTGGACGGCAAAGGTCCCGGACAGGCCTACTACGATCCGAACAGCTTCCGTAACCCGCTGTACTACTTCCAGACGACGGGTGTTTACAAGCCTGGTTCGACGGGCCGCAACATCCTGCGTGGCCCGGGCTACTGGCGCTTGGATCCCGGCCTGTTCAAGAGCTTCACCATCAAAGAGAAGTTCAAGGCTGAGTTCCGCGCTGAGTCGACCAACTTCGCGCACAACGCCAAATGGAGCAACCCGTCGGGTACGTCCGCGAACGCGAGCCTCAACTCGGCTGGCAGCATCACCAACCTGAACAACTTCATGTGCATCACCAGCGCGGATTCCACCAGGAACTTCCGCTTCGGCCTGCGCGTGTCGTTCTAGGTTCAGACTGAGAACAAAACAAAGAGCGGGGCGCGTCCCAACCGGACGCGCCCCGCTCTCATTTTGTGCGCTAACTTATTTGGCCGGCAGGCGGCGGAACATCAGATTGCGGTAGTACACCGTGCTCTTCGGGTCGTGCTGTTGGAGGGCCAGATAGCCCTTCATGAAGGTGTTTTTCTCGTCCACGTAGTCCACAATCACCTTGTCGTTGACCTTGATGATGATGTGGTTACCCTGGGCGATGATGTGCTGGGTGCCCCATTCGCCGGGCTTGGTGGGGCTGTCGAAGTTCTTCACGAAGTTGTAGAGGCTGCCGGTCTTCACCGGGTCCTTATGCGTGGCGTTGACCTGCGCTTCATAACCCTTCGGGAAACCAGGGCCAAACGCGGTGCGGAAGTACATGCCCGAGTTCGAGCCGTCCATGATCTTGAAGTCGGCCTTGAACTCGCAGTTTTCGCACTCCTCCTTCATCCAGAACAGGTGGCTGACCGGGCCGTGACCCTTGATCAGCATCTTGCCGTCTTCCTTGACGGCCGTCCACGACTCGGGCGACTGGTTGGCCTTCCAGCCGTCCAGATTCTTCCCGTTGAACATCTTGACCCATTTGCCGGGTTTGGCCGGCTTGTCGGCGGCCATCATGGGCAGCGCCAAAATGAGCGAGGTGAGGACAATTGTACGCAGTCGCATGACGATATTCTATGTCACGCGCCGCGCTTGCGCTCTCCTACAATAGAATGGTGGCTTTTTTACCCGTCGAAGAACAGCTTGCCTACCTGAGGAAGGGTTTTTCCGAGATCATTCCAGAGGAGGATCTGCGCACGCGTCTTACCGAGGCGCTCAAGGAAAACCGTCCGCTGCGGGTGAAGACCGGATTCGACCCCACGGCGCCCGATCTGCACCTGGGCCATACCGTCCTGCTGCGCAAAATGAAGCACTTCCAGGACATGGGCCATACGGTGATCTTCCTGATTGGCGACGCCACAGCGCTGATCGGCGACCCGACGGGCCGCAACATTCTGCGCCCGCCGATGACGCGCAACGAGATTATGCAGAACGCCGAGACGTACAAAACGCAGGTGTTCAAGCTGCTCGATCCGGTTAAGACCGAGGTCCGCTTCAACTGGGAGTGGCTGGGTGCGCTCGGCTTCGAGGGCATCATCCGGCTGGCGTCGAAGTACACGGTGGCGCGCATTCTGGAGCGTGACGATTTTGCCAAGCGCTACGGCTCCGGCGTGCCGATTTCGATTCACGAGTTTCTCTACCCGTTGGCGCAGGCCTACGACTCGGTGGCGCTGGAGGCCGATGTCGAGTTGGGCGGCTCCGACCAGAAGTTCAATCTGTTGGTGGGGCGCGAAATCCAGCGCGACTACGGCCAGAAGCCGCAGATTATTGCCACGGTGCCGCTGCTCGAAGGGCTGGACGGCGTCGAAAAGATGTCGAAGAGCAAGGGCAACTACGTCGGCATCGAGGAGCCGCCGGAAGTGATGGTCAAGAAGCTGATGACCATCTCCGACGACCTGATGTGGCGCTACTTCGAGTTGCTGACCGACCTGACCATGCCGCAGATTGCCGAACTCAAGAAGAGTGGCCGCAACCCCCGCGATATCAAGCTGGAGCTGGCCGAGCGCATTGTGGCCGACTTCCACCCGGCCGGGCAGGCCCGCGCGGCGCGTGAGCAGTGGCTGCACGACGTCAGCCAGGGGCAGGTGCCCACGGATCTTGAACTGCATGAAGGCGTTGACGCGCGCCTGAAGCAGTGCCTGCTGCAAACCAAACTGGCGCCGTCGGCTAGCGAGGCCGAGCGGCTGATCAAGGCCGGCGCGGTCCACGTCGACCAGGAAGTGGTGAAGTCTCCATCCTATAAGCTTGAGCCGGGCGAGCATTTGCTGAAGGCCGGCAAGCGCTGGGCGCGAGTGAAGGTATAGAGTTGCTTGCTGCGCCCTCGCGACACGTTTGCGCTGAGCTTCGACGCGTTGCGGTCGCACCGTCTGCGCGCCGCGCTGACGATGCTTGGGCTCACCATGGGCGTGGCCACGTTGATCACCGTGGTCACCATTATTCAGGGCGCCAACCAGTACGTTGAAACGAAAATCGCCACACTGGGCTCCGATGTCTTCCAGATGGCGCGCACGCCGTTCGCGGTAACCGATTATGAGCTGGTGCTGAAGGCGCTGCGCTACAAGCGCGTCTATTACGAAGACTACCTGGCGGTGCGCGACGGCTGCACCGATTGCCGCACGACGGGCGCTTCCGGCGCCGCGTCGGTGCGCGCCAACTACCGCACCGAAGAGGTGCAGGACGTCAGCTTTTCGGGCCAGACCGCGTCGATGGGTGAGATCGAGTCGCGCACCATCGAAATTGGCCGCTACTTCACCGAAATCGAGGATGTTCACGCCGCGCACGTCTGCCTGATTGGCGCGACGCTGCGCGATAAGTTCTTTCCCGGAGCTGATCCGACGGGGCGCGAGATCCGGCTGGGCGGCGAGCCGTATGTCATCATCGGGCTCTACGAACGTACCGGCAGCGTGCTGGGCCAGGATGCTGACAACTTTGCGGTTGTGCCGCTGAACGCGTTTCTGCGCCAGCGCGGCTCGCGCAACTCGCTCACCATCAACGTGAAGGTGCCTAATGATCCGGCGGCCTTTGAGCGCGCCATGGATCAGGCGCGGCTGATCCTGCGCGCGCGCCGCCACATCGGTCCGAAGCAGGACGAGGACTTCTTCATCGGCACCAAAGACAGCTACATCCAGCTCTGGAACCAGATTTCGGGCGCATTCTTCGCGGTGTTTATTATGGTGAGTTCCATCAGCGCACTGGTGGGCGGCATTGTCATCATGAACGTGATGCTGGTGAGCGTGACGGAGCGCACCAAGGAGATTGGCATCCGGCGCGCTGTTGGCGCCACGGGCGCCGACATCCTGCGCCAGTTCCTCACCGAGAGCGTGCTGCAATGTCTGGCCGGTGGCATGGTGGGCATCGGCGGCGGCTTTCTGTGCGCGGCGCTGCTGAACCGCTTCACGTCGTTCCCGGCATCGGTCGAGTGGCGGGTCGCCATCATGGGGCTCGCAATCAGCTCCGCCATCGGACTGTTCTTCGGCATCTACCCGGCATCGCGCGCGGCGCGGCTGGATCCGGTGGAGGCGTTGCGCGCGGAGTAGACGATGACCCTCGCCGAGTTCAAAGAGAACCTGTACGTCAGCCTGGACACGGTGCGCGCGCATAAGGTGCGCAGCGGGCTGACGCTGCTCGGCATCGTGATTGGCGTCACCAGCGTGATCAGCGTGGCGGCCATCATCGGCGGGCTGAACAAATTCATCTCGGACAAGGTGGAGAAGCTCGGCTCACGCACCTATTTCGTGTCACGTTTCCCGTTTGGCACGGATCCGCAACGTGTGCCGGAGAAGCTGCGTCTGCGCCGCTACCTGGAATACTCCGACGCCGAGCGCATCCGCACGCTGGCGCCGGCCGTGGAGCGCATCTCCGCGCTGGGTACGCGCGCCGCCTTTTTCGGCCAGCAGAATGAGATCCGCTATGGCGGCGAGCGCGTGCAGCGTGTGATTGTGCGCGGCGCCAACTCCGACTACTGCGACGTGATCCCGATGTTCACCATTGAGGATGGCCGCATGTTCACGCCGGGCGAGGACGCGCGCGCGGCGCAGGTGGTGGTGATTGGTCAGGCGGTGGCCGATTCGCTCTTCCCGCGAACCACGCCGTTGGGCAAGCAGGTGATGCTGAACGGGGCGCCGTATGAAGTAATCGGTGTCTTCGCGCACGACGAAGGCATGTTCGGCGGGCCCGGCGTCGATCAGTTTGCCCTGATTCCGCTGGCCACCTTCCGCAAGCACAACCCCGACGCCAAGGAAGTCTTTATCGTTTATACGGCGCGGCGCGAGGCTACGCCGGAAATGGCGCACGATCAGGTGGTGGAGGCGCTGCGGCGCATCCGCAAGGTGGCGCCGAACGCGCCAGACGACTTCGAAGTGTTCAGCTCGGACTTTCTGTCGAACCTCTGGAACCAACTCACCGGCGCGATTGTGATCCTCACGACGGTGATCAGCTCCATCGGCCTGCTGGTGGGAGGCATCGGCGTAATGAACATCATGCTGATCTCAGTGACGGAGCGCACTAAGGAGATCGGTGTGCGCAAGGCCATCGGCGCGCGTGCCGCCGATATTCGCGTTCAATTTCTGCTGGAGGCGCTGACGTTGACGCTGGCCGGTGGCATATTGGGCGTGGCCGGCGGATTCGTCGTGGCGTGGGGTGTACGCACGGCGGCGCCGTCCATACAGGCAGCGGTTTCGCCGTTCTGGACGGTGATGGGTGTCTCCCTCTCCGCCGTGGTTGGGCTCTTTTTCGGCTACTGGCCGGCGGACCGCGCCTCGCGGCTCGATCCAATTATCTGCCTGCGCTACGAATAGCTGGCACAATAGAACGTGGAGCTATGGCCCGCAAACGTGTTGAATGGAAGATCAAGAACGAGCTGTGGCGGCTCGGTGACCGGACGCTGATTGCCGGCGTCATCTCCGTGGCGCCCGATTCGGTCTTCGAGTTGGGACGCTACGAGGATCCGGACCGCGCCTTCCTGCGCGCACTGGAACTGGCTGACCAGGGCGCCGATATCATTGAGATCTCGGCCGACAGTCTGCGCCCCGGGAATCAGCGCGTTGCCGCGGCCGAGGAGCTGCGCCGTCTGGTGCCTGTGTTGAAGCGGCTGAAAGACAAGGTGGCAACGCCGGTCTGTGTCGAAACCTACAAGCCCGAAGTGGCCGAAAAGGCCATCGAGTACGGCGCCACCATCATCCGGGATCCAAGCGGACTGACGCTTGATCAGGAATTGGCCAAGGTGGTGCTCAAACACGATGTCGGCTTTGTCCTGCAGCACATGCGTGGAGCGCCGGAAACCTGGTCCAAGCTGGGCGGCTACCCGGATCCGGCTGGAGCGGTGCTGGCCGAGTTGACTGCCGCGATGAGCCGCGCCGGGCGCGCCGGGGTGGAGCATATCCGCATGGTGGCCGACCCCGGATTCGGCAACGGCAAGCGCAAGGAAGCGAACTCTGAGCTGCTGGTCCAACTCGACGTGTTCAATCAGCTGCACGTGCCGATTGCCGTGAGCCCCTCGGGTCAGGCATTCGCGGCGGAGATTCCGGTGGAGCCCGGCCCGTCGGTGACTATCGCGGCAGCCACCATGGCGGTGTTGCGCGGAGCGCACATTATCCGTGTTCATGATGTCGCCGCCGTACGGCCGGCGGTGCTGATCGCCGACCAGGCGCTGCGCGATTAACCCAAGGAGATTGCACATGCAGTATAGCCTCAGTCTGAGCCGGCGCACGGCGCTGGCCGCATTGGCCGCCGCGCCGGTGGCTCTGGCCCAGGTGCCTGCTAAACGCTGGTACAAAGGCAATCTGCACACGCACACGCTGAACAGCGATGGCGACGCCACTCCGCTTGAGGTGGCCACCTGGTACCGCACGAACGGCTACCAGTTTCTGGTGCTGACGGACCACAATTTCGTCACCGCGGTGGGCGGGCTCAATGATGTCATCGGGGCCGACGAGCGCTTTTTGCTGATCCGCGGTGAGGAAGTGAGCGACAGCTGCGAGAAGAAGCCGGTGCATCTGAATGCATTCATGGCTAGCGGCTATGTCGCGCCGGCGCACGGCGCAACAGTGGCCGAGACGGTTCAGAACAACCTTGACGCCATCGCCGCAAGCAAGGGTCTGGCTTCGCTGAACCATCCGAACTTCAGATGGGCCGTGAGCGCCGAGGACCTGCTGCGCATCAACAACCTTGCGCTAATTGAGGTCTACAACGGGCACCCGACGGTGAACGGCCATGGCGGCGGCGACTCGCCGTCGACCGACGATCTGTGGGACACCGCTCTGACGGCCGGCAAACGGATTTACGGCGTGGCCGTCGACGATGCGCATCATTACAAGGTGTTCTCGGCCAAACAGGCCAACCCCGGGCGCGGCTGGGTGGTGGTCCGCACCACGGCGTTGACGGCGGAAAACATCATCGCGGCACTGGCTGCGGGCGAGTTCTACGCGTCAACGGGCGTCATCGTCGATGACATTCAGACGAGCTCGGCTGAATACCGTGTACAGCTCAACCAGCGCTCTGACGAGCGTTTCACAACGTACTTCATCGGCGCCGGCGGCAAGGTGCTGGCCAAGCGCACCGGGCTCGACGCGGCGTACCGGTTGCAGGGTAATGAGCCATACGTTCGCGCACGCATCGAATCGTCCACCGGCGCCGTGGCTTGGGCGCAGCCTTGGTTTCGTTTAAAGGGCTAGCCGCTTGAAACGGGAATCGAAATCCGCAGGTAAAGCGGTTTCCGGCAAAGTGTTCCAGACAGACCCGCCGCGCCGCACTTCAGGCTTGTTCAGCCGTTTCTGGCCACATCTGTTGACTCTCGCCGTGGTGTTCGCCTTCGCCTGGTTGGCCTACTCCAGCTCAAGTGAAGCTCCGCTGCTGTTCGATAACAAACGCGCGATTGCCGACGACAGCCGCGTCCACGCCGCAACGGCCGTTCACTTGAAGCAGATTCTCACGCTTCAATACTGGGTTGGCGCACCGGACGGCCTCTACCGGCCCGTTACAACGCTCTCCTATCTCTTCAACTACGCGGTGCTGGGCGGCGGCGAATCGCCGTTTGGCTATCACGCGGTCAACTTGCTGCTGCACCTGCTCAACATCGGACTGGCATACGCGCTAGGGTTGCTCATTTTTGGCGAAACGGCGGCCGGAAGTGGCGCTGGCGATGACAATCGGCGTCTTCTCAAAAGAGAACGCCATTGTTGCCATCGCCGTGCTGCGGGTGGCCTCTTCCGATCTGAGCTGCGAACCTGAACTGCTGAAATAGCTGAGCGTTCGTCTGGACGGAACCGGACTTGCCCCGTATAATTGACCCACACGTAGACGTGCGCGATAGGCCCGGTTGGGGATGTGGCCTGCCGTTTGCCGTGGATCGAAGAACGTCAGAGGAGCATCTGTACCGCCTATGAAGCCCACCGCCAGGATTGGATCGCTGCTGGGCGCCAAGCTCGGCCAAGTTCACGCCATCGAGCCGCAAGCTACTGTTTACGACGCCATTACGCGGATGGCCGAAAAGGGCGTCGGCGCATTATTGGTGATGGAAGACGCATCACTGGTGGGGATCATCAGTGAGCGGGACTACACCCGCAAGGTCATTCTCCAGGGCCGTGCGTCAAAGGAAGCGCACGTCGCGGAAATCATGACGCGCGAGGTGGTGACCACGTCGCCAGACGCAAGCGTCGAAGACGCCATGCGCCTGATGACTGAGCGCCGTATCCGCCACCTGCCGGTGGTCTCGGACAACTGCGTGGTGGGCGTCATCTCCATCGGCGACCTGGTGAAGTGGATCATCTCGGCGCAGGAAGAGACCATCGAGCACCTGACGCGCTACATCTCCGGCGGCTACTGAAGCCGCTGGCAGCGCGGGCAGAAGTGCGTGCTGCGCTGTCCCACTACAATGCGTTGAATCGCCGTGCCGCAGCGCGCGCAAGGTTTGCCCGTGCGGCCATAAGCTTGGTGCGCCACCTGGAAGGTGCCGGCCTCGCCGGTGGCGTTCACATAATCCGAGATGGACGATCCGCCGGCGGCTATCGCCTCGTTCAGCACCTCCACCATGGCCGCATGCAGACGGTGGGCGCGTGCCGCGCCAATGGTGCCGGCCGTTTGCAGTGGGTGGATGCGCGCGCGGTAAAGCGACTCGTCGGCGTAAATGTTCCCGAGCCCCGCCACAAATTGCTGATTCAACAGCAGCGGCTTCACCGCTCCGCGCCTCGCGTGCAGCCGCGCGGCAAACTCGGCCGCGCTGATTGCGAAAGGCTCCGGGCCCAGCTTCTGCACTTTAGCAGGTAGCCCGGCAGCCCATTCAATGCGTCCGAACTGGCGCGTGTCGTCAAAGCAGACTGAGCCGCGGTCGAGTTCGAAGATGGCGCGCGTGTACGGTCCCGGCGCACCGTTGTGCAGCAGCTTGCCGGTCATGCGCAGGTGCACGGTCAGCACGCCCTGGTCGAGCTCGAAGATCAGATACTTGCCGACACGCCCCAGCCGCAGAATGCGCCGGCCGGCGGCGTGCCCGGCCACGCTGGGCGCGGCCACACGGCGCGCGCGCAGCACCAGTTCGCGAATGAGGCGGCCCGTCACATGCGGCTCCAGGCTGCGCCGCACCGTTTCCACTTCAGGCAGTTCAGGCATCGATCAGTATTTCATCCCCTTCAATTCGCACCGTATAGCGTTCCAGCCGGACTTCGGCGTTGTAATCGAAACAACCCGTTTCACAGACGAACTCCCAGCCATGCCATGGGCAGATGAGCCGCCCGTCGACGAAGTTGCCCTCCGACAGCGGCGCATTGCGATGCGGGCAGCGGTCGACAAAGGCGTGCAGCATGCCTTTGTCGTTGCACACCACCAGCGGCACGCCCTTTACCTCGGCTTGGATCACCGTTCCAGGTGGAAGTTCGGCCACTGAGGCGATACGGTGCAAGGGCATACTCCCTCATCCTCGCACGGCTTTGATAGACTCGCTTTCGACAGGGAGGTTCTTGAGCGATGAAATCCGCGCTACTCGGCTGCGTGCTCGCATTATCCATTCCGGCTCTGGCCGCGCCGCCCATCAAGGTGATGCTGCTCGACGGCGAGCAGGGCGGACCTTACCACGCCTGGCAGGAGACCAGCCCGTATTTGAAGCGCATGCTCGACGAGACTGAGCTCTTTCACGTGGATGTCGTGACGGCCCCTCCAGCCGGCGGCGATTTCTCAAATTTCAAGCCGGACTGGGCGAAGTACAAGGTGATTGTCGCCAACTACGACGTCCCGGACGAGCGCTGGAGCCCCGAACTGAAGGCCAGTTTTGAGAAGTACATGCGTGCCGGTGGTGGCCTTGTCACGGTGCACGCCGCCGATAACGCCTTCCCCGGCTGGAAAGAATACAACCAGATGATCGGCGTCGGCGGCTGGCGCGGCCGGAACGAAAAGTCCGGACCATTCTGGTACTACAAGGACGGCAAGCTGGTTTCCGATACGACGCCCGGCGCGGCGGGCAGCCACGGCGCACGGCTGGCCTTCAAGATTGTGAACCGCGTGACGGATCATCCGGTTACCAAAGGGCTGCCGGTCGAGTGGATGCATGTGCCGGACGAACTCTACGCCAAGATGCGCGGGCCGGGTGAGAACATGACCGTGCTGGCCACGGCGTACTCCGATGCCTCCAATCGCGGCACCAGCCGCGACGAGCCCATCCTGATGGCTCTGAAGTACGGCAAGGGCCGCGTCTTCCACACGACTCTGGGCCACGACATTGCAGCGCTGAACTGCGTCGGCTTCATCGTGACCTACCAGCGTGGCGTCGAATGGGCCGCCACCGGCAAGGTGACCCAGAAGGTGCCGGCCGATTTCCCGACCGCCACCGAGTTCAAGCGTCGTGCCGAGTACAATCCGCCGCCCGGTTGGGGCGCACCAGTCAAGCCGGCAGCAGCGAAGAAGTAGCCCATCGCAGATTGCGGGCTATTCCTCGGCAGAATGAGAGACGGCCGTTCCGTGTCGGACTAAGTAAGAAAAAACAGCCAAACTCTGTTCACGTAATTTTCTGTTGAACCGATAATCTGTTTGAGGAGCTGTGTTGGCCGGTAGCGGTGACGCAGCCTTTCCAAACGATGCGGATTCAAGACAATTCGATGTCCGGGGTCGGCTCTTCGGGGCTCGACCGTACACAGGCTGCGGAGATACAACCGCGACAGTCCACAGAGACGGGCAACGCCGGGCGGACGGCATCGTCTGATCAGGTGAGTCTCTCCACGCTGGCCGGCAAGGTTCAGGCGCAGGATTCGGGCTCGCCGGAGCGCGAAGCGAAGCTTCAGGCGCTGGCGGCTTCTTTTGAAGCGGGCGCCTACCAGCCAGACCTTGAGGCCGTGGCTGGAGCGATGATCGACGAAGCAGTGGGCGACACAGGCGCCATGGGTAGCGAGGGATGAGCCCCGTGCCCGGCGAAAGCGGTACGTTGTTTGCCGCTTGCCGGTTGGCTGAAGCCAGCCTTGAAGAATGTGAACGGCTGATGGCGAGACCCGTTGCGGCCCATGCACAGCCGATGGTGTCCAGCTTGGAAAGAGCAGTTCAGGCGATCGGCGGCGTGGAGTCGGTCTTGCGCGCCCACGGCGTGCCATCCGGCGTTGGCGCTGGATTGCAGGACGAAGTTTCCGGTTGGCGGCGGCGTTTGGCGCGTCTGGCTACGTTGGCAGCCGAGGGGAGCGCCATTTGTCACGGCTGGGCATTGGCCAGCGGCATTGAGAGTGGCTATACGGCGGATGGGGGCGAGTGCCTTCCGGTTGGCCGCGCTTATCGAGTGGACCGCAGCCTATAGCGGTTCGTCCCAAAAAACTATCAAGGAGAACGGCGCGGATGGGCAATCTACTTGTCTCGCTTCGCAATAGTGCGAGCGCGATGCATGTCTTTGAGCAGGGCATAAGCATTGTACAGAACAACGTCACCAACTCCTCTACGTCGGGCTACGCCAGACAGTCGCAGGTGATCACCGCCAACCGCTTCAATCTCGATACGGGCCTGACCGGAGGGGTGACATCGGGTGGGACCATCGACTCGCGAAACACCTACCTGGAAGCAGCTGTACGCCAACAGACGTCGGCATACGGTTACACCGATGAGAAGTCACAGCAGTTGAGTACAGTCGAAACGGTCTTCGATATCACAGAGGGCTCTGGCATCTCTTCGGCACTGAGCGATTTCTTCAATGCTTTCTCGGCGCTCTCCACTTCGCCGAATGACACCTCGGCGCGCAGTGAGGTGCTCAGTCAGGCTCAGGCTTTGGCCGGGTCCATCAACTCGGTGGCCAATGGACTCGACACGGCCGTCAGCGACAGCGCCAGTCAGATTACCTCGCAGGTCGATTCGGTCAACGCGATAGCGGGTAAGATTGCGGCGCTGAACCAGCAGTTTCAGAGTTCGTATGAGAGTCAGAGTGATGCCGGGCTACAGGCGCAGATGTTCTCGCTGCTTGAAAATCTCTCTGAAGTTGCGGATTTCACGACGCTCAAGGCAGACGACGGCACCTACTCGGTCTATCTTGGCGGGCAAACGGCGCTTGTTTTGGGCAACAAACAGTTTGCCGTCTCGGCCGATGTCTCTAATTCCCCGGCCAAGGTTCTAGACGCACAAGGCAAGGACATCACCTCGCAGATCAGCGGCGGCCGGCTGGCTGGCTCATTGGAGATTCACAATGATGTGCTGCCTGAACTGCAAGCGCGTCTCAACAGCATGGCGCAGGCTTTTGCCGACACGGTGAACTCGGTGCTGGCCACTGGCGTAGACCTTAACGGCAATACGCCTACCAAGGACCTGTTCAGCTATGATGCGGGGCTCGGCGCGGCGCGGACGTTGTCGGCTACCGATATCTCGGCCGCGGAATTGGCTGCCGCTTCGTCTGCGAGTCCGGGCGGCAACGCCGTTGCGCTGCAAGTGGCGGCGCTGGCGGACTCCAAATCCATCGACGGCTATAGCTTTTCGGCCTATTACGGTGTAATCGCCTCCAGCGTGGGCAGCCTGATCTCGGCCAACGACGATGCGCTCACCACTGCCAGCAACTTGAGGACTCAGGCGGCGACGCTGCGCGACGACGCGCAATCGGTAAATCTGAACGAGGAGGCAATCAGCCTGATCGAGTTGCAGCGCGGCTACCAGGCCTGCTCACAACTGGTTAAGACGCTCAATGAAATGACCGATACGGTTCTTGGAATGCTCAACTAGCCTGGCGCGTGGCGCGAATAAGATGATCACTTACCTGAACGGCTCGACGCAGGGTTTCCTGAATACGCTGCGTTCTATCAATACCCGGATGACGAAGGCTGAAACGGAGGTGGCCAGCGGGTTGCGCATCACCCAGGCCTCCGATGACCCTCAGTCGGTAGTCCGGCTCTTGGAGACGCGTGCCGACCTCGATCAACTCGATCAGGTAACGTCGAATCTCAGCCGTATCAAAACCGAAGTCGACACGTCCGAGGACGCTCTGTCCAGCGCCGTTGACCTTTACGACAACGTGCGCACGTTGGCCATGAAGGGCGCCAGCACTACGGTCTCAGCCGATACGCGCAAGAGTCTGGCCCAGGAGGTCGAATCCATCATGCAACAGATGGTGGGTCTGGCCAATTCACAGGTCAACGGCCGGTACCTCTTCTCGGGCGACTCAGACCAGACGGCGGCCTACACTTGGGATTCGGCCGCTACTCCGCCGTGGGGCGCCTACCTGGGTGCATCATCGTCGCGCCAAGCCATTGGGCCGACGGGCGTGAGCTTTCCAGTGGCGATGGACGCGCAGCAGATCTTCGATTCCAGCGCTACCGATTCGAGCGTGTTTCAGTCGATGGAGAATCTGCGCCAGGCGTTGCTTGCCGATGACGACACGGCCATTGAGACGGCGCTGGGCACCATGGCCACGGTCTCCGCTTATCTCAATTCTGCACAGGCCTTTTATGGCAATGTGCAGGACGAGATTGCGAAGGCCAGCAGTGCGGCCGACACGCTGAGCGTGCAATTGAACACTGAACTAAGTAATGTGCAGGACGCCGACATGACAGAAGCTATCGTCGAACTGCAACAATTGAAATACACGCAGACGGCAGCCCTGCAAGTGCGGTCCGCGATGCCAAAGACCAGTCTGTTCGACTATATGGGTTAGAACGGAACGTCGTCGTCTGTGACACCGCCGCCCATGTCTGGTGGCTCGTTTGAGCGTGGCGCCGAAGTGGCTGGACGCTGCTGACGCGGCATCGATACCGGGCCGCGTGAAGCGCCTTCAGACGCACCCTCGTCGGCCGGGCCCGCATCGCCGCGGCCACCCAGCAGGATCAAGTCGTCGGCCACCACCTCGGTGGAATACTTCTTTTGGCCGTCCTTATCCTCGTAGCTGCGTGTCTGGAGCCGTCCCTCAACGTAGACTTGCTTGCCTTTGGTCAGGTACTGAGCAAGGTTTTCCTGCCGCCAGAGCACGACGTTGTGCCAATCGGTCTGATCTTTCCACTCGCCGGTGGCATTGTCTTTGACCCGCCAATTGGTGGCCACCGAAAAGCGCGAAACCGCCACGCCGCTGGGGGTGAAGCGCGTTTCGGCGTCGCGGCCGAGGTGCCCCAGCAAAATCACCTTGTTGACACTTCGCATGGCCATAATCAGCGAGCGTAGCACAAACCCCGGTTGAACTCCGCCGCCTAATGCCGCATGATGCGATTGGGAGAGTGGTTCGAGTTGGGGGCGATGACCACAGCAGAGGTGTTTCTACTCGTTCTGGCGGCCGCGGCGCTTGAGCCATCACTGCTGGCGCAGAATCTGCTGCGCGCCTCCGGTGGCCCGCCGACATTGCCCGGCACCGATATGGCCGTGCTGGAGGCGCGTGAGGCGCGCAAGGATCTGCCGTGCACGGCGACGCCAGTCAAGCCCGTGCTCGGTTTCGATCTGCGCTTTCATGCCGGTTACGAGATCTCGCTCCCGCTGCGTGAGCTTACGGGCCCCGAAAACCTGTTAACCATTGTCTTCCGGGTGACGTCTGACCAAATGAAAGACGATCCGGTTTACTTCTCGCAAAAGTTCAGGGTGCCGGACATTGAAGAAAACGCTAGGGGCGAAGCGTTTTTGCAGGGGTCGTTCGACGTGGGTGAAGGTCATTATCAGGTGGACTGGCTAATGCGCGACCGCAGCGAGCGTGTCTGCGCCTTCTTCTGGGACAACGAGGCCAGCCTGCCTCAGCGTGACCGTCCACTGGAGCTGACAATGAAGCCAGGGGAGATTCGTGAGACGATGTCGGAGGCTTTCACTGACGAGCCGCTGCCGCCACGCGATCCCACTGCCGAGCCGCTTTCGGTAAAACTGCTGGTGAATTTCGCGCCACAGAATCCGCGCGCCTCCAGCCTTCAGCCGACGGATCTTTCGGCGCTGGTCTCGATCTTGCATACCATCCAGCGCGAGCCGCGCGTCACGCGTTTCTCCGTTACTGCTTTCAACCTTCAACGCCAAAGCGTGATCTTCCGCCAGGAGCCGTCTGATCGCATCAATGTTGCGGCTATCGGCGAGGCGCTCAAGGGACTTCAGTTGGGCCGCGTCGACGTGGCTCAATTGCAGCGCAAGAATTCGGACGCGGAGTTTCTGGGCGAGCTTATCCAGCAGGAGTTCAAGCCGTCCGGGACCGCCGCGCGGCCTGATGCGTTGATTTTTGCGGGGCCGAAGGCAATTCTGGACTCCAACGTGCCCAGTGAGACGCTCCGCGAAGTGGCCGGATCTGACGTGCCGGTTTTCTACTTAAACTACACGCTGGAGCCGGAGCGAACGCCATGGCCGGACTCGATCAGCCACGCCGTACGTTTCTTCAAAGGGCAGGAATACACCATCAGCCGGCCGCGCGATCTGTGGTTCGCGATTTCCGAAATGGTGGGACGGATTGCTAAATTAAAGTCATCACGGCGTCCGGTGCCGGACGCCACGGTCAGGGGTTCTTATGAGGTCGCCGTACCGTAGTTCATCATTGATCGGTCTTGTGCTGCTGTTCAGCCCGGTTTTGCCGGCGCAGAAGCTGGCACCCTATGTCAGCTCGCCGCAGCCCGTGGTGGAGAGAATGCTGGAACTGGCCCGGTTGAAGAGCGGAGAGACGCTCTACGACTTGGGCTGTGGTGATGGGCGCTTCCTGGTTTCGGCGGTGAAGAACCACGGCGCGCACGCCGTGGGCGTCGAGTTGTCGCCGACGTTGGCGCGGCGGGCCCGTCAACTGGTCGAAGGCCAGGGGCTGCAGGACCGCGTGCAGATCATCGAAAGCGACATGATGGCGGTGGATGTAAGCCCGGCCAACGTGGTGGCGCTCTATCTGATGACCGATGCCAACGAGCATCTGCGCCCAAAGTTGGAACGTGAGCTCAAGCCTGGCTCGCGGGTCGTCTCCCTGGAATTCAAGATCAAGGGCTGGAAACCAGCGCTGGTGGAGAAGGTGCAGGCTCACCGTCACCCCTACACCATCTACGTCTACGATTTGCCGCAGAAGAAATAACAGAGACGGGAAAACCCGCGGCCGGCGTCCCCTCCACGCCAACTGCGGGTTATCATTTCCGGCCGGTCAACTACTTGCGGCGCCGGCGTAGTAGCGGCAGCGCCAACAGTCCTGTCCCGATCAGCGCCAACGAACCAGGCTCTGGCGTGCCGATGGAGGCAGCGGCAGAACGGTAGTTCACTGCGAGGTATGCAGTGGAAAAACTTGACGTCACGTTCCCTGTCACGTGATAGACCACCGTGCAACCCTTGCAGGCATAGGACGTTGTGGGATCGGTGCTGTTCAGCGAGATTGTGGCGCCGGCATTCTCCCAT
This sequence comes from uncultured Candidatus Solibacter sp., assembly GCA_964478395.1. Lineage (GTDB taxonomy): Bacteria > Acidobacteriota > Terriglobia > Bryobacterales > Bryobacteraceae > Paludibaculum. The sequence goes on from CAYZIX010000021.1 coordinate 37,182, forward strand.
GTCAGGATGACGTCATTGCCGTTCTTCAGCAAGTTTGCGTACGCGCTGTTCAAACTGAGCAGGTCCAGGGCATATGAGCTGCCAATCGTTACCGGGGTTGGGAATGTGTAAACGACGCCGCCGATGGAAACCGACACCAGCCGCGCAACAGAAGCTGCCGTCGGCACATTCGTCGTGGGCGTGAGGCTATTGCTCAGCATCAGGTCGCCAATCGGGTTCAGTGAACAACTCGGAGAACAAGAGTACCAGGAGGTATTGAGGCTGAGCGCAGTCGCAACGGCCAGATTCAGGACCGCGCCGGTTACCGATGACGTCGTACCTGCTGTCAGCGTGTTGTCGATGGTCATTGTGTACGTTGTAGTCGTCGTGTTAAGCGATGCGCTGTTGTTCCCATGGCCACCGCTGCCTGTCCACCAGCCAGTCAGGCCACCGTTTGTTGCCCACGGCGAGGATCCACCGTTCTTTGTGACCAGTTCGTAGTCCACAGTAGTGGCGCTGGTGATGCCGGTGGTGCCGCTAACTGCATTAAAGTTAATTGTTGCAGCCGGGAGGTTTGTCGCTAGCAATAGAGATACACCTATCGCTAAGTATATGAGTTTATTGGCCAATTGTTTCCTCCAGCCCACCCATCGCCGCCTCTGCTCCCCCCCGGCGGCAGGCACGGCGCTACGTGGGTAATTATCTATAGCTAATGTATTTTAGCAGGCTATATAGGTACTTTATTGAATGTGGACGTAAGATAGATCCGAGCTGCTCCCCGTCTGCGGCCAGCTTCCAGGGAAATCTACAAACGGCTCCGAATCCTGTCCGGCGAGCGGCCTTACAATCAAAGAAGTCAGTTCCTTTGCCACGTCATGCCTCCTGAACCGCCCTTTGAAGAACCACGCCTTATGCTGAGCCGGATCTATACCAAGGCCGGCGATCAGGGACAGACGCGTCTCGCTAGCGGCGAACGCATAGCGAAGGACGCTCAGCGCCTGGTCTGTTATGGAACGGTGGATGAGCTGAATGCTTTCGTCGGCCTTGCCGTAGTGAGCGCCGGCGAATTACCTGGTTGCCAGGAACTGGTCCCGGTTCTTGAGCGTATCCAGCATGAATTGTTCAATTTAGGGTCGATTCTGGCCACCAGTCCAGAGAAGATTCACCCCCGGCAAGCGCGCGTTACAGATGTCGAAATTGGCCGTCTGGAGACGGAGATCGACCGGATGAATGATGGCCTGCCGCCGCTGCGGAGCTTTGTGCTGCCGGGCGGAACGCGCCTGTGTGCTGAGTTGCATGTCTGCCGTACGGTCTGCCGCCGGGCCGAGCGCCTGCTGGTTTCCGCTGCGCGGGAGACGGAGATCGACCCCGTTTGCCTCCGCTACCTGAACCGCCTGAGCGATGCATTCTTCGTCTGGAGCCGCTGGGCAAATGTGCGCGCCGGAGTTGAAGAGGTGCTCTGGTCGCCAAATCAATCGGCCTCAGGCGAGCGCTAGCTGCAAATATCAGCTAGACTGGCAAATAAAGAGCGAAGCAGAGCGTATGAACCTCGAACTGGGTTTTCCGGATCCGAACCGTGACGAGCCCTTGGGCTTGGCGCGCCGCGCCAGTCTGGACGCCGCCGTGGCCCGCATGCGGGCCTGGATGGAGGAGCCGGATTCGCCAGTCCGCGCCATTCGCCATCAGGCCGCCCAGCCGGGCCGCTACGCGGAGCTGCCTGCCAGCGTTTCCCCGGCGCTGCGAAAGGCGTTGGCTGAACGTGGGATTGAGCGGCTCTATACGCATCAGGCGGCGTGCACTGAAACACTGGCCGCCGGCAAAAACGTGGTGGTGGTGACGCCCACGTCGTCCGGCAAGACGCTGTGCTACAACCTGCCGGTGTTGGAGTGCGTGGCGCGCGACGCGGAGGCGCGCGCGCTGTACCTGTTTCCCACCAAGGCGCTCAGCGAAGATCAACTGCACGAGTTTCACGCTCTGGTGGAGGCGATGGGTGCGCCTATCCGCGCCTTCACCTACGACGGCGACACACCGCGCGACGCGCGGCGCCAGATCCGGCAGTGCGCCAACGTGGTGCTCACCAACCCGGACATGCTGCACGCCGGCATACTGCCGCACCACACCAAGTGGAGCAAGCTGTTCGAGAACCTGCGCTACATCGTCATTGACGAACTGCATACCTATCGCGGCGTCTACGGCAGCCATCTGGCCAACGTGCTGCGGCGGTTGCGGCGCATCTGCGCTTTTTACGGCTCCAAGCCTCAATTCATCTGCTGTTCGGCGACCATCGCCAACCCGCAGCCGCTGGCCGAGGCGCTGACCGGCGACCAGTTCACGCTGATCGATGACAACGGCGCGCCGTCCGGAGAGCGCTACTTCGTGTTCTACAATCCGCCGGTGGTGAACCGGCAACTGGGCATCCGGCGCAGCTATCTGAACGAGACGCGGCGGGTGGCGTCGGAGCTGGTTTCGCGTGGCCAGCAGACGCTAGTTTTTGCTAACAACCGCCTGGCAACTGAGGTTTTGCTAACTTACCTGAAGGACGCCTGCGAACGCCCGCCGGCGCGGCCCGGCACCGTACGCGGATACCGCGGCGGCTACCTGCCGCGCGAACGGCGCGAAATTGAGCGCGGGCTGCGCGACGGCGCCATCCGTTGCGTGGTGGCGACCAATGCGTTGGAACTGGGCGTCGATATCGGGTCGCTGGACGTGGTGGTGATGGCCGGCTATCCGGGCGCGGTGGCTTCCACCTGGCAGCGCGCCGGCCGGGCTGGCCGGCGGCTGGGTACATCGTTGGCGATTCTGGTCGCTTCCAGCGCGCCACTGGATCAATATATCGTCGAA
>CAYZIX010000022.1:0-38462 GCA_964478395.1 uncultured Candidatus Solibacter sp.
CACTAGGCTGTTGTTTATCATGCGGATGGTGTTCCCGAGCAGTTTGCCTATTTCGGCGACGCGTGTTGAGCCGACCGGCACAACCGTGTCGAGCGCCTGGCCATAAAATGCCGCGCCGATCTCGGTGCAGGCCGGCGTGATGCCGCCAACCACCTTAGGGATATTTCTGGTCTGGTACTTGGGGTTGCCCGGGTCGACGCGCTCCGGCGAGAAGCACAGAAATACATCCTCGCCCAGCTTCAAACCGCGCTCCTCCAGCATGGGCTGAATCAGTTCGTCGGTAGTGCCCGGATAGGTTGTGGACTCGAGAATGACAAGCAGCCCCGGATGGGCGTAACGTGCAATCTCGCGCGCCGCCGAGACCACGTAACTCATGTCCGGGTCCTTGGTCTTACGCAACGGCGTGGGGACGGCAATGTTAACGGTATCGAGCTCAGCGATGACGGAAAAATCAGAGGTCGCGCTCAGTTGCCCGGCGGCCACCAGCTTTTGAACATCGGCGGTGGATACGTCCTGGACATAACTCCGTCCGGCCATGATCTGTTCGACCTTGGCGGTGGATACATCAATCCCGGTTACGGCAAAACCCGCCTTGCCGAATTCAACCGCCAGGGGCAGCCCAACATAGCCGAGCCCGACCACGCCGACACGCGCCGACTTGGCACAGATCTTCTCCATCAACTGCTGATAAATAGTCATTTGTGAACCTGTTGCGCCGCAAACCCAGCGTAACACTGCCATGCCTTAGCGAGGCATATTGGCGACGCCCGGAGAGATCGCCCAGAGGAGCGTGCCGTCACTGACAAACTGCTGCGCTGAGCAGGTGTTGGCGTCGGCGCCAACCGTCATGGCCCCGCGCGCGTTGGTGGGCCAGACAAAGCCGTGGCCGCCAAGACCATCCTGGCAAATGATGAAAGTGGTGATCTGGCCGCTGACAAGCGATTTGGCTGTGGCCTGAGTCACGTCGGCCGTCAGCGTGAGGCTGAGCGCAGTGGCGTCCGATAAATTGAACTCGGGCGTAGGCGAGAAGGACACTTCAGCCGCGCCATAAATCACCGGAGAACCGGCCAGACCAGAATCCGGGCTGATCATCAGCGAGGAAGAGTCCACAGCCTCCAGGTCGGAGCCCTTGACTGTTTTAAGCTGCGCCATGATCTCGTCGTTCCAGCGCGAATCAGGCGCGCCGGTGATGTACCATGACGAGCCGTTGTCGGCCAGAATCATGCCGTATTTCTTAAGCGCGCGCAGAATGACCTGCACTTCGGGCGCGAAGCTGGAGATGTCATAGGAGGCCTTCAGGCGGAAGCGTTGGCCCATTGGCGGACGGCTGGTGTCGGTTGAACTTGACGCGTAGTGACGGGCGGGCCAGACGTACTCGCGGCGCGTCTTCGGCACGGTCAGCCGGATGGCATGACGGATCTCGCCGGAAGCCACCTCGTCGTAACGCACAAGGCCGGGCAGAATCGGCAGGCCGGCTGCGTCGGCGCTGGTCCAGCCAGCCGGCCGCAGCGCGTTCGAACTGAGATCGAAGATAGCGCCTGACGATGCGCTCCAGACGCCGTTGGTCAGTTTGGCGGCATAAAGCTCATACAGCTTACAGGCGCCGCTCTGCAGCAGCAGCAGGTGCTGGTCGGTCCCGCTTTCCTGCACGATATTCTGAGGGATGGGATAGGGTCCTGGGTCGCTCTCACTTGAGCCGAGCGTGACCGCAACGCCAGCCTGTGTGGCCGGCACAACATTAATCGGGATTCCCCCGCCGCCGGAGCTGAAGTCGGGGTGCAGGCTGCGCGTGCCGTCGTTGGTTTCAATGTACTTGTCCGACAGCGGATGAACCGGAAGGCGGTCGACTGCCGTGTTCCAGATGTTGTTGTTGGGGAGGATGCTACACCCGCCCAATTGGGCCTGAGCACGGGCGTCGAGCGGGCCGAGAAACAGCGCCATGACAACCAGCAGGGCTGGCAATATGCGGGTCGGGATCATTTCAAGCCTCCTTTAGCCAAGACGGAAGCCGGACCGGCTGGCGTCGTCGTAGAACATCTGAACCGTCTCCTGGGAATAGCTGGCCAGATCATGGCCGCGCAAGGGCAGCTTTTTGAGAATGTCAGGGGTGGCGGTGATGATGTGGCAGCCGACCTGGTCGGCCTGGTAGAGGTTGAGCACCTCGCGCGGGCTGGCCCAGATCAATTCGATCTGCGGATGGGGGCGTAGCAGTTCAACCGCCGCGGCCATCATGGGCACCGGATCCCGTCCGGTGTCGGCGATGCGTCCGGCAAAGATGGATATATTGGCCGGGGCGCCGCCGGCCAGCGCTTCGGCCATTTCGCGCGCTTGGGCAAGCGTGAGCAGAGCGGTCACGTTGAGCTGGATGCCGTCGTGCGAAAGCCGCTGCACCAGCGGGGCCGACGACTCGCGGCGCGTGTTGGTGACCGGGATCTTGACATACACATTCGGGCCCCAGTGGGCGATGCGGCGCGCCTGGCGCTCCATCTCATTGAATTCGTCGGCGAACACCTCAAATGAGATGGGACGGTCCGGGATGGCCTCCAGCACATCGCGGGCAAAGGTCTCATAGTCGCCGATGCCGGCCTTGCGCATCAGCGTTGGATTGGTGGTGAAGCCCCGGATCAGCGGGTTGGCATACCACTCAAGCATCGACTTCTTCTCAGCGCCGTCGGCGAATAACTTCACAGCGAGCGGGCGGGTTTCCTGCATCAAGGGCTCCTCCGAATCCTTCAATATCCAATCGGCGGCTTGGCCAATGGACTCTACCCGAATGTTTGGCGGGCAAGCCGGACCGCGCTCCTGATAGCCGTAGTCGATCCAGGCCGTGCGGCAGCCGGCGCGCTGACCGGCCTCGATGTCCCTCCAGCGGTCGCCGATCATATAGCTGGCCGAGAGATCAATGCCGTACGCGCGGGCGGACTCCAATATCAGGCCTGGACGCGGTTTGCGGCAGGCGCAGCCGTCGGCGTCGTCGTGGAAACAGGTGGTGAAGCCATCCAAGGGCAGGAGCGCCGTCAGATGGGAGTGAATGGCCTCCACCTCCGCCCGGCTCTGCTTGCCGCGCGCAACATCGGGCTGGTTGGTGGCCACCAGTAGCAGAAAGCCGCGCGCTTTCAGGCGCTGAAGCGCTTCCGCAGCACCGTCCACCAACTCCAACTCAGCGGCCGTCGCTGGGGGGTAGGGTTTGCCATCGCGCACCACGGCGCGATTGAGCACACCGTCCCGGTCCAAAAAAACAGCTCTCTTCATGCCCTCCGTCCCCAACCTGTTTTTGACATTCTCCCCCATCGCCTCAGCAGAATCCAGGCCTTACGGACAACGCAGAAGGTCAGCCTTTGCCCGGGAACGTCCGCCGCAGACCCTCTTGCACGCCAACGCGCGGGCGCCAGCCCAGGCCGTTTCCGGCGCGGCTGACATCCACCGGCCACAGCGGGCGGATGGAGCGCACCCGGTAACGCGACAGCGGTACGCCGCGCTTGAGCACGCGGCCCAGCATCTCCACTCCGAACGAGGCCAGCATCATGAACCACACCGGCAGATAGTGCGCCTTATGGCCGGAAGCCTGAATGTAGGCGCGCTGGTCGACACTGCCCGGGTCCACCAGGTTGAAGACGCCGCCGTAAGCGTCCGGCCGCGTGGCGGCCGCCAGCAGCGCGTCCACCACATCGTCGATGTAGACCAGCGGCACCATCCTCCTGCCGTTGCCCACCACCAGCCACTGCCCGGCAATGCCGATGGTGCCGGACGGCGGCGTGCGTTCGGCGCCGGGGCCGTAGATCTGCCCGGGCCTTACGATCACGGCTGGCAGGCCACGCTCCCGGACAGCATCTAGCACCAAGCGCTCCGCCTCCAGCTTGGTCTGCGTGTAGGCGCCGCGCAGCTCCGGATACGGCTCGTACGGCGAATCCTCGGTCACCACGTCGGTGGCGCGCCGGCCGGCGTGGTTGAAGACGCTGAGCGAGCTGACAAATACCAGCTTCTTGACGCCGTGACGCAGGCAGGCCTCCACAATATTGCGCGTGCCCACCACGGTGCCGCGTTCGAAATCGGCCGCGCCGCCCTTCATCGCCGCGCCGACATGATAGACCACCTCCACGCCGCGCACAGCCATATCGACGACATCCGGGTGGCCCAGATCGCCGATCACCGTATGCACGCCCGCGGCGCAACCGGCCGTCAGTGGGCGGCGCGCCAGCGCACGCACGCTTTCACCGTTCTCCACCAGCTTCGCCAGCAACCGGCCGCCCAGCCAGCCGCCCGCACCGGTGATGAGCACCCGCGCCGGAGGCGGCTCCGGCAGACGCCGGCGGGCGTCCACCTCAGCATCGGCGCGCTTGGAGACCTCCTCCAGCAGCGCCACCATGCGGCGCCCCTCCTCGGCCGGCACCGGCGGGGCCGTGCCCTTTTCAATCGCCTCCTCAAACTGCTGCGCTCCGGCATAGATGCCGGGCGATGACTTCAGCCGTCCGGTGGCGAAGCGCAGCACATTGAACGTCGAACCAAACATGATCTTCAACGAGCTGGCGATGGCGCCCAGAATCCACTGCGCCGGCTTGGGCCCCGGATAGGCGCGCCGCACCGAGCAGACCTGCAGGAAGCAGTCCACCGTCATCACGCCGCGCGTGCCCTGGATGATCAGCATGTTCTGAATGGGACGCACGTTCCAGGAGATGTAGAGCCGGCCGACGCCGCGCTCGCATTCCGCCGTGGCGCGCCACTCGTCCAGAATCAGGTTGATGTCCTTGCCGGTGGAGCGGAAATCGGTCTCCAGCCGCGCAATCGGCCCGAGGAAGCTTTCAAGCAGGTACAGCCCGTGCACGCCAAGATCCTGAAACGGGTAGGAGCCCTTGCGGTAGGCGGCCGGATACGGTCCGCCGAGGTAGGGCGGATAGTCGGAGCTGCGCAGAAAATCGACGGCCAGCACCTCCCCGCACTCGCCGCGCCGGATGCGTTCGAGCGCTTCGAGAATCACCGGGTCGAGCCGCGCCGAGTGGTTCACCGAGAGCGTCAGGCCGTGTTCGCGCGCCACCGCCATCATGCGATCGCAGTCGGCCGCAGTCTCAGCCATCGGCTTTTCCACAATCACGTGGCAGCCCATTTCGAGCGCCTCGATGGCTAGCGCGGCGTGCGACGATGGCGGCGTCAGCACGTGCACCACCTCCAGCCGCAAATCGCGCATCTCGGCCAGTGAACGGCAGGCGTGCGCAATGTGGAAGCGTGCGGCCATCTCACGGGCCTTGTCCAGATCGGCGTCGGCCACGGCTACGACTTCGACAAACGGCAGCGCCTGCAAGGCTCTGGCGTGATAGCCGGCCACATAGCCCGCGCCAACCAGTCCGACACGGCGGCGCGATGGAGAAGGAGAAGTACTCATACAACAGACTCCGGCGGGCAGACTTCGCCCAGACGTTTATCGACCGCGCCGAGGATAGTCTCCAGGCGGTCGTCCCAGCTATCGAACTCACGGGCTGCGGTCAGACGCGCGTCGCGCCGCCGCGGATCCTCGTGCAGGGCCTGTTCAATCGCTTCGACAAAGCCCTGGCATCCTTCGGCGATGTAAAGATGCTGAGCCAGACCAGCGGCCGCCGGCATGGCCACGCTCACCACCGGCTTGCCGGTGGCGAGATACTCGCGCAGCTTCAACGGATTGGCGTGGCGCGCGAAATCGCCCGCGCGGTAGGGCATCAGGCAGACATCAAACGCCGCCGCCCAGGCCGGCAGCGCCTCGTAGGGCACCGGGCCATGAAAGACGATGTTGGGATGATCCATCCGGCTGCGCAGCCGCTCATCGCAGTGGCCCAGCAGCAGGAACGTCCAGCCGGGCCGCGCCGCGGCCAGGGCGCTGATCAAATCGACATCAACACGACCGTCAATCACGCCGAAGTAGCCGATCACCGGCTTGGACAGCGAGGCCACCTCCGGCGCCGGCGCCGTTGAACCCACACGGCCGAACAACTCAATATCCACCCCATGCGGCGAATAGACCACGTGCGAATTGAACGCCGAATGACGCTCAACCAGTTTGGACGAGACGGCAAAGACCAGATCGGCGCGGCGCGACAGCGCCTCGTCCATGGCGCGCACACTGGCGGCATCCACTCCAGGCAGCGCAGAGTAATCGTCCACGCAATAGTAAACCGCCAGACACGGGCGCAGCGCATCCAGCGCCAGCCCGGCGTGCGGCACCGTAAACCAGGCCAGATAGCGCCGCCAGCCGAGCGTGGCCAGCGCGCGTTTAAGCTGCCAGCCGCCAAACCACCGGTTCAAGGCCCCCACGCCCGGCAAAGCACGGAACGGCACCTGAGGCACCGTCAAATGCCACATCTGCGGCCCCAATTGACGCGGGTGCGCCAGGGCCTGACGTAGTTTGACAACCAGTTTGCGCAAGTCCCGTCCGCTCGCCTGAGGCGCTCGCAAACCGGGGGTTTCAATATAAAGCAGTGGGAAACGGCCAGCCAAACGGCGCGCAATATGATGTGCGCTGGTCCGGTTTTCAGCGAACCAATCGTTGCCGAAATAAACAATTGGGCACAATTCCGGGCCGTGTCGGCTGACGTTCATTGCGTCCCACTATTGTACGGGGTCAAGCGCCGGGGCGTCCCGCCTGGAAGCCAAAAAGTTCTACAGTACAATGAATTACGGTGCCTCCTGAAGTTCTGCGAATCGCCCACCTGGTTGAGAATCTAAACCTCGGCGGGTTGGAGCGTTTCGTCCTGCAATTGGTCGGCGAGCAGCACCGCGCCGGACACACCGCCTCTGTCTACTGCCTGCAGGAACCGGGCGTGCTGGCTCCGGCCGCGGCCCGCGCCGGCATCGGCGTCACCGCGTTCCACAAAGCCCCCGGCCTGAAACCCGCGCTGATCTGGCGGCTGGCCCGCGCGTTGCGCCGCGACCGGGTCAACGTGCTGCACATGCACAATCCGGGCGTGAATCACTATGGCGCGCTGGCGGCGCGGCTGGCCGGCTGTGGCGCGGTTCTGAACACACGCCACGGCGTGTGCATGTCGTCAGGCCAGCCGTTCAACGAGCGCTATTTCCACGCCACCATGCCCTTCACCGGCGCCGTGGTCTGTGTCAGCGACGATGCGCGCCGTTATTTCATCGGGCGCGGCATTGTCCCACCCCACAAGGCGCACGTGATTCTGAATGGTCTCGACCTGGAGGCCTTCTCCAACCATCAGGCCACGCCCGGCGCGCACTCGCCGCGCCTGCGGTTTGGCGCGCTCGGCCGGATGGTGCCGGTGAAAGGCCATGCCCTATTGATCCAGGCCTTTGCCCGGCTTGTGCATGATGGCTTGCCGGTGGAGCTGCGTATCGCCGGCGGTGGCCCGCTCTTCCCTGCCCTGTCCAGCCAGGCGGCCGCGCTCGGCGTGGCCCATTGCGTGAGTGTGCAGGATGCTGTTGACGACGTTCCGGGGTGGCTGGCCGGGCTGGATGCGTTCGTCTTCCCCTCCCTGAACGAGGGGCTGCCGATGGTCATCCTCGAAGCCCTGGCGGCCGGGCTGCCAATCCTCTCCACGCGTGTCGGGGGCGTACCCGAGGTGGCGCCGGAAGGCTCTATAGCCTGGTTCATCGAGCCGGGCAGCGTGGACGCACTCGAAGCCGGGTTGCGCCAACTGGTGGCTTCCCCCGATTTGGTCACGCGCGGCGCTGCGGCCCGCCGCCTGGCCTGGGAGCGCTACGGGATGGCTCAAACGCAATTGGAGTACGAGCAGCTTTACCGGCGTTTGCTAGCGCACTGACTCCCACTTTGTGGCCACCTGCTTGATGGCCGGATGCGAAACCAGCAGGTGCCAGACCACCGCCTGAAACGCCTCGGCGTGCGGCGTGGTATTCACCGCGTTGACGGTGGGCACAATCACGCAGGCATCGGCCACCTGCGCAGTGTAGCCGCCGTCACGGCCGACAATGCCGAGTATGGTGGCGCCCACCTGTTTCGCCAGCTTCAACGCCGACACCAGATTAGGGCTAACGTTTTTTTCGACGTTTCCCCCGCCCACCGAAAACACCAGCACCGCATCACCGGCCCGCAGGCGGCTGGTCTTCAGCCAGCTTTCAAATACTGTCGCCCAGCCCTCATCGTTCGTACGGGCCGTCAACTCGCTGACGTTATCGGTGGGCGCATAGGCCTCGAAGCCGGCAATTTTCCGGAAATCGTTGACCGCGTGTGACGCGTTGGCGGCGCTGCCCCCCACGCCCAGCAGAAACAGCCGCCCGCCTCGCGCGCGAGTCTCCACCAGCTTCTCCACCGTCCGCTCAATGGCGTCCTGGTCCAGGCCGTCCAGCACCTGGCGGGCCTCATCGATAAATTGTTGGGTAAACGTCATCGCGCTCCTTCGCTCGGCTGGTTTTTCTGTAGATGTTCGGTCAATTCCTCGATCCCGGCAAACGATCCAATCTCGTAAAACCGCTCGTGCACCTCGTGCGCCGCCAGACGCCCTTCCGCCAGCAACCCGCCATAAACCGTGGCCAGGTCCACAGCCTCGCCGGCCGGCAGGTCCGCAATCACTTGGCGCGAAAAGACACCCAGCCCGTAATCGATATAGTGCATGCGCGGGTTGAGGTTGCGCTTGTTGTAAGCCAGAATCCGGCTCCCGTCGAATTCAACATTGCTGGTGTCCCAAAGTCCTTGGTTACGAAACACAGTCATCAGCGCAGGCTGTGCGGCGCGCTCAAAGCTACTCTGCACGGCGGCGTAATCGGTGGGCAAATAGGAATCGCCGTAGAGCACGAAAAAGCGTTCGCCCAGCAGCGGCAGCGCCTGGGCCAGCGCTCCGGCCGTGCCGCGCAGTATGGGCCCATCGAAACTATAAGCGACCTCCAGGCCGAAGCGGGCGCCGTCGCCGGCGTAGTCGCGCACCCGCTCGCCGAGATAGCCGCAGCACAGCACCACGCGCCGGATGCCGGCTGCGTGCAACAGCCGGAACTGATGCGCCAGAAACGGTTCACCAGCGATCTCGATGAGCGATTTCGGAATGGTCTCGGTCAGCGGGCGCAGCCGCGTGGCCAGGCCACCGGCCAGGATGGCGGCAGGGTAGAGCGTACCAGCCATCGCGCCTTAGCTCCGGGCCACCATGCAGGCGCCCTCGAAGTCGAACCGGAAGCGGACCTCGCGCAGCCCGGCGGCGTGCATGACGTGGCGTAGGCGGCTCTTGTCTTCGCTGTAGAACATCAGGAAACCGCCGCCGCCGGCGCCAATCAGCTTTCCGCCCAGCGCACCGTTGGCGCGGGCCAGCGCGTACCACTCATCAATATTCGAATTCGACATGCCAACCGAGCGGGCGCGCTTGTGTTCCCAATGCACGTGCATCAGTTCGGCGAAGCCGCCCAGATCTCCGGCCTCCAACACCTGCTTGCTGCGCAGGCCCAACTCCTTGGTAAAGTGCAGGTTGTCGAGCATCGCCTGATCGTTCTGCCTGGAGCGGTCGTCCTGATCCTTGAGAATGCCACCGGCCGCACGTGTGTAGCCGGTAAAGAACAGGCACAGGTTATCTTCGAGATTGGAGAGCGTCTCGGCGCTCATACGCAACGGTTCGGCGCGCACGGCCCCGTCGCGGGCGAAGTAGAAACAGGTGAGGCCGCCAAAAGCCGCGATGTACTGATCCTGCTTGCCGATCGGCTCGCCCAGCCGGTCAATTTCAATGTGACAAGCCTGCTCCGCCAGTTCCGCCGGCGTCACGTAATTCTGCTTCAGGGCGTGCAGGCCGCGCAGCAGCGCCGTCGTGAAACTGCCCGAACTGCCCAGCCCCGTGCCGGCCGGAATGTCGGACATGGAGGCGATTTCAATGCGTGTTTCAACCCCGACCAGCGCCAGCGCCTCGCGTAGAATCGGGTGCTGCAACTCACTGGCGCGGTCCACCTGTTCCAGGCGTGAGTACTTCGCAATCACGCGGTCGACGAACGGCTCGTGCAACGTAATGTAGACGTGCTTATTGATAGCCGCGGCAATCAGAAACCCTTCGTGCTCACGATAATAGGAAGGCAGATCCGTGCCGCCGCCGCCAAGCGATATCCGCAGTGGGCTACGGGTGATAATCAAACGCTGGTTCCCTCCGGAAAGTGTACTTTCGCCAGTGTATCGCACGCTGCCGGACCAGGTTCCCCTGGCCCCGGGGAGTGGTTAATAAACGGTGTGTTTAAATGGAATCAACAATATGGAACCCATACTCTGGCCGGCACTAGCTGCGTGTGCGGCTCTGGCGGGGGCGGTTGGGGTGGAGCTGGCTTTGAGGTGGTATTGGCGGCACCGGTCGAGGAGCTTCGTCAACTATCCGAATTCACGGCTTACCCTCTATCCGCACCCGGACATCTCCGAACATCTGGACAAGGCTGTCGAGTGCCGGACTAACGAACTGGGCGACCGTGGCGGGCCCGTGCCCAAGGGCCCGGGGCGGGTAATGCGCGGCCTGGTGCTGGGCGGCAGCGCCGCTGAGTGCATGTTCCTCGATCAGGAAAAGAGCTGGCCGGCTGTGCTCGAAACCCTGCTTCAGAAGGCGTCCGGCGAGGGCCGCCTGCCACAGGGCCGCGTCTATATCGGCAATGTGGCGCGGTCGCTGGTAAACCCCCAGGGGCTTTTGCGCGTCGCCAGCCAGATCCTGCCGGAACGCGAGCCGCAGGACTGGATCATCATCATGACCGGCAATTCGGTGGTGGTGCATTGGATGACCCACGGCGCTGGACTCAAGGCCGCCGTGCCGCTCTATAGTGACGATGACCTATTCGCGGTCTGCCCCGGAACTCAGTTCACCTGGACGTTAAAAGGCTCCGCCACGCGCCGGGCGCTAGCGTTTGCCAAGCGCCGCTGGAGGCCGCAGGTACTTCAAAATGCAGGCCGTTTTCTGCTGAAAAACCGGCGGATGCGGGCCGCCGCCACGCAGTTTGTGAAGTTGCCGCCGGTCGCTGAATCGCGCTACTTCGCCGAGAGTTGCCAGTATCTGCGGGAACTGATTCGCCTCTGCCGGCAACACGCCAGCCGCGTCATCGTGATCGGCCAGGGCTGGCTGGAATATGACGCCCTCTCCCCGGAACAGGCCAAGCTGCCGTGGTTCGGGTGCGTTGGCGATCTGAAGGACAGCCACTTTGCTTCCCTTAAGAGCCTGTCGGACGCCTTTGAAGTGGTGCACCGCGCGACGCTGGCGCTGGCCCGGGAAGAGGGCGCCGAGACGCTGGACGCCAGGCAGATGGTGCCGGGCCGGATTGGCCTGCTTTACGACGACGGGCACTATTCAAACACCGGCTCACGCATGTTGGCCGAATCCCTGACCGAGTACATTTTGGCCGGAAAGCCGCCAGCCTAAGCGCGTGCCGATAGCAGTTCAGGATGGGCCAGCAGGTAGTCCACCGTGCGCTCGACGGCTTGCCGGATGGTTAGTTTAGGAGCCCAGCCGAGTGCGCGCATTCGTGCGCAGTCCAAATAGATAAACGGGTTATCGCCGATCCAGCCCCGGCTGCCGCCGCTGTAGACGCGCTTCGGCGTGACACCGAGCCGGGCTGTAATCCAGTCGATCGAATCGTTCAGCTCACAGTATTCGTCCGTGCCCAGGTTGAAGATGTTCACTTTGCCCGGAGCCTGTTGCAACGCCAGCATGATGGCATCGACGCAGTCCTGGACGTAAAGGTAGCTCTTGCGCTGGTGGCCGTCGCCCAGCACCGGCAATTCCTGCGGGTTGGCGCGCAGTTTTTTCAGAAAGTCGAAGACATGGCCGTGTGAGTAGCGCTCACCCAGGATCGAGACAAAACGGAAGATGCAAACGTGCATGCCGAAGCCTTCGGCATAGGCCTGCAACAGCCCTTCGGCGGCCAACTTGGAGGCGCCGTAGAGCGACGTCTGCACCGGCATCGGGCAGTCCTCGGGCGTGGGGATCACGGACGCTTCACCGTAGACTGAACCGGTGGAGGAAAAGGCCAGCCGCGGAACATGCTCCAAACGCGCGCATTCGACAACATTCCAGGTGGCGATGGTGTTTTGTTCGAGGTCGCGGCGCGGATGTTCCACACCGAAGCGCACATCGGCGTTGGCCGCCAGATGCACAACCACGTCGGCGCCCTGCATGGCGGCGCGCAGGCGGTCGAAGTCCAGCAGGTCGGCCTGGACCAACTGGAAGCGCGGCGCTTTCCGGGCCGTTTCGAGAAACAACTCGCAACCGGTGGAAAAGTTGTCGTAGCCAATCACCTCGTGGCCGAGTTCGAGGCAGCGATCTACAAGCGAACTACCGATAAAACCGGCCGCGCCAGTGACAAAAAACCGCAAGCGTATACCCTCCTTCATTCATCAGACCACAGACCAGGCGCCACGCTACGCTGAGGCGCCGAACAGTCTCTTTTTCGCCCTTGAGAGCACCGCAAACGTGGCTTTGCGCACCCCTGCCGGCGCATAGCCGTAGGCATGGTAGGCCAACGCCACCAGCAGCGCCAGCGAGCGCCGCGGGTAGCTGGCGCCATGACGCCGCACAATCCGCAGCGCGGAAGCCGTGTTTTTACGCTGGGCGACGAAACTCCCCCCGCCTTCCCAGATCTGGTACGCCAGAAAGTACTTCTGAAAATTCCACAGATCGCCCACCTGGCCGAGCTTCAGGAACAGATCCCAATCTTGAAACCCGTCCAGGCCGGCATCGTAGCCGCCGACGCGCTCCGCGGCCTCGCGCCGGTACATCGTGCTACCGTGCGCCATCGGATTGGCCAGCAATGCCACGCGCCGTATCGCCGCCGCATCTTGGGGCTTGAGGTAACGCATTGTCTCGTTCCCGTGACGATCGATCGTTATCACGCCACCGCCGCACGCCACAATCTCCGGGTGTTCATCCAGCAGGCTTGTCTGCAACGCCAGCTTCTCGTCCAGGCACCAATAGTCATCGTCGTCGAGCACGGCGATATAAGCTCCGCGCGCCCGGGCGATGGCGTAGTTGCTGGCGTCGGCGATGTTGCCCGGTTGTGTACGCCGCAGGTAGCGCACGCGCGGTTCGCGCCGCGCCCACTCCGTGACCACCCGGCCGATCTCCTCATTCGGCCCGTCATGCACCACCAGCAATTCCCAATCCTGAAGTGTCTGCCGGCAAACGCTCTCAATCGCCCGCCCGATGTACTGCGGACGGTTGAAGGTAAGCATCACAATACTGACGCGCGGATCGGCCATGATCTCCCCTCTAACGCGCCGGCGCCGTCGCCAGGCGTCCCACCAGCCCGGCATAGACGCCACGCAGCCTCCCCGGCACCAGTCGCGAGACCTTCATCAGCCGCTCGTGATCCACCTCATCCAGCGCCCGGCTCTGCATCAGCACCAGCACAAACGCAACCGCGCCCAGCAGCGGGCCCATCGCCAGCGCCGCCCAGCCCGGCAGCAGCCAACTGCACAGCGCTGCCATCACTGCGGACGACATAGCCGCCGCTGCAATCTTCGCCAGGCCTTTCCACGGCATTTCCATCTGGAAGGCCCGGGCTGCCACAACCCAGATGCCCAATGCGGCGACAGCCTGGGTTAGACCGTTGGCCCAGCTTGCGCCTACCGCGCCACCACCGGGAATCCACCACCAGTCCAATCCGACGTTCAGCACGCCGCAGACCAGGCCCCAGCGCCACAGAAAGCCCTGCCGCTCAGTCGCCACCAGCAGCATCTGCGCCGGCAACAGCAACATTTTCGGGATCAGCAGCACCGCCTGAATCGTGGTGGGCACAATCGCCGCCTTGTAGGCCGCTCCGTAAAAGCTCTGAATCAGCGGCGAGGCCAGCGCCGCCATGCCCAGCGCCAGCGGCAACGCCAGCAGCGCCAGGTACCGCAGGCTCTGCACGGTGAAACGCTGCAAGGATTCCGGATTGCGTCCCACCTGCACCATCAACGTCACGCCGACGGCGCGTGCAAACACCTCCGGGATGGCCTGCAGGCGCTCCAGCAGATTGAAGCCCAGCGAAAAGAAGCTCACCTCCTGAATCGGGCAGAAGTGCTTCAGGAAGAGGAACTCACTGCGGTTCCACACGACGACATTGATTACCAGTAACAGCGTCGACTCAATGCAGAAACGCAGAATCCGCGGCCGCAGCTCCACCGGCAACTGAGCCTCCGGCCAGTGGCCTCCCATTTCGGCCAGCACGCGCCGGCGATACAGCCACCAGCGCACTGCGCAGTCTGTCGACCGCGAAACCAATAGCGCCGCCGCCAGCCCTACCAGATCCCAACCCAACCACAGCGTCAGCAGCACCAGTGAGAAGTTCACCACCGTAGCGATGAAGGACGGAATCACCGTCGACTGCACATCTTCAAAGGCCAGCAGCACGTGCGTGCAAATCGCCAGCACCATGGCCGGAAACAGGCTCAACACAGCCAGCGCCGTGTAGACTTTCTCCTCGCCCGGCAGCAGCCAATGCACCGCGCCAAGGCCCAGCACCGCGGTCAGCCCGGCCATGATCAACTGGTACTGCATCATCCTCTGCGCAATCGCCAATCCGGTCGCCACCTCACCGCGGCCCACCATTTCGGCAACGTATTTGCGTGTTGCGGACGGGATGCCAAACACCATCACCAGGCTCATCATGTTGGCGATCCAGATGATGTAGTTGTAATGGCCCAGCTTCACCGGACCCATCACCCGCGCCACGGCAATTGAGCACACCAGCGCCGTGATCAGCGTCACCAGCATGTCCAGCCCGGACCAGAATGAATTACGCGCTACCGTCGTGCTAGAGGACATCTCGCTCCCGGCCAACCCGATCTATGCCAACCCACGCAGCCGCACCATGATGTACAGCAATGCCACTGCCACAAAGGCGCTGATAAAGCTGAGCTGCACGCTGCGGCGTATCGGCAACTGCAAGCTCTGGCCGCGGCGTTTCGACTCCATCATGATCAACGCCGATCCCATCCCCAACAACACTAGTGGCAAAGCCTCATACAAGCGCGAAAGAAACCACGAGGTGCTCAGATAGACCAGCATCGCAGCCACCAGCCGTTGCGCCCAGTTCACATATTCAGCCGGCGCAGTATCTTCTCCCTGAGCTGGATAGGCGATCCGCCAGAGTGGCAGTAGCGTTGTCCAAAACATCGCGGCCCAGAACAAGAAGCCCAACAGCCCGAGTTCAGCCAGACAGAGAAGAAACGAATTGTGCGCCGTCAACGTGGCAAAGTCGGCGAACATACGATAGCCTATGCCGATCAGAGGCGAGCTTTTAAACAGCCCCAGTCCGTCCGACCACAGATCCAAACGCCCCATGCCCGCCCCAATTGACACCTCGCGCCCCATGCTCAGCGCCAGATATGGAGTCGCCAGCGCCATCAGCACCATGACGGGCACCAGACCGCCCCAGCGAAAACGCCGCCAGATCCACAACAGAACAAATACCCCTAGGCCCAGCAGACCACCACGGCTGCGCGTCAGATACATGCCGAATATCAAGACCGCCTGCATCGGCACGGCCCAGAATTTTGACAGAACGCGGCCCGGCGTGCCCAGCCCAATCAGCGCCATCAAAACCAGCAGGTACTGCGCCAGGTCGTTCGGATCGCTCAACACGCCAAGCCCCCGCACGCGCGGTATCGGTGCAGTGGGCAGCCTGGTCTGAGGATCCTCGGTCCTCTGCAGCATGAGAAACTGTGTTTCTGTTTCCGGCCCGCTGTAGTAGTCCATCGCGCCACGCGCGATGAAGAACAGTCCCACCAGCAGCAACCCCCCACCCAGTATCTTCATTCGCCTGACAGTGGTTGACGTCGTCGCCACCAGCAGCATCACCAGCGCCGTCGGCATGTAATCACTGAAGGCCTTTAAACCGCCCCCAAACCAGCCATGCAGAACTCGTGACAGCAACAGCACAACCGTGAACCCCGCAAAGGCCCACAGCGTCTGTCCCCGCCAGGCCGGCACCAGCAACGGCAGACACGCCACCCAGACAAGCAATGCCAGTGAGCCCAGTGTCACGGCCAGACGCAGCGCCGCAACCTCGTGGTAGAGCTCCACCAGTGACAGGTGCATGAGGACCGTGTAGATCCACGTCAGGACATAAGCGGGCAAATTAATCTCTCCCTGGATCAGGCGCCGGACCGGTCATTTAGTCCGGCCGGCCTTTACCATCACGGATCGCCAGCACCCGGCCGATCTTGTTTCTCACGTCCACTTCCAGCCACTGCACGGGCCGGCTCGCATTGGCTGTGCGCTCGTAGATCCTTAGCGTCTCTACCGTCCCGCTAGGACGCGCGGTACTGGCCAGCGTCTCCACCAGCTTCCAACCCGGGGTATCGGTCAAAGCCCGCCGCGCCAGTTCGTTGTGGGGCCGCTCGGCCCGGCCGGAAGAATGCACCACCGCCAGGCACACCGGAATGTGGTCCAGCGCCGCAGCCACCGCCGCCTCGTTCGCCAGCCGTAGCTTGTATCTCCGCGAGTCCCAATTGGTGTCGGCGACAACCTTTGAGGCTCGCACACAGAAGACCCGGGCGCCTGGATCGAGAGCCACCAGCGAGGCGATCAGACGGCCCTCTCCATTGCTGTCCGAAGAGATGAATACCGTCCGGTTAACCGTTTGGCTTAAATGCTCTTCCACTAGTCTGGCGCCTTGCCTGTTCAGCTCGCTGTACCGTTCCGGCATAGTCCATGGAACGGTCGCCAGCAAGAGCGCCGCTCCGCCGCAGGACACCACGCGCCCGCCAAAACGGGTTAGCCCGCCCTGCAGCCCGGCAAATGCCAGCAGCACCATGCACGGTATGGCGACACACAGGTGACGGATCTCATAGCTGGCCGGCACAACGGACTGGAACGCCAAAGGGCCGCCCACGCCAAAGGCCAGCACGCCAATCAGCAGCCGCCGGTCTGATGGCTCTGCCGAACCGCGCCACATCCGCCACAGCTCATAGAGAAAGAACGCACAGATACACACGCCCAGCCCGGAGAGCATCCCCTGCGAGTACCGCGGCAGCGCCCTGGTCGTGAAGTCCCAAGAGAGGCCCTGACTGTAGTTGCCATCGGACATCGCCTTGAAGAAGATTGCGTAAAATGGCGTTCCAATCAGCGCCACCAGACCAAGCGCCGCTATGACCGGCGCCGGCCGCACCATTGCCCGGCTCCATCGCCAAAGGAAAATACAACCACAGGCCAGCAGCACTGCCCAACCATTGGCTTTGGTATAAACCGCTGCCAGTGCGGTCACGACAAACAGAGCGCCACTCCACCAGCCGGGCCGCAGCAGAAAATCGTGAAAACACAACAACGCGGCCAGACCAAGCGCCGCAAGTTGGATTTCCACCATGAACATCGTGCCTTGCTCGGCCAGTAGGGGAGTCAGGGGCACGGTAAGCGCGGCCGCCACAGCCAGTGGTGCGGCCAGCAGCCTCAGCGCCACACGGTGGCAAATGCCTGCCAGCAACCCCATCTGCACGGCCAGCCACAGCATCGCGCTGAACCGTGATGCGCCGAACGCTAGAAACCACAGCCCGGCCACAACGTGAAAAGCTGGAGGCCACTTGCCCAACCCAAGCTTCGGATAGTGCAGATAGTAGCGGACAAAGAAATCGATCGGATGATTCACCTCGCCCGATTTCAGCCACTGGCCGATTGCAACCGACGTGGTGAAATGCGACACCTCATCACCGGTTGCGCTGAAATCGTCCCGGAATGCGCCGCTGCGCCATTGTATGACCAGCGCCAGCAGAACAGCCGTGAGGACTACCAGCAGGCTGGTCCGCCATCTTCCGGCCCGGCTCTTCCCTTCCTCGGCCTCGCCGACGGTGGCCACCGGACCATGTAGCACGCCCCCGGTATTCATCATTGCGGCAGGTGCGCTTCCACGGCTGGGAAGATCGCCTTCAGAAAGTCTCCGGACAACCGCACGGCGGCGGCTTCGTCGTCACCCACCACGGGCACCACCACACGAACTATTGCGGCGTCGCTGCGATGGTAGCGTGTTGACGCGAACATCGAGTACAGCTTGGCCTGATACTCGTTCGCCAGCACCCGCCCGTTGCTTTGGTAGAAGTACATCACCACGCTGCGCTCGGTGCCTTTCGATACCACATAACGATTCACCACAATCGGTGTCGAACGGCCTGGAACGGTCAGCGGCGTTTCGTTCGATTCACTCGGCGTCCAGCCGTTCCCCGGCAAACAAACCTTGGGCGAATGTGGCGAGGAACCGGCACGCTGGGAACGGAAGTAGGCAATGAACAGATTCACATCCATTGGCCACGCCGGCCCGCGATAATTGCGGTTCATGATATCGTCCGCCTTCAGCAGGTCCTGGATCTCCTGCTCAATGGTGATATCGCCAAGCGACTGCCATCCGCCGATGTTCTGCGGAAACTGGCTGAACGGACGCGCCAACTGGATGATGCGGTGCTTGGGCAAAGCGGCAAAATACACGCCTTGGGCCAATAACATCACACTCACCGCGATGGCCACCGGAGAGCGCAGAAATCTGGGAATAGAGTTAGTGATTGGCATGCCGCAACCCCGTTGCCAGACGTCCGAGGATGGCTTGGCTTGCCACCAGCGCCACAAACGCCACCAGGAAGATCACCCACCCCTCCAGACTGTGATACACACCCTGCGCATATTCCGGCTTGTATTCGTAAAGCACGCCGGTCATGGTCACGCGGCCGGCGTTGGCCAGAATCGCGATGGGAACCGTTAACAGGAACAGCACCACACGCATCCATGTGCGGCGATCAAACATGTAGCCGTAGACCAGCGACAGAAAGCCCAGCGAGATCAGCGACCGGATTCCGCTACAGGCCTCAACCACGGAAAGGCGTTGCGAGGCCAGTTCCAACACGTTGCCCTCGCGCAGCACCGGAATACCCATCCATCCCAGCAGATGCTCGGCGACGCCACTGGCAAACAATTGCAGCGGAAACGTGATCTGGCTGTAGATGAACAGCGGAATCCGCAGCATGAACAGCATCACGCAGAATGGAAACACCAACCGCCGCAGAATTGCGCTGCCCAAAAGCGTCCACAGCACACCCACCACTGAAAGCAGGAACCCCACGCGCGCCACGAAGAACTCCGAGCCCAGATAGCCGAACAGCGCCACCACGAAACCCAGCGGCACAAGCACTATCGCCGCCCAGGTGGTGCGCCGTGGTATCGCCAACAGTTCGGCACGCCGTTCCCAGACCAGATATCCCACCACAGGTAGCACGAAAAACCCGTGTCCCATCTCGTCCTGCGTGTACCATTCACGCACCATCGGAATGATCACAGGCAGGTAAACGAGAACCAGCAGCAGGGCAAACCAGGCCGTTTCCAACACCGGAAAACGGCGTTGCGGCACATCCCCGTCCACTGTCTCCGCAGCGCTCGCATGGCCAGGCATTACAACAGCTTAGCGAAACAATTAATCCACCACAACTAGAGTCGAAATGGCGCTCGGCGCGTAAGCTCTTTCCCCCGCAGCACCGCCCCCGCATGGCGCGCGCTGTAGCTTCCCCGGTCCAAATATCTAAGCGTCTGCATCAGAGTTCCTGATGATCAGTTCACTTAATCTGATATCTGGCCGTTCTTCTCATTCTGCGGCGCTCTTTCCATGATGGCGTGCCTTCAATCCGGCTAGTATGACAAGAGCGAGATGAGCCCTTCGTGAGCATGAGCAACAAACGCGCGGTAATTATCGGCGCCGGCCCAGCCGGTTTAACGGCAGCCTACGAATTTCTGGAGCGTGGCGGAGTTCAACCCGTGGTGCTGGAAGCCAGCCAGTACATGGGAGGAATCTCGCGCACCGTCAACCACAAAGGCAACCGCATCGATATTGGCGGACATCGTTTCTTCTCCAAATCAGACCGCGTCATGCAATGGTGGCTGAAAATGATGCCGCTTGCGGCTGACACCGCGGATCCGGCCACTATTCAATATCACGGCATGACGGCAAGCGTGGCTCCAACCGGAGACGCTGGCGCTGACCCCGAATGCGTGATGCTGCTACGGCCTCGCAAGTCGCGAATCTATTATCTGCGGCGCTTTTTCGATTACCCGATCACGCTCAGCCGCCGCACACTCGGCAATTTGGGGCTTTGGCGCACCGTGAAAATTGGCGTCAGCTATCTGCGCAGCGCGCTACTGCCACAGCCGAAGGCGACCACGCTCGAACAGTTTTTTATCAACCGCTTCGGCCGCGAGTTGTACATGACGTTCTTCAAAAGCTACACGGAGAAGGTCTGGGGCGTGCCGTGCGACCACATTAGCGCCGAGTGGGGCGCCCAGCGCATCAAGGGTCTTTCCATCTGGACCACTTTGCTGCACGCGGCGAAAAAACTCTTCAACGCCAAGTCCTCAACGGCTGATATTTCTCAAAAGGGGACACAAACCTCTCTAATTGAGCAGTTTCTTTATCCACGCCTCGGCCCCGGCCAGATGTGGGAGGAGGTGGCGCGGCGTGTGCGTGTGCGTGGTGGCGAAATTCATACCCAGTGCCGGGTCGACCGGATCATCTCTTCGGGCGATCGCGTCATTGCTGTCGAAGCAGTCATGGGCGATGGCCGCCGAGAGCGTTTCGAGGGCGACTTCTTCCTCTCCACGGCTCCGATCCAAGAGTTGATGCGCAGCTTCCGGCCAGCCCCGCCAGAAGAACTGCTCGCGATCAGCGATGGCCTGGTTTACCGTGACTTCATCACCGTCGGGCTACTGGTGCGCGGCTTGAAAATCCATGACCAGACCGCGCAGGGACGGCAGGCGGTGACCGATAACTGGATCTATATCCAGGAGCCTGATGTGCGGCTGGGCCGGCTTCAGATCTTCAATAACTGGAGCCCCTATCTGGTCAAGGATCCCGCTCTCGTCTGGTTGGGGCTTGAGTACTTCTGCAATGAGTCCGACGCCCTGTGGCAACGCCCGGACGAAGAGATGATCGACCTGGCGAAAAGCGAACTGGCCAAGATCGATATCATCGATTCCGAAGCGGTTGTCGATGCCACCGTACTGCGGATGCCCAAAACGTATCCCGCCTACTTTGGAACCTATGACCGTTTCCCGGAACTACGCACCTACCTGGATCACTTCAAGAACCTGTTTTTAGTCGGCCGCAACGGCATGCACCGCTACAACAACCAGGACCACTCGATGCTGACCGCCATGCTGGCGGTTGAAAACATCCTTGCCGGGCGCATCGACAAGAGCAACATCTGGGAAGTCAACACCGAGGAAGGCTATCACGAGGAAAAGAACGCCTCCAGTTGAACTATGTCCACCCGTATTCCACCGCATGGCGAGGCGCTTTCACGGGAAGTGTTGTGGCGGATCTTCTTTGGAAAAACCGACAGCACACTACAGCAGTTGGCGCGCTACGTGGTGGTTGGCGGGTTGGCGTTTGTTATCGATTTCGGTTCGCTGTACTTGCTCACCAGCCATGCCGGGCTGCACTATCTAGCCTCTGCGGCGCTGGCCTTCCTTTTGGGCCTGACCGCGAATTACTTGCTCAGCCGGACCTGGGTCTTTCAGAACCGTACGCTCTCCAGCACGACGATCGAGTTTCTTGCTTTTGCGGGAATCGGCTTGGTTGGTCTGGGACTTAACGAAGTCATCATGTGGTGTGGCAGCGAGTTTTTGCATCTACACTACTTGCTAGCCAAAATCGTCAGCACTGCCATTGTGTTTATCTGGAACTTCACTGCCCGCAAACTCACACTCTTCCGCTAGGCGATCTGCCGCGTGAGCCACTGTCTGCGGAACGCTATCCTGGTTAAGAAATTCAGCCCGCGCTCACTTCAACATGCCTTATCTTCTGATGCTCGTGTGTGGGTTGCTGCTTTACGGTTCGCTGTATCCCTGGCAGTTTCATGACGGACCGGCACTCAGCGTCGCGGCGCGGCATGTCTTTGCAGCCTGGCCATCGCGATTAGGGCTCTCAGAGCTCAAAGACATCATCGTCAATCTGGTGATCTATGCCCCAGTCGGCTTCCTCGGTTACCTATCACAGCGGAACGGATTCCGGCTGTGGCGCGCCGCGTGGCCGGTAGGATTGGCGTTCGGCTTATCGTTCAGTGTTGAGACGCTGCAACACTATTGCGCGCACCGCGTTCCCAGCCTGATGGATGTGCTCTGCAACACAGTGGGTGGCCTGGCTGGCGTCATTGCCGCATCCGTGTTCGAAGCTACATTGAGATCGCGCTGGCGTACTATCCGCGCCGGACGCATGTTAAGGCCGTCATCCGCCTTGATGTTGATGCTGTTGTGGAGCGTCTATCACCTTCTACCACTGAGGCCCATTCCATCCGGCTTCATTATGAAGCTCAGAACTCTGGCATATGGCGCCGAATGGAACTGGATGGAATACGCCGGGGCAATGCTGATCTGGTTGACGTTTGATCAGTTGTTCCGTTCAATTGCAACGCCATCAGCAGCCCGTCAGCTTCTGGTATGGAGCGGCCCGGTGGTGTTGCTTGGACGGCTTGCCGCGCCCGGCCGTACTTTTACCTGGCACGAGGCCGCAGGCATCTTCACTGGAACCCTGATTGCGCTGCTTATCGGCGCACGGTTGCAGTCAAAACCCTTCATCCTCGCCATAACGTGGATTGTCTGGCTTGTTGCCGATGAACTGCGGCCGTTTCAGTTCACGGCCCAGGCGCATCCCGTGAACTGGGTTCCCTTCCTCGATCTGCTTCACTCGGAGTGGATCAAGAGCGTGCTCACATTGCTGCGCAAGTGCTGCATCTACGGCACGGCCTTCTGGTGCATCGAACACACTAGTCTCAGACCATCCCGTGTCTTGTCGTTGCTCATGCTTCTCATCGCCACACTGGAAGCATTCCAAGTCTGGTTGCCCGAGCGGGTTCCTAGTACAACCGATGTTGCACTTGTTCTGGTGATGGGCGCCTTGCTGTGGCGTCTGGAGCGCAAGTATGGTGCGACGTTGGGGCCGGAAGGTGTTTTTCACAATCCGTCGTCGCTGATCTACTGAGCTACTCTCTCTACTTGAATTACCAACTACAGAAGAGATTAGAACATTGCAAACAAAGTAGTTGAGTAGCCAACAGGGGTATCAATTCACCCTTACAAGGGGTGCTGTTTCACCCGTCAAGGGGTACCGTTTCACCCGCCGTAGGGGTACCAATTCACCCTCTCAGGGGGTGCTGTTTCACCTGTGCAAAAATAACGTTTTCCACAGGCTTCTGTGGAAAACATGGAGTGGCAAGCGGTTTGTTTGAACCTGTCCACTGTGGACAGGCTCAACATGGCCACTATGGGCCTGTTCAGCCTGTCTACAGTAGTCATGTCAGGCTTGTCCACAGTGGACATGCTGAACATGGCCACTATAGACAGGTGTGATTTGTGCGATCCCGGAGGGGTACCATTTCACCCGTGTGTCTGGGTTAATCGAGAAGAGTATGGCTGCGCGGCGCCGGCACAGCCGGCCGGCTGGGATAGATTTTGAGGCCGCCCGGTACGGACTCGATCTTCAGATCCGGGTAGACCTGCTTTACCTTCTTCATCACGGTAAGCAGGTTGCGTTTAAAGTTGCGGCGATCTGCGTAGTCCGTGCCGAACTGGTTCATGAACTCGCCGTAAGTGACCACTTGCGGTTGGCCTTTGCGCCGCAGCGTATAGGCCGTGTAGGTGGCCCAGCCGTAGAGGTCCAACGCCAGCGGCGAATTCTTAATGGCGCGTAGGGCGCGCATATCGATGGGCACTACTGAACTGGTGATGGCCTGATAGAACTCTTCCCCAAGCTCAACCCAGCTTTGCCAGAGCGAGCCCTGGCGCAGGTCCTTTGGATCCCACCAAAACTCACGGCGTGGAGCGATCAACATGCCGAGTGAGTTCTGCCCGATCAAGCCCTGTACCTGACGTGTGTATTGAAAGCTGATGCTGGACGAGAACAGGCGCATCATCTGCTCGCGCAACCGAACGGCGTCGCCGCGCTTGCCGCGGCCGCTGTTGGGGTTCAGGCCGATGGTGCGCATGAATTCAGCGAGGTTGTGGCCAAGCTCCAGGCGGCGTGAATGCGTACGCACGGCCTCGCGCGTCATCCAATAAAGGAGCAACCGCGGGATGGTGCCGTAGGGATAGCCAATAGGCTGGCCGTGTTCGTCGACACTGGTGCGGGCGATGACCAACGTGATGTCGCCATTTGAACGTGTCCACAGTGGCACGTCACCCGGATCGCGGTGCGGCAGCGTCACCTGCACCAGGTGGCGCGTCATGAACGACAGGTCCGAGTTGCGCGGGGCCTGCTCGCGGATGTCGCCGGAGATGTCGAGCAACTGCTGCTGAAGGCGCGAAATCTCACGTGGCGGCGGTGGTGGCAGAAGCTCCGAGATCTTTTTCACGTCAGGATACCCGTTTTGACTTGTCTACAGTGGACAGGTTCAGATCCCGCGTGTTGGGCGTCTGCGGTCCGGGCTGCACAAAGACAAATCCTGGCCCGATCTTGGCGGTGTGTGTGTGCTGGCGTTGCGCCATGCGGCGCAAGGCGGCGGCGGGTGAGAAGATGCGGTACTGCGTGGGGCGGCGCGAATAGATATCGGCGGGCCGTTCAATAGCTACGGCATCCTTGAGAACCAGTTTGGCCACCACTCGCTGAATGGTTTTGCGCGCCAGACCGGTTTGACGGCACAGCGGATCGTAACCCATTTCGGTGATGCGGTCGCCCTCGGCTGTGGGTGCGCCCTGTGTGCGGAGGGCGTCGTAAACGGCTTGTTCGGCCTCGTTCAGCACATCCGCCAAAGAACCGATGCGGCGCACGCGGGCCTGTGGCACCAGTTCGCCCGCTTCGGTCACCCAAACACGCCCAGCAGCGGGCAGGGAATACGTGTCTACTGTGGACAGGTTCAACATGTCCACTGTAGACAGGTTAGATGGCTTCGGCGCGGGGGGGATGCTGATCAGGTGTGAGCCGACACCGCGGCCAACAGCCGGATTGAGGATCAGATCCTCGAGCTCCTGGGGGTCATATACAACCGGCGTCTTTCTAGTCCGCGGCGCTTTCACTGGCGTGTGCCTTCCGCTCGACCTCGAGCAGATCGAGGATCTGCACGGCCGCGAGCCGGTAGTCTTCGAGCGCCTTCGCCTTCGGGTCGAAGTCGCCGAGCATGCTGTGCGCGCGGGCGGCCTTGCCGATGGACTGGTCCGTGCGGATGCTGGTGAGCACGGGCAACTGGAAGCTGGCGCTCAGTTGTTCGACCATCTTCATGACGACGTCGGTGAGCGCAAAGCGGCGGTTGACGATTGTTGGCAGCAGGCCGAGTACGCGGATGGGCGTACGGACGCTGTCACCAATGGTCTTGGCCGAGAAGATGGTGGCGCCGGCGCCGGAAACGCTGAGCGTGTCCATCGAAATGGGAATCAGCACATTCTGGCAGAAGACCAGCGAGCAAGCCTGGACCAGCGAAATGGAAGGCGAGACGTCCAGCACGATGGCGTCGTAGTCGTTCTCGTAAGGACGGAAGACGTTTTCAAAGACGTGCTCGCGGCCATACATGGAGAAGATGCGCTGCTCCATGGTGGTCGTCTCGCGGTTGCCACAGAGCACGTCGAGATTTTCAGCCACGGACGTCACGCAGTCCTGCAGGCGTAATTGGCTGAGGACAAAATCGGCCAGGTAGTTTTCCGGCCGGAGTTTGAGCAGGACCGCGACCGAACCCTGCGGGTCGGTATCCACCAGCAGCGTTCGCATGCCGGCGTCAGCGAAACAGCGGGCCAGATTGATGGCGGTAGTGGTCTTACCGACACCGCCTTTCTGGTTCCCGATCACCAGCTTCACGGGCGCATTGTTCACCGCTTGAGAGCCTCCCGGACGGCGGTCAGGTCGACTTCGCTCCAGATGCGATAGCCGTTGTTTGGATTGCGCATCGGCTCGGGTATCTTGCCCGCGGCCAGCATGCGGTACAGCGTCCGCACACTAATGCCTAATGCTTTGGCCACTTGGTGGCTCTGATACGCACCTTCTCTAGTTCTGACGCGCCGGATCACAATTATATGTTGTCCTATCGTACAAGGAGCAGGAAGGCCAAGCAAGCAAAAAGTCATGACATGTTTGGCATATTGGCACTGAGTCAATGAATCGCGCCATTCTTTGGCAGGTGCAAAAAGTCATGACAAAACAAAGAATATGTGTTTTACGTGATGTTACCTGGCCACTGTGGACATGTCTACCATATTGTTGTTTTATAGCCACTTATTCGCTGTGACGGGTCAACAGGCGTGAGATGGTGGCGGGATGGACCTGGAAGAGCCGGGCCGCATCGGCGGCGGTCTTTTCCCCTTCAGTCACCATGCGCCGAATCTCGGCCTGCTGCGCTGATGAAAGCTTGGGCCGACGGCCGCCAACGCGTCCGGCGCGGCGGGCCGCGTCCAGGCCGGCGCGGGTGCGTTCGCGCAGCATGGCTCGTTCAAACTCGGCGAAGGCGCCCACCATCTGCATCATCATGCGTCCGGCCGCGGTGGTGGTGTCGATGGCTTCGGTGAGACTGCGAAAGCCGGCGCCGGTCTCCGCGATCCGCTCCATGAGAATGAGCAGGTCGCGCAAAGAGCGCGATAACCGGTCGAGCTTCCAAACCACCACAACGTCGCCGGCTCGCAGCTGGTCCAGCAGGCGTTGCAGCTCTGGCCGTTGCCAGCGCCCACCAGAGGCCTGCTCACGGAAGATACGGCCACAGCCGGCGGCCTTGAGGGCTGCGATCTGTGCGGCGGTGTCCTGAGCGGCAGTGGAGACGCGGGCGTAACCAAGCAGCATTGCGAAAACATATCGCGTTTCTGGCGCTTAATGCAACAGGATTTTGCAACCGTCAAAGCCGCGCCAATGCGAGGGCGGGGAAGTGTTGCGCAACTGTTCGTTTATGCAACGCGGTGTTGCACGATGGCGTCGGCGATGCGGCGGCTGGCGGTGCCGTCGCCGTAAGGGTTGTGAATGCGCGACATGCGCTCTCGTTCTGCGGCGTTGTCGAGCAGTGTTTGCGCCTCGGTGAGAATGCGCTGAACGTCGGTGCCGACCAGTTTGACGGTGCCGGCCTCGACGGCCTCCGGGCGTTCGGTCTTTTCGCGCAGAACAAGGACGGGCTTACCGAGCGAGGGCGCTTCTTCCTGCACACCGCCGGAGTCGGTGAGCAGCAGCGTGGCCCGCCGCATCAGGTCGACAAAGGGCACATAGTTGAGCGGCTCAACGAGATGCACATGGGGCAGGGAAGCGAGGCGCTGCTCAACGGGCCGCCGCACGTTCGGATTCGGATGCACGGGGTAGACGATTTCGACATCGGGCCGCGCGGCCAGTTGCGCGATGGCGGTGCAGAGGCGCTCAAAACCATCGCCGAAACTCTCGCGGCGATGAGCGGTGACGACGATCAGTTTGCGTGACGGATCGAGAGCCGCTGCATCGAATCCGGCCAGCGCACCGGAAGCCAGACGGTCGCGGACGTGCAGCACGGCGTCGATGCCGGAATTGCCGGTGATGAAGATGGCTGGTTCAGCGACACCCTCGGCGCGCAGGTTGGCGGCCGCCTGCGGGGTAGGCGCAAAGTGCAGGCGCGCCAAGCGGGTGGTGAGCACGCGGTTCAGCTCCTCAGGGAAGGGCTGCGCAAGGTCGCCCGTACGCAAGCCGGCCTCGACGTGTCCCACCGGGACATGCTGATAAAAAGCAGCCAACGCACCACAAAGCGTGGTGGTGGTGTCGCCCTGCACCAACACGAGGTCCGGTTTTTCCTGGCTGATGACGGGCTCCAACGCGGCAATCATGCGCGAGGTAGACTGCGCCAGCGTTTGGCTTGGCCGCATGATGTCCAGGTCGTGATCCGGGCGCACGTCAAAGAGATTAAGCACTTGATCGAGCATCTGGCGGTGCTGTGCCGTGACGCAGACGCGGACGTCGAATTCAGCCGCACGGCCGCGCATGTGGAGGATGATGGGGCACAGCTTGATCGCTTCGGGCCGTGTGCCGAAGACGAACAGAATGCGCCGCGGGCGCGTGACGGGCGTTGGCGTCGTCATAGGCTCTTATCAGTGTAGTGAGCAATTTGTTGCCGTGGCCGGCGGGGTGGCAAGCGTTACAAGCTGAGGATTTCAATAACATCTCCAGGCATAGCTGGAAACGTTGTGCGAAGCCACTTGGGTGGAGCCCCGCAAACCGATGACAGAAGTTGCAGGAAAATAAGCGGTCTTCTTTGTAGCCAGTTGCAGCGAGAGGCGGGTCACCGGCGGGCGGGCGGTCTGTAGCTTGTCACTGGGCCGCAGTCCGGCCCGGGGAGATTCAAGCGATGCTCAATCAACGATGGCGCCTCTGCCAGGGCGCGTTACTGTGGACTCTGGTGTGGGGCGGAGCCAGCGGGCAAACCGCGGTGCGTCTCAGCACTCAGGTAGTCAAGGACAAGGTGGATTTCACGAACGCAACGCAGACAAAACCGGTGCGGACCGGGGCCACACTGCCATCGGCGTGTGAAGTGGGCGAAGCCTACTGGAAGACCGACGCGACGGCCGGTCAAAATCTGTATCTTTGCTCGTCGGCCAATGTCTGGACCAAGGCTGTGTTCTCGATGGAAGCTGGTTCGGGTGTGGTGACCGCCGGCGCGGTGGTGTCGGTGGATGAAACGACGGTGCCGTCGTACAGCACCGGCGATGGCGCACCGGCGGGGAGCTGCGTGGTGGGCCGCGATTACTATGTGAACACCACGACAAAACAGCTTTACTACTGCCCGGAAACCGACGTTTGGAGCCTGATCGCGTCATCCGGTGCGGGCCTGGGAGATCCAGGCGCTAATGGCATTGTGAAGCGGACGGCGCTAAACACGACGGCCGCGGCAACGGCCGGTTCGGATTATTACGCCCCAGGCACCGTCATTGCCTCGGCCGATCTACCCAGTCCGACGACGACGGCGGGCGGCAAGGTAAAAGCCATGACATGCGCCAATGGGTATTTCGTGAGCGTTATCGGAGACAATGGAGACGTTACTTGCGCGCAGCCGGCCAGCAGCGCCGGCGGCACGGTGATGAGTGTGGGATTGAGTCTGCCGAGTGAGTTTAGCGTGTCGGGAACACCGGTCACCACAAGCGGGACACTGACCGGCGCCTGGACCAGCCAGAGCGCCAACCGTGTGCTGGCGTCGCCTAGCGGGTCGAGTGGGGTCCCCTCGTTTCGCACGTTGGCCGCAACCGATCTGAGTGATACGTCGGAACTGGTGCGGGGAGCGGCGGGGCTGGTCACCGCAGGGTATCTGGCGCGCGTGAGCGCTAGCGGAACAGTTGGGCCGACGACGCGGCTGTATGAGGATTCCAGTGGGAACACGGGCATTGGGACGACGTCTCCGGGCTATCGTTTCGATGTGAATGGGAGCGCGCGGATCTACGACCAGACGGCGACGACAGGCGCAACGCGCTTCTACGTGACAAAGGGCGCGGCGGACACCGCTTCAAGCAATGTTCTAGTGACGGACGCATCGGCGTCGTTCTACGGCTTGACGCTGACCGGCACTGGCGGCAGCGGACATTTTCTGAAGCAGGGAAGCGCTGGCGGCGCGATTACGAGCGGCGTGCCGGCGGCATCGGATCTGTCGAACGGCGTAAGCGGTACGGGCGCGGTGGTGTTGGCGGCGAGCCCTACGATTGTGACGCCGGCCATCGCCAGTTTTGCCAATGCCGTGCACACGCATCAAGACGCGGCCGGTGGCGGCACGTTGGATGCGGCGGCGATTGGAAGCGGAACGATGGCTCCGGCCCGTCTCGGCACCGGTGTGGCCAGTGCATCCACCTATCTGCGTGGCGACGGGACCTGGGCGACGCCGAGCGGAAGTTCAGCGCTGTTGACCATGTATATGTTTGGTGGCGCGGCGGCTCTTTCGTCCAGCAGCACGATCTACGGCCCGGCTCCGTATACAAACTCAATGAACGGGACAGAGAGCGTTCGAACGATTATGTTTGCCAGGGCGGCGACCATCACGACACTCTATGTGTACGCGATTAACTCATCGGCTATCACGTGCGATGCAACGGTTACGTTGCGGGTAAACGGCGTGGACACATCCAGCACATTGACGATTCCTGCCACCTCAACGACGGGATCCCGGACGATTTCAACGACATCTTTGAGCCAGCCGCTGGCAGCGGGCGATCTGTTGAGTCTCAAGTGGGCCAACGGCGCCTGTGCCGGTCCAACGATTTACAACGTGACTCTTGCGGGGATATATCAATGAAACTCGCCGTCATCTCTTTCTTTGCGCTATCGCTTATGGCGCAGACGACGGTGTATCTGCGGGATGGGTCGTCGCCTCCCGTGAAGATCACTGGAGCAGTGACCAATGGCAACTACATCCGGCTGACGGCCGAATCGCACGGTTTATCTGTGGGCGACCGGGTTACGGTGCAGGGGGTGCGCGGCTGCGCCCACGCCAACGGCACGCGCTACGTGGCGGCGGTGCCGGGTAATGATACGGTGGACCTGCTGGCGCGTGATGGCGTGACGGCGCTCGACTGCGAAGCGGAGTTTGTGGCGGTGGGCGTGTGGACGGATGCCGGCACAAGCGATTCCTACCTTGGCAAACTGGTTCCGTACAAGCTGAAGGCCCAGCCGAACATCGATGGATTCGACGGATTTACGGGGAGCTACACAACGGATCTTTCTTCCCGCGCGGTTGGCAGCAACCTGCCATGGGTGGCGGTGAAAGCGCGGGCTGATATGGACTTATCTGACGCCTCGACGGAGAACGCCAATCAGGTTGGCGTGTTGGCAACCGTCTGGCATGCGCTGGGGCGCAGCTCTTCCAGTCCATATCTGGCGAAGCTGAAAGACTGGCTGAATACGGCGCATCTGATCTATCTGAACTCGGGGTGCGACGAAGGGCAACGCAGTTGCGGCCGCGGGGGGGGGCGTAACGGCATCGACCAGATGGAAACGCAGCTCTGGTCCGTGGCGCTGGGTTTCAGTCTGGCTCAGGATCAACTCACTGACGACGAGCGCAAAGCGTTCGTGGACAAGATATTGAACGACCGGGCGCTGAACAATTCGGGCGAGACCGGTTGCACGAATGCCTACACATCAGGATCCTCTATCGGTACATTGACCGCCGTGAAGGGGAACAACTACGTGACGATCAGCCCGGCGGCGGGCGCGGCTTCGCTACAGGCGGGAGACCTGCTGGACTGGCGCTATCAGGGCTCGTCGGCCATGCTGAACGGCACCTATGTGGTATCGTCCGTGAACTCCGATACGGGCGTGGTTACGCTCACCGCCGCACTCGCCGCCTCCGGAAGCCTTGATCCGACCGTCACGGCGACGGCGAACTGGTTCTACGTGCGGGACTACCTGAACTGGAACTCCGGACGTTGCGGCTATGTGTGGATGCAGAAGCACTATTCGGCCAATCCGCCGCTGGTTCCGGTGTACTCCGGGACGCCTCCGGCGCCATATCCGACCGACGCCGCCACCGGATCACCGAACAACAATCTGCTGTTGTGGCGGCTGCGTGTGTATCTGGAGTTAGGGGCCGCCACTTGCGGGGTGCGCGTTCCGGGAGGGACAGATGTGCGCGGATGTGAGCTGTTTGAGCAGGCCGAGGCGTACTACTGGGATCAGGCCCGGCCGTACGGCAAGAGCCTGTTCAGTGGCCCGACCAGCGCCGGCAGCGGCATCTACCGCCACCGCGTTGAAGGCGCGCTGGCCGCGATGGCGCTAACACTCAAAAATGGCTTGACCAGCCCCCTGGATAGCACGTCCGGAACGTGGTTTCAGCGCGATCTGATGATGTGGGTGTTCCAGTTGTTGCCGGGAAGCGGGAAGTATCTGCACGGCTATGGAGAGCGCTCCGACAACTACATGACGATGTACCAGACGCAGTGCTTCCTGCCTGCGCTGATAGCGGCGTCCGAGGGCAGCGCGGAAGCGGAATATGCCCGCTGGCAGCTTTATAACAAATACTCGGAGTGGACCTCTGGAAAACTGAACGGGTCATCCAGTGAATCGTGGGCGTCGCCACGTGCTTTCCTACACGTCGATCCAACGGCCGCGGCTACCGATTACACCAGCGCCATTCCACCTCAATACATTTGGTGGACGACGGACCTCGACACGACATGGACAGGCCTGAATGCCCCAGGTGGCTTGCTGGCGGCGGCGTCGCGCACAGGCTGGGGTGCGTCGGACACTTCCGTGTTTACGGCCCCGCTGGGCGTGTTTCTTGATCACACCAGTTATCAGCACATCGGACATTACCAGATCTACAAGGGGAACTGGCTGCTGGGCAATGCCAGCAGCTATTCGATCGCAGACTGTAATGGGAGTTCGGACATCTCCTGCTGGCACTCGCCCGGCGAGTCGGATTTTGCCGTAGAGATCGGGCGCGCCAGTTCGGCAACGGCGACCGGCTACATCCCGGTTAGCAGCGCCATCCCGTTGCTGACCGGATGGGCGTCGCCCGGCTCATACGGAGTGCAGGATGTGGCCTGGGCTGGCGCGCACCCGGGCGGGCGCAAATCGAATGACTATGCGTATCTAGCCTTTGACTCGGCGCTGTCGGCGAAGGCCACAAGCGCGGTCAATTATCAGCGCTATCACCTGCTGCACCTGAAGAAAGACGGCCGGGACTACCTGTTGCGCTATGTTTCAACCAGTTTGGGATCGGCGCTGCCGATGCGCACTTACCTGCACTTCCCGAACAACGGCGAGGCATCCGAAGGCAACACGTACGCCGGCAGCGACGGAGTGATCTATTCAACCACCAATTCAAGTACGTCGATGCACAGTCGCGTGCTGTTGCCGATGACGCTTTCGCAGACCGATGTCCACGTAGTGCGCTCGAGCAGCACGGAACTGGTGGTCAACGCCAATGCCAGCGCCGATTATCCGGTGCGCTTTCAGATTGGCGGCGTCTCGTGCAGCTACACCAGCAGTGCGAGCATTGCGTGGTCGTCACTGGTGGGCAACGCCTATATCTGGGTGCGGCCCTCCGATTGCGCCATTGTCGTGGGCGCGCCGTCCGGCGTCAGCACCGGAACAGGGTTGGAGTCGCAGACCGCAGCGGCCTTCCCGTCGTCGGATTATTATCCGATCGCCGTTTGGCCGGCTACGGCGTTGGGATGGGGGACAGCGCCGTATGTGCAGTCGGCATTGCCGCATACGCAGGTAAGGCATGAGCGGCGGTACGCCATTGATCTGGGCACCGGCGCAACGAGCGAATTCATGGTTCTGCACGCCATCCACGGCAGCCTCGGCGATGCGATGCCGGACGCCGCGCTGGTCACCAGCGCCAGCAACTGGCGGACAGTGCAGATTGGCGGCCCGCTGCCGTCGGTGGCGGCTTTCAATACACAAGGCCGTTGCCAGACGGATTGGTCGGCGACGACAACCCACAGCGGCACCGCGCAGTATGTCGTGGCGGGGCTGTGCACGGGGAATTACGCAGCTTCGTTGAACGGAGTGGCGCAGGCCAGCGTCACTGTGGCCGCCGGCGACGAGTCGGCTACCTTTGACGGGGCGCCGGGCAGTTGGAGTCTGTCGCTACAGAGCACCACGACGCCACTCAGCATCACGCAGACATCGCTGCCGCAGGGCACCGCAGGACAAGCCTACTCGGTAACGCTGACGGCCAGCGGCGGAGTTGAGCCTTACAGCTGGACAGTCACAGACGGGAGCCTCTGTGCGGGTCTGGAGCTAAGTTCATCCGGTGTCCTTCAAGGGACACCAGCGGCCAGCGGATTGTGCGGTTTCACGGTGCGGGTAACCGACGCGTCGAGCACGACGGCCGACAAAAGCTTTCAGATCAGCGTCATTGCCACGCTTTCAATCTCTGACGAGACGCCGCCCCATGGTGTGGCGAACTCGGGCTATTGGTACGAACTAATCGGCAGTGGTGGAACGCTGCCTTACAGTTGGCAGTTGAGCGGCGGGCTGCTGCCTTCCGGGCTGCAAATGAGCACCGAAGGGGAGATCTTCGGAACGCCCACTACGGCCGGGACCAGCAATTTCATGGTGACGCTGGCCGACGCCACTTCGCTGCAAGTCAGCCGCCTGCTGAGCTTGACGGTCGAGCCGGACGACTCGTTCGGCTTACCTGGCATTCAGGAGATCATCTCTTCACCGGACCGCGTCGCCATACGCTATCACAACGCGGCCAGCCTGGACTCACCCAGTTGCGCGTTGTCGATCTGGCCGGCGGGCTCGCCGTCCGACGTAGTTGAAAGTGTGACGCAGGCCGCAAGCAACACCTGGTCACAGCACGTTTTCGGCGACACGACGCCGCTCCAGGCCGGGGTTCAATACACGGCCGGCATCCAGTGCGGTGCGGCTCAGGCGTCTGTTCTGGTCACCACCGCCACCGCCCAATCGGCGGTGGGCGTGCCGGTTACAGTAGGCCAGCGCAGCGGCCGCGTCATCAGCAGCATGCGGGTGGATTACGGGCAAACGTCTTCGCTCGGATCGAGCCTGCTTGGCAAATGCGACGGGCTCCACTGCACGGCGGTGGTACCGGCCTACACGCCGGGCCTGTTCTACATGCGCCTGACGCTGATCGACAGCTCATCCAAAGAGCAGACACAGCAGCGGGCGAGCCTGATTCCGGTCCGTCCTTGACGGGCTTACTCCTTACCGCGGTTGGCGCAGAGCTTCAACGGCCTGGTACATCTCCCAGGCCGTGACATAACGGAGCTCCGCGCCCAACCGGGTGCATTCTTCGCGCAGACCGGCAAACATCCGGTCCAGCCCGCCATCGAGCAGCATATGAGCGGGCTCTTCCGACGAGCCGTGAGTAAACAGCTTGATAAAAGCGTCGTGCGGGCCCACGCGCGGCGCCACGCGCAGCCAGAAGCGGACGCGTTCGCGCGTTGGCGGGTTGTGCGTGGCCAGTTCTCCGATCTCGACCTTTGGGCGCAGGCGCGCACCGCGGCGCAGGCCGAACGGTCCGGTGATCATCATCAGATCCCCGGCCACGGCGCCGCCCGGGCGCACCGGCACACCGCGGTCGTAACTCTTCGGCCGCGCGGGATCGTCCTTGGGCCAATAGCTCTGGGTGACCATGTGCGGCTGCAGGGGCGCGGGGCTGCACGGCATGGTGAAGTCGGCATAGCAGCCCAGCCGGGCCAGCAGCGTCAGTTCATTGTTCAACCCGCACCAGCGCCCGCCGAAGGAATTGTCCAGCGCCCAGTTGCCATGGATGAAGCCGAAGCGGCGGCCCGTGGCGTCGCGCCGCAACAGGCCGTGGTTGTGCTCCAACTGCTCGAGGAACGTCTCCATCTTTTCCAGAAACGACGCTTCGGTGTCGCGGTCGTGGTGGATGTGGATTTCAACGTCGCCCAGGCCGAGGCGCTGGATCTCGGCCAGCGGCTCGATAATCTCCGGGCGGTAGTCTTCCTGGGGATAGAAGAAGCAGTATTGCGCGGGACGGCCGCGATGATCGGTCTGGCGGGCGGCGACCTCCGGCCAGTGCCGGC
This sequence comes from uncultured Candidatus Solibacter sp., assembly GCA_964478395.1. Lineage (GTDB taxonomy): Bacteria > Acidobacteriota > Terriglobia > Bryobacterales > Bryobacteraceae > Paludibaculum. The sequence continues at coordinate 35,310 of CAYZIX010000022.1, forward strand.
GCCAATAGGCGATGCGGGCGGCCGCGACGTTCCCGTCGCGCGTGGCGCGAAACGGTTCATGGTGATCCATCACCGCAACCCAGACCCGTTGCGGGGGAGCCAGATGTGAGCGCGTCAGGCGGTCCCAGACATAGGGCCAAAACCAGTTTTCAGCGTATCGGGGCAGGTGCATTAGAGGGCCTTCCGCGAGAGTAATTGGCTGCAGACGCCCCAGGTTTCTTCGGCCACCTCGTGCCAGGTGCGCGTGCAAGCGGCGCTGATGGCCTGCTCGTCCCACTCCCGGGCCAGGGCGGAGGTGAGCGCGCCGGCCAGCTCCGCGGCGTTGCCCGGCTCCACCAGGACGCCATTCCGCGCGTCGACCAGCTCGGGAATCCCGCCCACCCGGCTGGCCACCACCGGACGCCCGCAGGCCAGCGCTTCAATTACTACGTTGGGACAGCCCTCCGAGTGGCTGGGTAAGGCAAAGACGTCGGCGGCCACCACCCAGTCCCGCACCTGTGGCCCGCTGAGCTGGCCGGGCAGAATCAGGTAATCCGCCAGCCCGGCCGCGGCGGCCTGGCGTTGCAGTTCGCCGGCGTACGGGCCCTCGCCGCCACAAACCAGCATCAGGTCCGGGTGCGTATTCCGGAGCCGCAGGAACGCGTCCATCAGTTCCGGGAGGCCCTTGCTGGGGATCAAGGAGCCGACATAGACGATAACCTTCGCCTGCTCGGGGACGCGCAGGCGGGCGCGCTCGGCGGCACGGTCGCCGGGGTGGAAGATGCCCGCATCGCAACCGTTTAGGATGGCGTGAACGCGTTCGGCGGGCGCCCCCCGGCGGACGGCCTGTGCGCCCAGTTCACGGCTCACCACGATGACGGCGCCGGCGCGGCGCAGCAGCCAGCGCGTCCAGGCGCTGGTGGCGCGGTCGCCGATGCGGCGCAGGTCGGAGCCGAGTGAGGCCACCACCGCGGGCACGCCGAGCTCGCGGGCGACGCGCACAGCGGCGTAGCCGTCAGGGTACAGCCAGTAATTCAACACCAGATCGGGCCGGAACTTCGCCACGGCGCGCCGCACCTGGCGGTAGCACAGCTCGCCATTAAATGGCCGGCCGGCAAGGGGTAGCGTTGCGTACGTGAAATATTCGGCCGGGATGGTGCAGCCGGGCGGGGCGCTGGGGGTGATCTGGCCGTAGCGGAACTCGCGCGGGCGGCGGGTGTACCAGGCCGGATAGTGGACCAGCGGGACAAAAGCGCGCAACTCGGCGTGTTCGCGCAGGGGCAGCAAGGTCTGATAGGCGGAGTGCCCCCGGAAGGGCTCCGCCAGCGTGGGGAAATAGGAGCTGACAACCGCGATGCGGGGCTTCATGCCAGGAAATCTGTGACAGCCTGGGCCACGTATTCGACCTCATCGGCGCCGAGCCCGTCATGCACGGGGATAGACAGCGCTTCGCGGGCCGCCCGCTCGCTCTCCGGAAAATCGCCTTCACGATAGCCCAGATCGCGGAAACATGGCTGCATGTGCAGGGCCAGCGGGTAATAGATGGCCGAGCCGATGCCACGCGAAGCGAGAAAGCCCTTCAGTTGGTCACGCTGCGCGGCATGAAGGGTGTACTGGTTCCAGACGTGGCGCGTCTGGTAAGTGGCAGCGGACGGGGGCACTAAGCGGTCCGGATCGAGACCGCCGAAACGCTGGTTATAGAGTGCGGCATTGCGCTGGCGGGCGGCGGTCCATTCGTCCAGGTGGCGCAACTTGATGGCCAGGATGGCGGCCTGGATGGTGTCCAGACGCGAGTTGATGCCAACGTACTGGTGGACGTACTTTGAACTCTCTCCGTGCATGTGCAAGGCCGCAAGACGCGTGGCCAGCTCCGTGTCACTGGTGGTGACCAAGCCCCCGTCGCCAAAGGCGCCGAGGTTCTTGCTCGGATAAAAGCTGAGGCAGCCGATGCTGCCGAGCGAGCAGACGCGCCGGCCCTTGTATTCGGCGCCGATCGACTGCGCGGCGTCTTCAATAACAGCCCAGCCGTGCTTCTGAGCGATTGCCAGCAGCGGATCCATGTCGGCCGCGCCGCCGAACAGGTGCACCGGGATGATGGCCTTGACGGGCAGGGCGCTGTGCCGGGCGGCGTCTTCAATCAAATCGGGGTTGATGTTGAACGTGCGCGGGTCGATATCGCAGAATACCGGCCGGGCGCCGGCACGGACGATATAACCGGCCGTGGCGAAAAAACTGAACGGGGTTGTCAGAACCGCGTCGCCCGGTCCGACGCCCGCGGCCAGCAGGGCCAGCAGTAGCGCGTCCGAGCCGGAGGCGCAACCGATGGCGTGCGGTACCCGCAGATATGCCGCAGCGGCCTGCTCGAACTCGCGAACCGCGGAGCCAAGAATGAAGTGTTGAGACTCGAGCAGGGCATTGAAGGCAGCGCGAAACTCGTCACCGAGCGGTCTGTTCTGATGGTCGAGCGTCAGCAGTGGGATAGTCGGCACGATAGCTCCACTTCACAGCCGCACAATTTTAGGCGACTGGAACTTCTTCAGCGCGTTGCGCGTGTCCACAATCAGCGGCGCGGCCTCGACAATCGCGGCGTAGTCCGTGGCGCTGTGATCGGTGATCACCACCACACAGTCGGCGCGTCCGCACTCGTCCACACCGGAAGCCTCCAGGCTCTTGCCCTCAACGTTGATCTTCGGCACGAAAGGATCGCTATAGGTGACCCGTGCGCCCCGCTTCTCAAGCAGGTGGATCACGTCCAGGGCGGGCGATTCACGCACGTCGTCGATATCGCGTTTGTAGGCGACGCCGAGCACATGTACGTGCGAACCTTTGAGCGGTTTCGTCTGGTCGTTGAGGGCGTTTTGCACGCGGTCGACGACGTAGTAAGGCATCTGGCCGTTGACGTAGCCCGCCAGTTCGATGAAACGCGCTTCGATGCCGGCTTGCTTGGTCTTCCAACTCAGGTAGAAGGGGTCAATCGGGATGCAATGCCCACCGAGGCCGGGGCCAGGGTAGAACGGCATGAAGCCGAAGGGCTTGGTGGCGGCGGCGTCAATGACTTCCCAGACGTTGATGTTCATCCGGTCGCACATCATGGCCAGTTCGTTCACCAGCCCGATGTTGATCATGCGGAAGGTGTTTTCGAGCAGCTTTGCCATCTCAGCCACCTCGGTGGAG
>CAYZIX010000023.1:0-38232 GCA_964478395.1 uncultured Candidatus Solibacter sp.
GCGCTGCTGCGTGAGGCCTTCCAGAAGGCCTGCGCCGACGGTTTCGTCGGCACCGATGAATCGAGCCTGGTCGAGCGCCTGGAACACGCCGAGGTCACCGTCGTCGCCGGCAGCGACCGCAACATCAAGATCACCCGCCCGTCCGATATTGAACTGGCGCGCCTGTTCCTGGCCGAAGAAAACCAGCGGATGGCCGGCTAAGACGATGGATATCCGCACCGGACTGGGCTGGGATAACCACCGCATTGCCGCCGGCCGCGCGCTGATACTGGGCGGCGTGCGTGTGGAGTCGGACTTCGGCCTGGAGGGCCATTCCGACGCCGACGTGCTGGCGCACGCCATTACCGACGCGCTGCTCGGCGCGCTCGCTCTCGGCGACATCGGCATGCACTTCCCTGATTCCGATCCGCGTTGGAAGGGCTGCGACTCGCTGGTCTTCCTGCGCCACGCCGTATCGCTCGTCACACAGCGCGGCTACACGATTTCGAACGTTGACGCATCGGTGATTCTCGAACGGCCGAAACTGAAGGACTACCGTGCGCGCATCCGCGCCACGCTGGCCGAAGCGCTCGGCATCGCCGTGGATCGCGTCTCGGTGAAGTTCAAAACCGCGGAAAAGGTGGGCCCCGTTGGCGAGGGCCGTTCAGCCGAGGCGCAGGCCACGGCATTGCTTGTGGCGCTGTAAGTTATACTGACCGTTGCAATGCTGACAACGCGCGCCTTTGCCCGCGCCGGCCTGATCGGGAATCCGTCGGACGGCTATTTCGGTAGGACCATTGCCTTCACGGTGCGCAATTTCCGGGCGCGCGTCACCATCTACGAGTCACCGCGCATCATGCTGCACGGCGGCCAGAGCGACCGTCTTGAATTCCGGAATTATGCTGATTTTCTCGATAATGTCGAGAAAAGCGGCTACTACGGCGGCATTCGCCTGCTGAAGGCGGCGGCGAAAAAATTCTCAGACTGGTGCCGGAAACGGGGCATCCGGCTGGACCGCAATTTCGCACTCGAATACGAGACCGATATCCCGGTGCGCGTCGGCCTGGCCGGATCCAGCGCCATTGTCACGGCCACCATGCGCGCGCTGATGAAGTTCTTTGATGTGGACATCCCCGCGCCGCTGCTGCCCGGAGTGATCCTCTCGGCCGAATTGGAAGAGCTTGGCATCGGCGCTGGCCTACAGGACCGCGTCGTTCAGGTTTACGAGGGTCTGGTCTACATGGACTTCGACCGCGCACGCATGGAGCACGATGGGCACGGGCTGTATGAGCCGCTCGATCCGAAGCTGTTGCCGCCGGTCTTCATCGCCTATCACAGCCACTTGGCCGAAGGCACCGAACTGACGCACAACGACCTGCGGGCGCGCTACAACCGCCAGGAGCCCGCCGTGCTGGCCGCCATCAGCCGCTGGATTGAGCTGGCCGACGAGGCGCGCGCCCTGCTGCTGGCCGGGCGTGGACTGGAGATTGCACCGCTGTTGAACGAGGCGTTCGATCTGCGCGCCTCACTGCTCCAGATCAGCCCCGGCAATCTTGAACTCGTGCAGCGCGGCCGGGACTTGGGTGCGGGCACGCAGTTCTGCGGCTCCGGCGGCGCAATAGTAGGAGTGTACGACGGCGATCCGGCGCGCTTAAGCCGGCTACGCCAAAGCTACGCACAGATGGGCGCAGAGCTTATTGTGCCGCGCATTCTCGCCTGAGGGAGTCATGAAGCGATGAAGGTAAAAAAGGCAGTTATTCCGGCCGCGGGCATGGGTACGCGTTTCCTGCCCGCCACCAAGAGCATGCCGAAGGAGATGCTGCCGATTGTCGATAAGCCCGTACTGCAATTCGTCATCGAAGAGGCGGTCGAAAGCGGTATAGACGACATCCTGATCATCACCGGGCGCGGCAAGCAGGCCATTGAGAATCACTTCGACCACAATCCCGAGCTTGAACACTTCCTGCGCGCCGCCGACAAGCCGGACTTGATCGACGTGGTCCGCGACATCGCCGATCGCGCCCAGATCCACTACATCCGCCAGAAGGTCCAGCTCGGCCTCGGCGACGCCATTCGCCTGGGCCGCTACCATATCGGCAACCAGCCGTTCGCCGTCCTGCTGGGCGATACCATCATCGATCCGCCCGCCGGACAGCGGCCCGGCCTCAGCCAGTTGCTCGACGTCTTCGACATGACGGGATCGAGCGTTGTCGCCGTCCACCGCGTAGCCGAAGAATGGGTGAGCCGCTACGGCATTGTTGACGGTGAGCCGGAGCCGGACAACCCCAACCTGATCAAGCTGCGCAAACTCGTCGAAAAGCCGGCCCGCAATCTGGCCCCGTCCAACCTCGCCATCGCTGGCCGCTACGTCTTCACCTCCGCCATTTTTGACACCATCGACCAGACGTCGCGTGGCGTGGGCGGTGAAATCCAGCTCACCGACGCCATGAACCTGCTGGCGCAGCAGGAACCCGTTTACGCACTAGCCTGGCAGGCGCGCCGCTTCGACATCGGCAACCGCCTGGAATACGCCAAGGCATTCGTCGAATTTGCGTTGCGGCGCGAAGACACCGGCCCGGAATTGCACGAATACATCAAGGGCCTGCTCTAGTTTTCTTCGAGCCCTTCCAGTTGATCGGCCTCGGCCGCCCAGCGCCGCAGCACGCGGATGGATGCGCCGGCTGAAAAACCGGCCGTGCGCAGCCGCCTATAGACACCGGCCAGTTTTGCCGGCTCCTGAAGCAGCGCGCCCAAATCCTGATTGCGATACTTGCGCTCCAGCCACGCCGTCACCAGATCGGCCTCATTCGTGCCGGAAAAGGCGCTTTCTACAGCCTTTTCTGCGACTTTTGGAGCCACTTTGCGCTTTTTCAGCTCGGCCAGCACACGCTGCCGGCCGTAGGCTCCGGCCCGGCGCTCGGCGAAATGTTCGCTGTAGCGCGAGTCGTTGAGCACGTTGTAGTCTTTGAAGTCGCGGACAATCGGATCGATATCGGTGGCGTCGGCGGCGCGGCGGCGTAGGCGCTCTTTCAGCTCCGCAACGCTCAGCGCGCGGCCGGCCAGCAGGCGCTCGGCGTAGGTGCGCAGCCCCGCCGCATCGAGTTTTCTGGGCGTGGCGAACGCCATTGCTTTCATTCTAGAGCGTGTGGAGTACACTGGAGACAGCGAAGGAGCTAGTGATGGAAGACGACAACAAGTTCTCCTATTTCTTCCTGGGTCTGGGCATCGGTGTCGCCGTCGGCATCCTGTTTGCGCCGAAATCCGGCGAGGAGACGCGCGAGTTATTGCGCGCCAAGGCCGATGAGGGGACTGAGTTTCTGAAGAACCGCGCCGAGGATCTGCGCGAGGCCGCCGGCGATCTGCTGGACCGCAGCCGCCAGGCCGTGGTGCGCCAGAAGGAACAGCTCGCCGCCGCTGTTGAAGCCGGCAAGAGCGCCTACTTCGACAAGATGGCCACCACCGAGCCGGCGCCGGACGCTCCCGCCCCGGACGCGGGCGTCTAGAGGCATAACGCCAATGTCTGATGCCGCACTGATTCTGCTTGGCTGCGCCGTCGCCATTTCCAGCGTGGCGCTGCTGATGCATGCTTTCGCTTCGATCCGCCTGGCGCGGACCGCGCAGAAGCTTTATAACGAAATCTCTCCGCTGATACCACAGGCCAGCGAGACCATGCGCCAGGCGCAGGTGACGCTGACCGAGACGGCGCGTGACGTGCGCGATATCACCAGCAGCGCCAAGGCGACGCTGGACGCCATGCAGAACCAGATCGAACAGATCGACCGGGCGCGCACAGAGCTGTCGACGCACGTACGCGCACAGGGCGAACGGCTGGAACTGGTGCTCGACGATATCTTTTCGCGACTGCAAGAGGTTATCGGCGTGGTGCACGGCTCCGTGATCCGGCCCGTGCGCGAGATTGGCAGCCTGGTGGCGGGCGTGAAGGCAGGCGTACAGGCGCTGTTCCTGGGGCGCCGTCCGACCGTTGATCGCGCCACGCATGATGAAGAAATGTTCATCTAGCCTTCGCCCCTGCTTTTGACATATCGAGATATCACGATGAGTCGATATGTTCAGCGGTGATCGTCCTCACATCCGAGCTTGAAACTGCAATCGAGAGCTTCCGCTCGAACCCGCAAATGGCGGGGCGGCGGCTGCGCGACCTGCTGGACAATTCGCCGGGCGAATTTGTCGATGCGGTGACGGAGCGTCTGCGCGTGCCGGGCGAATCTCCGGAGCAGCGCTATCTGGTGTCGCTGCTGGTGTCGCGCGGCTTACTGATAGATGTTTTGCGCCAGATAGGGCGCGACGACGCGGCGGTGGCTGGCCATTTGGCGCGGTTGGCGCAGCGGTTGAGTCCGGGCTTTGAGCGCTCGCTGGCGCGCGCCGTGCTGGATGCCGAACACGCGCGGGAGCCGAACGGCGAGGCGGAGTTCCTGTTAGGACTGCTGGGGGCATTATCAGCCGGGGCGACGGTGCTGCCGCTGCTGGGCCCGTTGCGTCATAGCGAGGATCCGCGTGTGCGTTCCCGCATGGCGTCGCTGCTGGGGCGGACGGCCGGAGCGCAGCGCTGGTTCACGACACTCAAAGACGATCCAGACCCGCGCGTCCGCGCCAATGCAATTGAGGCGCTGTGGACCACTGAGGGCCCGTTTGCCGCAGCCTGCTTTGAGAGCGCCGTTGAGGATCCGCACCATCGCGTGGTGGCCAGCGCCTGGGTGGGAACATATTTGCAGGGCGACGCAGCGGCGGTGGTGGGTCTGGCCACAATGGCGCAGCATGCCGATCCACGCTTTTGCGCCGCGGCGGCCTGGGCAATGGGAGAGACCGGCGACACGCGTTTCATTCCGCTGCTATGGCGGTTACGGAGAGATCCGGCAGCATCGCCCGTGGTGGCGCGCAATGCGCTGCAGGCAATCAAACGCATCACCGAAACCGTCACCAACGGCGCTCCGGAACCGCTGGAGCTGCGCGTGCTGCGGCTTGACCGGGAAGCGGGCGGGCCGTGGCGCGCCGAGGTGCTGGTACGCGACCGGCGCAGCAGCGAGGCCCCGGCATTGCGCGCCACGGATTGGAACTTGAGCGCCGGCAGCGAGCCGGTTTGGAGCTACGCGATGGAGCGCGTGGAAGCCGTGCGAGGCGTCTCGCTGGGGATTCTACTGCCAGCGAGCCAGACGAAAAATCCGGCACGTGAAGCGGCGCTGCCGGCGCTGTTGCGGCCGTGCTTCGCCTCGCGCCGCCATCACGGCAGCCGGGTGGTGGCGTTTTACAGCGAGGATCCACCCACACAGGTTTGCGAAAAGACCGGCGACATACTGCGGCTGGGCGAGGAGGTTGCCGCACGCCACGATGACAACGCTCCACAGATACTCACCGAACCCGCGCGCATCCTGGGCGCGGCCGACGCTCGGCAGGATGTGCGGCGCCTGCCCGGCGGGCCACTGCGGCCATTGGAAGCGTTAGCCGGGTGGCTGGGCTCGGCGCCGGGCGATCGCCATGTGGTGATTGTGCTCGACAAACTGCATGAATCGGCTTGGAGTGAAGACAGTCTGGCGCCAGCGATAGAGGCGGCGCGCAAACGCAGTGTCACGGTGCATCTGCTAGCCAGTTGGCATCTGCCCGACGGGCAACTGCGCAGGTTGACGCAACTGGCCGCCGGAACAGGCGGGCTGGTGCTGCGCGTACGGGATCACGATGAGTGCAGCGCGCGGATGACAGACCTGGTGGACGCACTGGCCTGCCGCTTCCGCCTGCGTTTTGAGCCGCCGGCGGCCGAAGGCGCACTGCGGCTGACGCTCCAATCGAGGCGCTATCGCGGAGAGGTGAGCGTCGAAGCGCAGGGCGATATCATCTAAACAAGCGTGCTGGTAACGATTGACCGTAAACCCGCGCGGCCGGAATGGCTGAAGGCTCCGGCGCCGGCGGGAGAAAACTATCACGAGCTGAAGCAGCTGGTGGCGCGGCTGCGTCTGCACACGGTGTGCGAATCGGCAGCCTGCCCGAACGTGGGCGAGTGCTGGCGGCATCGCACGGCCACATTCATGATTCTGGGCAACGTCTGTACGCGCCGCTGCGGCTTCTGCGCCGTGGCCAAAGGCCGTCCGGAGACGGTCGACACAGACGAACCGCGCCGCGTGGCCGAAGCCTGCGCGGAACTGGGCCTGAAGTTCGCCGTCGTGACCAGCGTTGACCGCGACGATCTTGCCGACGGCGGCGCCGCCATCTTCGCCGGGACCATCCGCGCCATTCACGCGCGGCTGCCGGAGTGCGGCATTGAGGTATTGACGCCCGATTTCCAGGGCTCGCGCGCATCGCTGGCGACGGTGCTCGAAGCCGGTCCGCAGGTGTTCAACCACAACATTGAGACGGTAGAGCGGCTCTACCGCCAGGTGCGCATCGGGGCGCGCTACGAGCGCTCACTCGAAATTCTGAAGGCCGCGCACGAGCTACGGCCGGAGATCCCCACGAAGTCCGGCCTGATGCTGGGCCTGGGTGAGACCCGCGATGAGGTACTGAGCGCGATGGCCGACCTGCGCGCGCACGACGTGGCCATTCTCACGTTGGGCCAGTATCTGCGCCCGTCGCCGAGCCATCTCCCGGTGATGCGCTACGTCGAGCCGGCCGAATTTGCCGGCTACCGTGAAGAGGGTTTCAAGATGGGCTTCCGGCACGTCGAGTCGGGCCCGCTGGTGCGGTCGAGTTATCACGCCGGGGAACACGGCGCCGCCGTTTAGCGTATCCCTGGCTGAGGAGATACGTCGCCGTGGCGAAATTTCTGCTTTTCTGCATTCTGGCGGTGTTGTGCTGGCCGCTGGCGCTGATTGCGCTGCTGGTTTACCCGATCATCTGGCTGCTGCTGCTGCCGTTCCGGCTGGTGGGTATTGCCGTGGGCGGAGTGTTCGAACTGATTGCGGCGCTATTCTCGCTACCGGCGCGGATGCTGGGCGGCGGCCCGCGGCGGCGCTGAGCCCGGCGCGGGTGGCATAATGAGAAGAAATCATGCTGCCCGAGTCTCTGGTTGAAGGTCTCACATTCGACGACGTCCTGCTGAAGCCCGCACGCAGTTCGGTCGTGCCGGCTGAGGCAGACACACGGACACAGTTCACCCGCAACATCTCACTGAATATCCCGATTGTCAGCTCGGCCATGGATACGGTGACCGAAAGCCACCTGGCGATAGAGCTGGCGCGGCAAGGCGGCATTGGCATCATCCACAAGAACATGCCGGTGGACAGGCAGGCCGAGGAAGTGGACCGCGTGAAGCGGTCTGAAAGCGGCATGATTGTCGATCCGGTGACGGTGGACCCGGACCAGAAGATCTGGGAGGCGCAGGAGATCATGCGGCGCTTCCGCATCTCCGGCGTGCCGGTGGTGAAGGACCACCGCCTGGTGGGCATTCTGACCAACCGCGACCTGCGCTTCGAGACGCACTACGACCAGCCGATCAGCAACGTCATGACGAAGGATCCGCTGTTCACGGTGCCGGTGGGCACAACGCTGGAACAGGCGCAGGACGAGCTGCACAAGCACCGCGTCGAGAAGCTCCTGGTGGTGGACGAACACTTCGTGCTCAAAGGCCTGATCACGGTCAAGGACATTCAGAAAAAGCGCAAGTATCCGAACGCGACCAAGGACACGCAGGGCCGCCTGCGCGTGGGCGCCGCCATCGGCGTGACGGGCGACTACCTGGAACGCGCGGCCGAACTGGTGCGGATGAAGGTGGACGTGTTGGCGATTGACACCGCGCACGGCCACAGCGAGCGCGTGCTGGACGCGATTGCGGCAGTCAAGCAGGCATTCCCAGACGTCGATGTGCTGGCCGGCAACGTGGCAACGTTCGAGGGCGCGCGCGATCTGGTGGCACGCGGTGTGGACGGCGTGAAAGTGGGCATGGGGCCCGGCTCCATCTGTACAACGCGCGTGGTCAGCGGCGCAGGCGTGCCGCAGATCACGGCCATCGCCGAATGCTCACGCGCCTGCCGCGGCACCGGCGTACCGGTGATTGCCGACGGCGGTGTGAAATACTCCGGCGACGTGACCAAGGCGATTGCCGCCGGCGCCGACTCGGTGATGATCGGCAGTCTGCTTGCCGGAACCGATGAAAGCCCCGGCGAGATGATTCTCTATCAAGGCCGCACCTTCAAGGCTTACCGCGGCATGGGTTCACTTGGCGCCATGCCGCTGGGCTCGGCCGACCGCTATGCCCAGGAGGGCGGCGGCAAGCTGGTGCCGGAAGGCATCGAGGGCCGCGTGCCGGCCAAGGGCCCGCTGGCCGACCTGGTCTTCCAACTGGTGGGCGGCCTGCGCTCCGGCATGGGCTACTGCGGTTGCGCCACGATTCCGGAGTTGCAGCAAAGGGCCGAGTTCCTGCGCGTATCCATGGCGGCGCTCAAGGAAAGCCACGTCCACGACGTGATCATCACTAAAGAAGCGCCCAACTACCGCATCGAGTAGGAAAGATGACGTCCACAATCGTCGAAGTGGCAAGGCTCACGGGCCAGCCGCGTCCGTCGCCATACATCGCCGGCGGAGGCGATTATGTCTCCGACTCGCAGTACGTTCCGCTCTACATCACGCTTGACCTGGAGCGCGAACGCGAAACGAATCTCCTGTTTGAGAAGGCCGGACCGCGGCGCGAGATCCTCTTGGAGCCCGGCCAGACGCGCGCGGCGATTGTCACCTGCGGCGGCCTGTGCCCGGGGTTGAACAACGTGGTTCGCTCGCTGGTGCTGTCGCTCGAATGCCACTACGGCATCCGGGAGACGCTCGGCGTGCGCTATGGCTATCACGGGCTGAACATGGCGCACGGCGCCGAGCCGATGAAGCTGACGGCGGACGCGGTGAGCGACATCCACGAGTCGGGCGGCACTATTCTGGGCACATCGCGCGGCCCCGAAGATCCAGCCGTGATGGTGGATGCGCTGCGGCGCTGGGGCGTGCAGATTTTGTTCACCGTGGGCGGCGACGGCACGCAACGCGGCGCGCTGGCGCTGGACGAGGAGGCGCGCCGGCAGGGCTACAAGCTGGCCGTGGTGGGCGTGCCGAAGACCATCGACAACGACATCCAGCACGTTTCGCGCACGTTCGGCTACGGCACGGCAGTGGAGGCGGCGCGGGCCGTCATCGACGTGGCGCACAACGAAGCGCGCGCGGTGGTGAACGGCGTTGGACTGGTGAAGCTGATGGGGCGCGACTCGGGCTTCATCGCCGTCGGCGCTACGCTGGCCAGCGGCGAGGTAAACTACTGCCTGATCCCTGAGCAGACATTCACGCTGGAGGCGCTGTTTGCGGAGCTGGAAACGCGACTGGCGCGCAAGCGTCACGCCGTGATCGTGGTGGCCGAAGGCGCCGGCCAGAATCTGATGGCCGACCTGCCCAGCGAGCGCGACGCTTCCGGCAACGTCAAGCGCGGCGATATCGGCATACTGCTGCGTGACCAGATCCAGGCGCACTTCAAGGCGCAGGACCAGCCGATCAACGTGCGTTATATCGATCCGAGCTATACGATTCGCGGGCTGGCCGCGAATACGGATGACGCCATGCTGTGCGACTCGCTGGCGCGCAACGCCGCGCACGCCGCCATGAGCGGACGCACGGGGTTGATCATCGGCATGGTTCACAACCGCATGGCGCATGTACCGATCCGCATGGCCGTGGACGGGCGCAAGAAAGTAAATTTGGCGGGTGAACTGTGGCGCGGCGTGCTGGCCGTCACGGGTCAGCCGGCCAGTTGGAGCTGAGCGCCTACTCCACCACCACGCGCAGGCGGCCACGCGCCAGACGGGCGTTGAGCTCCTCACCAGGCGCGGTGTCACTCTCAGCGCTGACCACGCGGCCACCGGCCGTCGTCAGAATCGAATAGCCACGATCGAGCACCGAGAGCGGGCTGAGTGCGTGCAGGCGCGCCTCCAGTGGATGCAACCGCAGCGCGGCCACGTTCACGCGGCGCGACGCGGCCTGTTCCAGACGGTGCGTGGCGGCGCGCAGACGGGCCTCCACGCGCGCCAGACGCGCCCGGGGATCCTGCGCCCGCAAGCGCGCCTCAATCTCATCCAGACGCTGGGCGCAGCGGCCAAGGCGGCGCGTAACCAGCAGTTCGGCGCGGCCCAGGCCGCGTTCATGGATGCGGCGCGCGGCGCGGGCGAGGTGAAAGTGCGCGGCGCGCGCGGCGCGGCGGCGCGTGGCATCGATCAGATCAAGCACGTCGGCGCGATTGCGCACGGCCAGTTCCGCGGCAGCCGATGGCGTAGGCGCGCGCAGGTCGGCCACAAAGTCGGCAATGGTGAAATCGGTTTCGTGCCCGACGGCTGAGATCACCGGCACGCTGGAGGCGGCGATGGCGCGCGCCACGGGCTCCTCGTTGAACGCCCACAAATCTTCCAACGAGCCGCCGCCGCGGCCCACAATGACAATGTCCGGCCAGCCCGAATCAGAAAAATAACGTAGCCCGGCCGCAATACCTTCCACCGCGCCGGCGCCCTGCACCAGCGTCGGCCAAAGCCGGATGTGCAGGCCCGGGAAACGCCGCCCGAGCACGTTCAGCATGTCGCGGATAACCGCTCCACTGGGCGAGGTGACAATGCCGATGCGTTTCGGGAACGCGGGCAACGGGCGCTTCCGCTCCGCGGCGAACAGCCCTTCGGCCGCGAGCTTCTGCTTGAGCTGTTCGAAGGCGAGTTGGAGCTCACCACGGCCGAGCGGCTCGACGTGGCTAACAATGAGCTGATATTCGCCGCGCTCAGCCCGTACATCGAGCGAGCCGCGCGCCGTCACGGCCAGCCCGTCGGCCAGACGGCATTTCAACCATCGCAGCGTATTGCGGAACAGGACACAGCGCAACTGCGCACGCGCATCCTTCAGCGTGAAATAGGCGTGGCCGGAGCTCCACAGCTTGTAGCCGGAGATTTCACCCGTAACGCGGATATCGGAGTAGCCGGAGCTGATCAACTGCTGCAACTCAGCGGTGAGCGAGCTGACGGTGTAGACGCCCGGTACGTTCACGCCGGGGGATCCTCCAGCACGGCAATGAACTGGGCGACGGTCACCCAGCGGTCTTCGTCATCTAGCTCCCAGGCCTTGTATTCCGGATTGCCGGGCTGCATCTTGATGCGGTCGTGACGCCAGCCGTCGGCTGTGACAGTCTTCGAGCTGTCATAACGCTTCAACGTGAACTCGCCACCGTCGTCGAGCGTGGCCATGCGCTGCACGATGAAGATGCCGCCGCGGCGCGAACCGCCATAGTAGGCGCGGAAGACGCACAATGAGCCATCCGGTATATCGGGCTCCATCGAGCGCCCATGCACGCGCACAACGAAGAGATCGTCCGACAGACGGCGGCGGCCGGGCACCTGGGCTTCAATCCAGGCCTCGGCGCCGCGCGCGCGGTCCTCACCCAACCCGCCGGCGGCCAGATCGATGGGAATCAGCGGCAGGTGGGTTTCGAACTTCCGGACCGTGGACTGCACGTACCGGCGATAAAGCGTCTGCGCCGTACGATCGAGATCGACGTAAATAGCTGCCCGCGGCGGTTCGGCGCGGAATGTGTTGGAAAGCGTCTCGTCCACCCAAGCCAAAAAAGCGCCCACGCCCATCTCGCGGCAGCGCTCAGGCATCTCGAACGCCAACGCCGCCAGCACCTCCGCCTCCCCGCCCGCAAACTGGTCCCAGTCCGAACGGAAGCGGAAGACGCATTCGCCGGAAGAAGGATCGGATACGATCACGCCACAGTTCTCGCCCAGGGCCTGTAGGACCCGATACTCGGCGGTCCGGGTGGAGCGAGGGATGGACATGTCAGTCTTATCGCCAGTTATTTAGCGGGCAAAAGGATAATAGCCTTCGCGCGCACGCACCTTTACGTTGGGCAGATTGACTTGTACCTGAATGCGGCGGTACGCCCGTGAGACATCGGTATCAGACGGCGTGTAACGCAGAATATATTGCGTGGTGATCTCTCCGGCCGTGGCGGCGATGGCGTTCACAATGCCGCGCATGATGGCGGTGGCGTAGCCGCCGGTGCCGACCTTGAGTGCAAAGTTGCCTTCGTCGGATGGCGTCGACAGGTAGCCGGAGACGTCCGTGTACGGGTTATCCAGCGGGTAGACGACGCGCCCGCCAGTGGCCTCGGTCAGACGCGAGAGGTTGGCCTCGCCAGTAGCGCGGAAACCAAAAGCGACGGTGGAAACGCCGTAGATGGTGACCAGATTGCGCTGCGCGATCTCCACCACCTCGTTCAAATTATGTTTGGAGGAGTTGTCGTGGCCGTCGCCAACGACGATAATGACGCGGCGCGGCTCAATCGGTTCACCCTTGATCAGTGTGCGGCTGGTGCAGGCCATGTGTACGGCGTCGAACATGGCCGCGGCGCCGCCGGGCTTGATCTTGCGGATGCGTTCGAGGATCTTCTCCGGGTCGTTGGTGGTGTTCACCATCAGCTCGGCTTCGCTGGAATAACCCACCAGATATCCGGAAAAGCGCTCGTCGGGCTTGCCCTCTGGCTCTAGCGTGGCCAGCACCAGATCCTGGATGGCTTCCTTGAACTTGTCCCAATGCAGTTTGTTGGCGTTGGAAAGATCCACCAGGTAGCCGAGCACCACCGGCTGGTTGCGCTCTCGCGTAAAGAAGCCGATCTTCTGCGGCTTGCCCTCGTCGTAAAGGATGAAGTCCTTCTGATCCAGGTTGGAGATGAAGCGGCCCTTGTCGTCCGTTACGCTAACGGGCACGATCACCTCGGTCACGGCCGACTGGAACGTGGGCTTGGCTGGCGCCTGCGCGGGCGCCTGGGCGGCGCGGGCCAGACAAGGCGTGGCGGCAAGAGCCGTGGCGCCGAGAAGAAGTTTCCTTCGTGAATACATGCTGGTCTGACCTTGATTATACGGGCATGCGCCCGGCCGGGGGAATGCCCCGCGCGAACGCGTTGCGATACGCCGCCGGTGCCCCTATGATGAGGCTTACGGCATCCACGCTAGGATCCGCATCAAGGAATGGCCATGAACATTGCACTTCGCGCGCTGCTTGCTTGCGGCATCCTGCCGCTGGTTTGGGCCGACGGAACTCCGTCGGTCACGTTCAGCCCATCGCCGCTGAAGCTGACCGTGGAGTCGATTGCCACGGAGAAGGTATCGGGCAAGGTGGTGATCAAGAACTCGAGCACCCCGTTCAGTTTCAGCATCTCCACCAAGGAGGTCTGGCTGACGGCAGCCCCCGCCAACGCCACGCTGGGTACCGGCCAATCGCTGGAAATCACGGTCACCTGCGACCCGACCTACCTCCCGGTGGGAGCTACCACCGGCGTGGTCACAATCACGCCCAACTCCGGCAGTGACTATGCTCCGGTGACGTTCGACGTGGTTTTCACGAAAGCCGACGTCTGGTTCGATCTGAGCGCCTCGGCAATCGCATTCTCCCAGGCGCCGGATCTGGTGGTCAGCAAGACGTTCACGGTTGGCATCTCGGACAAGTCGTCGCGCCAATTCGCGGTCGCGGTCAGCCCGGCCACCGGCGGCAACTGGCTGACGGTGGACAGTGACGCATCAATGATCACGCCCAAAACGGTGACCATCCGCGCCAGTACGATGGGGCTGCCGGCGGGCAGCCAGGGTCTGGCTACGCTCGAGATATCTTCAACAGACCTTCCCGGCTTGACCAAGACCATTCAGGTGACGCTCTCAGTGACCGACCAGACGGCCCCGCTCACCGTGATTCCGACGTTCATGTACGCCTACCTCTTTGGGCAACTGGAGCCGCCGACACAACCCTTCCAGGTCAGCGCCAGCGGCGGGCGCTCGCTGTCGCTGGACGTGGTGACATCGTCCGGCGCCCAGGCAGTGATTCCCTCGTCGCCGAAGGTGTTGACGCCAGGCTTGTTGGGTATCCGGGTCGACCCGGCACTGGCCGTCGCGCTGCCGCGCACGGACTACGTCAACTTCACGCCGGCCGACGCCTCCCAGTCGGTCAGCGTCCCCGTCCGGCAGGAGCTGATGCCATCCACCTTCTACGTCATCCCACAGGTGGCCGACGGCGGCCCCTCGTCGGGCGGTAAGTTCCGCACATCGATCACGGTGGTCAATCATGACACCACGACGGCGCGCGTCACTCTCAAGTTCTACAAGGAAGATCCGGCAACGCGCGCCACTACGGCCTGGACGCCGGCCATGGATAACAACGCCGTCATCGAAAACATCGACATCCCGGTGGGCGGCGCCTGGACCGTGCAGACGGCCGGCACTCCGGAGACGGTTTCATCCGGCTGGGCCGAGATCACCACGTTGCAGAAGATCGGCGGGCTGGCGGTGTTCCGCCAATTGCAGCCCGATGGGAATACGCAGGAGGCGGCTGTACCGATTAACTCAACCCTGATGCAGCGCGTGCAGTTGCCGTTTGACAATCGCGACGGCTTCACCACATCCGTGGCCATCGCCAACATGAGCAGTACCGAGACGGCCAACGTGCGCGTGGCCTTCCGCAATTCGAACGGCGAGGTGCTCAAGCTGGATAAGGCCAAGGACATCCCGGCGCGCGGCCACTACGCCTTCGAACTGCCGGCCGAGTTCAGCTACCTGGCCTCGTCGCGCGGCACAGCCGACATCTGGGTGCTGGCCGGGCAGGTTTCGGTGCTTGGGCTGAGATTCAGCCCAAGTGGTGCGTTCACCTCGTTCGAGGCCCAAAGTTATAACCGGAAGCTCTCAGGCCGCCGCTCCATCCCGCAGGTGGCCGACGGCGGCGCTTTCAAGACCTCGATCACGCTGGTCAACAACGACTATTCAATGGCCTACGTGCAGTTGAAGTTCCACAAGGATTCGACGGCGGCAGGCGCCACGGCCGACTGGACCGTGGACTTCGAAGATGGCGTGGATCCTTCGAGAATCACCATTCCCGCGGGGTCATCCATCACCATCCGCACAACGGGAGCCAATCCGGTGGTGCAGTCGGGCTGGGCCGAGGTGATTTCAGATCAGTGGGTGACCGGCTTCGCCGTCTTCCGCCAGACGCAGTCCACCGCGGTGTTCCAGGAGGCGGCGGTGCCAATCAATTCCGGCACGATGACGCGCAATTTGCTGCCATTCGACAACTCGGGCGGCTACACCACCTCGATCGCCATCGCCAACATGAGCGCCGAAGTGACGGCCACGCCGACGTTCACCTTTACCGATGAGCAGGGCTCGCGCCTGCTGCGCGCTACTTTCCCGACGCTGCCGACGCAGGGCCATCGCGCCTTCCGCTTGATCGACCTCTGGCCGGAGTTGGACGGCAAGCGCGGGGTGCTCGAAATCGCTTCGCTCGACGGTGAGATTTCGGCTCTCGGCTTGAGGTTCGCCTCAACCGGCGCCTTCACTAGCTTCAAAGCCGCTCAAGTGCAGTAGGGATCGACATGGCGATGCTCACCAGACGAATATTCCTTGGCTCAGCGCCCCTGGCTGCCAGCGCATGGCAGGCATCGGACGAGCCGGCGCTGATCCCCAGGCCGGCGCACATCACACCGCGCGACGGGACGATGGCCGTCGGCGGCCGCACCACGATCACAGCGATGGGAGGCGCGCAGGCGGAGGCCCGCTACCTGGCGGGGTTCCTGAACTGTCAGGTTGGCGGCGACACGCCGGGCGAGACAACCATCAACCTGGCGCTGGATCCAAGCCTGGAGCGCTACGGCCGCGAGGGCTACCTGCTGGACATCACACCGGAGCGGGCCAACCTGCGCGCGTCGACCACAGCCGGATTGTTCTACGCCGGGCAGACGCTGCGGCAGTTGCTGCCGCCGTTGGCGTGCTCGGCCACCGGACGAGGCAGCGAGGAGTGGCGCCTGCCGGCTATCGAAATCGAGGACCAGCCGCGCTTCGCCTGGCGCGGCGCACATCTGGACGTCTGCCGGCACTTCATGCCCAAGAAGGTGGTGCTCGAGTACCTGGACCGTCTGGCGCTGCATAAGCTGAACACCCTCCACTTGCACCTGACCGACGACCAGGGCTGGCGCATTGAGATCAAACGCTACCCGAGACTGGCGCGCATTGGATCGCGGCGTAGCCAGACACGAGTCGGACACGAACGCGCCGGCGGCGGTTTCGACGGCAAACTGTACGGCGGCTTTTTCACGCAAAACGACATCCGCGAGATTGTCGCCTACGCCGCGGCCCGCCACATCAATGTGGTGCCTGAAATCGAGATGCCGGGCCATGCGCAGGCCGCACTGGCCGCCTATCCGGAGTTCGGCAACACGGGCGAGCATATCCAGGTGTGGGGACAGTGGGGCGTGTCGAAAAACGTCTTCGCGGTAAATGAGAAGACCATCCACTTCCTGCAGCACGTGCTGGTGGAGGTGCTGTCGCTGTTCCCGTCGCGCTACATCCACGTGGGTGGCGACGAAGTGCCGCACGACCAGTGGAAGGCCAGCGCCGCGGCGCAGGCCCGGATGAAGGCGCTCGGGTTGAAGAACGAGGCGGAGCTGCAAACCTGGTTCATCGGCCGCATGAATACCTTCCTGCGCGGTCGCGGGCGCACGCTGGTGGGCTGGGACGAAATTATTGAAGGCGGCATGACGCCCGGCGCTGTCGTCATGAGTTGGCGCGGTGAGAAGGGCGGCATCGCGGCCGCGCGCGCCGGCCACGACGTGGTGATGACGCCCGATCAGTTCACTTACCTGAATTACTACCAGTCGAAGTCGCCCAACGAGCCGCTGGCCATCGGCGGCTTCATCGACCTGCCCAAAATCTACAACTACGAGCCCGTGCCGGCCGGCCTCAGCCCGGCCGAGGCCCGGCACGTACTCGGCACACAGGCGCAGCTCTGGACGGAATACATCCCGACGCCCGAACTGCTGGACTACATGGCCTTCCCACGCATGTCGGCGCTGGCCGAAGTAGCCTGGACCGCGCGTGAACGCAAGGATTTCCACGGTTTTTCGGCACGGCTGGTGAAACATCTTGAACGGCTGGATGCGATGGGTGTGAAATACCGGCCGCTGGATGCTTAAGTTGTTACTTACCGATGCAGAAGGTGGAGAAGATCCGCTGTAGGATGTCGTCCGCCGTGGTGGCGCCGGTGAGCGCGTCCAGCGGTTGCAGAGCGGCATAGCCGTCCAGCAGCAGCATCTCGTGGGGCAGACCGAAGCCGACCGCCTCGGTAGCGTGCTTGAGAGCTTCCCTGCTCTCACGCAGCAGCGATTCGTGGCGCGCACTGGTGATCAGGCTCGAACTGGCCTCTTCAGGCGCCAATCGAGCCTCCAGCGCCTTACGCAGCTCCACGATGCCAGCGCCCGTGGCGGCGGACACCGGCAAATATTCTATATTAGTAGCAGTTTTGACAGGCAGATCAATCTTGTTACCGGCAACGAAGTGAGAGCCCTGCCCGGCAGCCTTTTCCAACAACTGCTGATCGGCGCTGGTCAGTGGTTCGGACAGATCAATAACTACTATAGTAATATCAGAATCCGCCATCGCCTGGACACTGCGGTCAACCCCCATCTTTTCTATTGGATCGGCCGATTCACGAATGCCGGCTGTGTCCACCAGCCGGACCGGCACACCGGCGAGCGTGAGCGTCTCGGAAACGGTGTCGCGGGTAGTGCCGGGGATATCGGTAACAATCGCCCGGTCCTGCTCCAGCAGAGCGTTGAACAGGCTGCTCTTGCCGACGTTCGGGCGCCCCACCAGGGCAACCGTAACACCTTCGTGCAGCAGCTTGCCGAAGCGATAGCTGTCGATCAGCCGCGTCAGCACCTGAATCATTGACTGCAATTCCGGCAGAACTACGTCATTTGCAGCAACAGGGACATCGTCTTCGGCAAAATCGATTCCGGCTTCAAGCCGCGCGATCCAGGTGAGAAGTTGCTCCTTCACCGGCTGGACGGCGCGTGAGACAGAGCCTTCCAGTTGGCGGGCGGCGACGCGCGCCTGATGAAGCGTTGTGGCGTGGATGAGGTCGCGGACAGCCTCGGCGCGGGGCAGGTCCAGGCGGCCGTTCAGGTAGGCGCGGAGAGTGAACTCTCCGGGCTCTGCCGGACGCGCTCCAGCCTGGATGGCCCGGCGAACGCAGTGGTTCAGGACAACGGGAGAGCCGTGACAGGAGATCTCGACCACGTCTTCGGCGGTGTAGGAGCGGGGCGCGGCGAAGTAGGTGGCCAGCACCTCGTCAAGCCGCTCACCATCGTCGTCGAGCAGATCGCCCAGCGCGGCCACACGAGGCATCCACGGCATATCGTCGCGCAACCGGACCAAGCGGCCGGCAATGGAGAGCGCTTCGGCGCCGGACAGGCGCACCACACCCAGGCCACCGGCGCCTGGAGGGGTGCATAGGGCGACGATGGTGTCGCTGCGGTTCACTTCAGGTTAGTGACGGGGACCACGGCGGTCGCCACCGCGGCCACGCGGGCCACGATCGCCACCACGGCCGCGCGGACCACGATCGCGTGGACCACGGTCCCGGTCACGGTCGCCAAAGCCGCCGGAGCGGCGCGGCGGCGGGCCGACGGGCGTGGGCGGTTCCGGCAACGACGCCATCCCGGCAGGGTAAATAACCACATGGCGGTAGGGGCCCTGGCCAGCGCTTTCGCTGCGCAGATCGGTCTGATCGCGCATCGCCAGATGAATCAGACGCCGTTCGCGGCTGCTCATCGGGCTGAAGCGGTAGGGCACGTTAGTCTCGCGGACGCGCTCGGCCACAGTCAGCGCGCTCAAACGCAGCTCTTCCTGGCGCAACAGGCGGAAGTCGTTGGCGTCGAAGCAGAGCAGGGCGTGCTCGTCGGGCGCCATCTCAAGCACCTCTTGCGTGAGCTGCTCCAGCGACAGCAGCGCCTCGCCCTTGTTATTCATCAAAAACTCGAGATCCGGGCCGGAGAATTTCACTACCAGCGAGGGTTTCTCGAAGTAGTTGCCGGCTTCGGCGCCGTCCAGAATCTCGTATTCCACATCGAAGTCCGCCGCATCCAGTACGGCGTCCAGAAAGTCGGCGATATTGTCGCCCACCGCGTCAACAGTGTATTTGGGGTTGCTCATTACCGGGTGCGTCTATCTCTTTTTCGTCGTCGCAGGGACGGGCGCGGACTTCTGGGCAGCTTGGTTGAAGAAGTACTGCTGCACGATTCCGACCACGTTGCTAGTGAGCCAGTATAACACCAGCCCGCTGGACGCGCCGTAGAAGAAGAAGGTCATCATGATGGGCATCATGATCATCATCATTTTCTGCTGCGTCGGGTCGCCGCCCGCCATCGGTGTCATCTTCTGCATCCATACCTGGGTAACCAGCATGATCACGGGCAGTGCGCGGATGGCCAGCGTTTCGGGCTGCGAAAGGTCCGCCACCCAGAGCCACGGCGCGCCGCGCAGTTCAATGGCCACCGAAAGAACCTTGTAGAACGCAAAGAAGAACGGCATTTGCAGCAACAGCGGCAGGCACCCGCCCATCGGATTGATGCCGTGCTTCTGGTAGACGGCCATGATCTCTTCGTTCTGCTTTTGCTTGCGGGGATCCTTCATCGGGATTCCCTTGTACTTGTTGTTGACCGCCTGAATTTCCGGCTGTGCCGCCGCCATTTTTTTCGAGCTGCGCAACTGCGAGAACTTCAGCGGCAGCATCAGCAGGTTGATGATGATGGTGACGAAGACAATCGCCCAGCCCCAGTTGTTAGTGAGCGTCACCACGCTCCACTGCAATGAGACGAACAGCGGCTTGGCGAGGAACCAGAACCAGCCCCAGTCGATCATCGTTTCAAGTTTGGGATCAGTGGCGCGCAGGATGTTGGTATCCTTCGGGCCGACGAAGAGCACGGCCTCGTTCACCCCATGGCCGCCAAAGCTGGCGCCAACATGGCGTTTGGCCTCCGCGCCGGGCACATCGGGCACCATGTCGCTCCAGGTGGAGAACTCAAACGACTGTCCCGGCGCAGGCAGGGCCACATTGGCGAAATAGGGATCTTCAATGCCGACAAAGTGGAACGAGCCGCTCACCGTGATGGGGCCCTTCTCGCCGGCGCCAGGGCCTTCCTCAATCAGCTTGGAACGCTCACCGTCGTAACGCACGCTCTTCTGCAATTCAGAGGCGTTGTGCGCCGCACGGTCTCCGAAGCCGCCGCGCCAGGCAATGTGATGATCGATACCCTGGCCGTTCGAGCTCACCTCGGACCGGAACAAGGCGCGGTAGCCGCGCGGATCGAACTGGAAACTCTTGCGCGCGGAGGTCTTGCCATCCGAGAAAGTGAACTCGATCGAAAGCGGGTCCTTCTGTGTGACGGAGAACAGTGCGCCGTTCAGATTCGTCGCGGGCTTGGTGCGCGGGAAGACGTAAGAGAAGGGCCAGCCCGCTTTGGCCGCGGCCGTCGCGCTGACCAGCTCCAATGGACGGCCTTGCGTATCTTTGTACTTCTTCAGAATCCAGCTGCGGACCACGGCGCCGTGGTTCGACAGCACTACCTTATAGACATCCGTCTCGATAGTAGTGGTCTCGTCACGCGTCTCGGCCGTGGGCGCCACCGGAGCCGTCGCCGGAGCCGCCGCCGGTTCAGGCGCCGGCTTGTTCTCCGGCTTAGCCTGCTCCACCACCTGCGCCTGCTTCTGCGGCGCGGCCACGGGCGGCTTTGCCGGCTTGGGCATGAGGTACTGTGTGGCAAACAGCACCACGCCCATCAGGCCAAAGGCCAGCAGCAAACGCATCTCCATGCTCAGCTCGGTCTTCTTGCCGGAGGGCGCAGAGCCCGTGCCTTTTAGTTCGTCGGCCATGGAATACTCTCTCTCTTCAAACTGGGAACACTCTCAGCTACGGGATCGAAACCACCAGGGTTCCAGGGATGACAACGGGCCAGACGCCGTAACCCCATCCAAACGCCCCGCACAGCGCCGAAACGGGCCACGGCCTCCAACATATATTGACTGCAAGTGGGGTGGAAACGGCAGGCATGCGGCAGGCAAGGGGATATGAAACGCTGGTAGAGCCGCAAAACGGCCAGGATCAGGGTTTGCATCGTTCAAAAACCCTCTCCACTTCGCCGGCCAGTTTTTCGACGGGAGCGGTAAGCGCCGCACGGCGTAGATTCCAGACAATGCGCCACTCCGGCGCAAGCTGGCTGAGACGCACCCGCACAACCTCGCGCAAACGGCGACGCATGCGGTTGCGGACAACGGCCTTGCCCAAGGCCCGTGGCGTGGTGAAGCCGACCTTGGGGCCGTCGGCCAGCGGACTCTTCCAACAGAAGGCCACAAAACACGCGCACGGAATTCGAAACCCTTGATCGTAAACTTGCCTGAACTCGGCGCGCCGCCGCAGGCGCCGGTCCTTGGGAAAGGCGAAAGCGCGGCGGACGGACGCGGGACTAGGCGGTACGAATGGCTCGTTCGTCACTGACGCTCAACTTGTAGCGTCCACGCGCCCGGCGGCGGGCCAACACGGCCCGGCCGTTCTTGGTCTTCATGCGGACGCGGAAGCCGTGCGCTTTGGCACGCTTCAGGTTATTCGGCTGAAATGTTCTTTTCGGCATGACTGATATCCGGCGGTCCCGTCGCGCGCGCGTTGCGGCGCACGGACACAATAAGCTCTCACGCCCCTAATGGGCTGAATCTCCAGTATAGGAGCCGCGCGCAAACACTGTCAAACCTGCTCCGAACCGTTTCTGGCCCAAATTCGTAGCATCAGGAGTACACTATCCGAAATTAAGGAGGAACCGGGACGATGGATGAACTGTCACGCCGGTGCCTGATCGAATCGCTGACGGGAGTCCTGCCGCTGGCCGGAACAGCTTGGGCAAACCTGCCTGACGCCAAAAACCAAACAAAAGATGGTACTTACAACGCCATCGTGATCGGCGCCGGGCTCGGCGGCCTGAGCACTGCGGCGGCCTTCGCGCGCAAGGGCTACCGCACTCTCACCATCGAGCAGCACGACAAGCCGGGTGGCTTTGCCACGGCCTTTCGCCGCGGTCCGTTCACTTTCGATGTCTCATTGCACTCGACCACGGTCAGTGAGCGCAACGGTTTGCGCAATCTGATCGGCCCGTTTCCGGAGATTGAGGACGTCGAGTTTGTACCCCATCCCAGCCTGTTCCGGACTATCTTTCCGGACTTCGACCTGCGCGTGCCGCAGCGCGACCCCGAGGCCTTCGCCCGCCTGCTGGCCGAGCGTTTCCCGCAAGAGAAGGCGGGCATCGACGCGCTGTTCGCCGACATGCGTGGCCTGGGCGAGGAGGTCAACCGCCTCAGCCAATTGCGCGGCCAGCCCAACATGCAGACCTTCGTCAAGGACTATCCGCTGCTGGCGCGCCACTCGATGCACACCTGGGGCCAGATGGTGGATGCGCGCCTTCAAAACGCCAAACTGAAAGCGATGGTCTCCTTCTTATGGGGCTACTACGGACTGCCTCCATCCAAATTGAGCGCCTTCTACTACGCCATTCCGACGGCGGGCTACCTGGGTGGCGGCGGCTACTACCCGAAGGGCCGTTCGCAGGCCATCTCCAATGCGCTCCGGCGTTTTATTGAGGCTCGCAACGGCAAACTGCTGCTGAAGACCAAGGTGGAGCGGATCCTTGTCGAGAACGGTGCGGCCGTGGGCGTGCGCTGCGCCGATGGCGCCGAATACCGCGCCCGGGCCGTGATCTCGAACGCCAGCGCCGAGACGACGTTCTCGCAAATGCTGGAGCCCAGCGACGCGACGCGCGCCTATCAGGAGCGCATGGCGAAGTTCTCGCGCAGTCTGTCAGCATTTCAGGTGTTTCTGGGGCTGAAGCGCGACCTCGTCGGCAAACTCGGCATCAAGGATTCCGAGATTGGCATTGTGCCAAGCTACGACGATGAGGCCGGTTACGCGGCCATGCTCTCGGCTGACGTCGAGCACGGCGGCTGCGGCGTGATGCTCTACGACAACGTTTATGCGGAGTACTCGCCTAAGGGCAAAAACACGCTCAACATTCTGGCGCTGCAAGGTTACGAGCACTGGCGCAAGTTCGAGGCCGACTACCGCGCGGGCCGTAAGACGGCCTATCGCGCCGAGAAAGAGCGCATGGCGCGTGTCCTGATTGAGCGTGTCGAAAAAGCGCTGCTGCCGGGGCTTTCGAAGGCAATTGAAGTAAAAGAGGTGGGCACGCCGCTGACGCATTGGCGCTACACATCGCATCCGGAAGGCGCCATCTATGGCTGGAACCAGACAGTCGGCAACTCCGGCAACCGGCGCGTCGGCCATGCGACCACGGTGAAGGGCCTGTACCTGAGCGGCGCCTGGACACAACCCGGCCACGGCTACGGCGCTGTGCTCGCGAGCGGACCGAGTTGCTTCGCGCAGGTCGTGCGCGACTGGAACAAGGCCTGACAGGCTGCTGAGTACGCCGAAGACCGTTTACCGACGCGTGCCTTGTGTGCGTCACGAGCCGCGAGTGTCAACGAGCGGACGCACATGCCTTCAACGAAGCGGCGCTGCTAAGCCGTCTTTCAGTAGCCGGCTAATGCGCCAGCGCAGCTGCGACGGTGACGACAATCCCCCGCCCGCGAGGCTGGGGACAACTGATGGGCCGCGAGTTGCTGGGCACAATCTGAACCAGCGCCTGCGCAAACCTTCCGCGAGATCCTGAAGCAGATCCGGCACCAGTCCGAAAACCATCAGCGTGGCGCCGGCAAGGATGCCGGTCACTATTCCTGCGGGCCGATCACGGCCCTATTCTGCCACTGTTGCGCCAACGCCGCCAAAACGAATCGTCGTGCTCCGTACGTGCGTGCACTCAAATCTGCGAGATTGGCGTCAAGCACCAGACCAATCGAGGCTCCGGACGAGCAAGAAGAGGCAGGTTGCGCGGTCCGGGTCCGCGAACGTGACGCGCTGCGTGATGTAACAGGCTTCACCGGTGAGGAAGCAGCGTTGACTTCGCAGCATTCCGAGCAAATAGTGGAGACGAAAACGCGATATTCTCCAAGGTGGCAGATCTGTCTTTCATGGAAAACGCCAACCGGTGGTATCAGGCTGTTGTCATGCGACGCCGTCGCCCGGCACCGAATGCCCCCCAGAGGCCTTATAGATGGATTCAGCCACCTAGCCTGGACTTTCAAGCATGACCCGTTCGACCTTGGCCTCGTTTGGATGTGCTGCTGGATGCGCGGCAGGGCGCTGTCAATGGTGGAGGGCACGGCTAGGGATATGAGATCAATATTCAATCAATTGGCTACGGTAACGTTATTGCTGATTCTGTTTTCGGTTGTTTCTCAAACACAAACCGCGCCGGCCATCCATTCGAAGGGTTCTGAAAGAGACGCGCTTGAGTTCACGAGGGCCTTCTACGACTGGTATGTCTCTGTCTCCAGAGAAGGGGGGAGCAACCCTTCATGGGGACGCGCCGTGGAAAACCGGCCAGAAGCCTTCAGCGTGTCACTCGCCAACGCACTTAAAGGGGACCTGAATGCACAGAGTAAGGCGGGAGCCGAGATCGTCGGAATCGACTTTGACCCGTTCCTCAATACGCAAGATCCGGATGACGGTTATGAGGCTCGTAATTGTGAAAAGCGTGGGGATCACTATTTCGTAAAAGTCTATCGGATTGGCTCTGACCACTCAGTCAAGCGTGCTAGCGTAGTTGCCGAGCTGTACCTCATGGGTAAAAAGTGGCAATTTGTTGACTTTCATTATTCTCAAGGCGGCAGTCTGCTGCGGATTCTGGCTATTCTGCGTTTCGACCGAGGAAGACATTAAGGCGAAGTGGTCAGTCTGATGTCTGGGATCTGCACGCCGGCCACCACCGGCGCGACGGTGAGTGACCTCGTCGTCGCCTACGACGAACTAGGGCGCCCGGCGGCCGAATACGGCTGGACCACGGCCGCGGCCGGCATGCAGTACTTCTCTGTGGATCACCTGGGCTCGACACGGGCGGTTACGGATAGCGCGGGACTGGTGGTCAAACGAATGGATTACATGAACCGCGACGCTGTACGACGCACCACCGACGCACTACCTCGGGCGGGGCACCTGCAAATCGTCGCAGATTTTACGAGCAAGAAACTCGTCAATCTCGCGGTGGCGGGGCACCGTGGACGACTTCCGCGCCGAGCGGTTGACATAAACGGTGTGGCTGCGGCCTTCACGCAGCACGACGCAGCCACAATGTTCAAGGTGGCGCGTCAGGCCGATGCGTTTCATGCCGCCGGCAGAACAAAGCTCTCGCGAATCACTTCGGCCCCTTGCGTGGCCTCGTGCGAAAGCTCGCGATTCGCTTCCAGCATCAGCGCAACCGCCT
This sequence comes from uncultured Candidatus Solibacter sp., assembly GCA_964478395.1. GTDB lineage: Bacteria > Acidobacteriota > Terriglobia > Bryobacterales > Bryobacteraceae > Paludibaculum. The sequence goes on from CAYZIX010000023.1 coordinate 25,166, forward strand.
CTTTCAAATTCTCCCGGGCCTCTTCCAGAGTACGCCCCTGGCTGTTGGCGCCGGGCAGCTCTTCGACGAAGGCAGCATAGCCCACGGGGCCCTTCACGAATACGGCCGTGAACTTCATTCCAGCCATGCACTCATCCTAGCAGGGCCCGGGGCGCACGGCAGGGCGAGGCAGGGAAACCGGAACTGTCCGCAATTCCACTCTTTCCGCGTTCCGCGTCCTGGCCGGCTTATTTTCCGCCTGTTTTCAGCCGCCTGCATCAAACCACCCCTTTTGTCTTCCTGGGGCGGGGTATACACACACTCGGGGCACTATGTTCTCTGCGCGGCTTCAGACAATCTCGATCCGGAAGCCGCAGGCGGCCCCTGTTTGCTCTTCCGGCACGGAATTTTGGGGGAATTCGAAAAATAGCCCTTATTCAGTTACAAACAAAGGAGTTAAGTACCCAAATGGGGTTCAATTCGAACCCGAGAACCGGAGCGGGCGCAATCACCTTCAACTCTTTATCAGACAACAGCTTGTGGCCCGTTCGCGGCCCTCAGGCCGGCCGCCCGTATCGTGCCCTTTCCGGCTAATTGGTGTGCTGCGGTTGCGGCTGCGCCAGCACCACCATGGGCGAGCGCGCGAAGGCCACCTTCTGGCCCACGCGGTCGATGGCGTTCAACTGCACGGTATACTCGCCCGGCTTGAAATCCTTCAGCGGCACTTCGAGCGAAATCGGCGCGATGCCGCCGCGGCCCGGCTTCAGCGTCGAGACATAGACCGGCGACGACTGATAGACCAGCTTGCCCGCGCGGTACACGGTCACCGCGGCGGAAACGGCCGGAGCGTTCTGGCCCTGCTCGCTGATGACAGGGTCGTAGAGCTCGGCATAAACCGAAAGCGTCTGCCCGCTGTGGAAGACCTTCGTGACGCTGGGCAGCAGCTTCTGCTTGTCGCGCACCAGCGGGTGGTCCTCCTGTTTGCGCTCCTTCTTGTCCGCGATGCCCACGGCTTCCTTGATGGGGATGCGCTGCGCGCCCAACACCAGCGAACTGAGGCGAGCGGAGTCCTTCACAGTGACCAGATCAGGAACGACAACTTTTGTTTCAAACGTGCCCATCTTGCCGGTGAGGTTTTCCCTGACCAGCATCTTGATCCGGTAAGTGCCCGGTGCGACGGTGAAGCCGGTGTCGTAGATCAGGCTGCGCGAGGCGAGCTGGCCGGCGTTCTGGTCGCGCAGCTCGATCTTGATCGAGTCGCGCACGCTGCCGTTGGTCAGGCCCTTCGAGTCCTTCAACTGCCCGACGAAGTCGAACGTGGTGGTCTCGGCGCTGCCCTTCTTCTTCAGCGGAATGGCCGAGCCCGGGATCTTCAGCGCCACGGGGATGAAATAGCGGTCGCGGTTCAGACGGAACCAGTTCACCTCCATCGCCACGCGCAGGTCCATCACCGGATCGCCCAGCAGCAGCGCGTCCTGCAACTGCTTCTCCTTGTCGTAGCTGTTGAAAGCCTTGAAGTCCTTGTCGGAGAAGTAGCCCTGGCGGTAGTCGAGCTTGGCCTGCAACTTCTGCTGAGTGGCCTGCGCGAGCTTCAAACTGACGCGGCGGAACTGGCCGTCACGCCGCTCATCGCTCGAGTAATAGCCCAGAATGTAGTAGCTCTGAATGTCCTGCTGCGCCTTCTGGATGCCGAGCACCAGGTCGTTGTCGTCGAGAAACGCCTTGCCGCCGGTATCCTCGGCCAACATGACGAGCGTGTCCTGGCCGCTGATCTGCTGATCGCGCTGGCCGCGCTGCGTCGAGCCCGAAAACAGTCCGGTGCCGCCCTGCGCACCGCCCGCACTGGCCGCGCCGCCCGGAGGCGTGGCTTGCAGACCAGTGACATCCACCGGATAGAAGCTCACGTTCGACTTCACGGCGGCATTGACGGCCGAACGCAACTGCGCCTGGTTGTCGTCGCCGGTGCGCGAGACGCCGCCGGAGAAGTAGACCACGGCCTTCTTTTCCGGCAACGAGCTGAGCGAACGCGCCAGATCTTCCAGCGCGGCCATTTTGCGGTCCGTGTTGAAGAGATTGAACTCGGTTTCGTCGGAGGCGAAGGCGTCGGTTTCGGTGGTGTCCTCGGTAGTGTTGGCGTCGGTGGCGTTCTCGCTCATCGTGCCGGTCTGAAACTTCTTGATCACTTCCAGCAGCACGTCGCGGTCGGCGGTGAACTCCTGCTCCACTTTGAGCTTGGTGCCAAAGCTGACAATCTCCACCAGGTCGGCCGGCTGCATTTTCTCCTTGAGGAACTTCCCGGCCGCCTCCTTGGCGTAAACCTGCTGCGCCGTCTGGAGCGAGCTCCAGTCGAAGAACAGGATCAGCAGACGACGGTCGCGAAAGCGGGCGTGGTCTTCCGACTCGGCGAAACGTGGCGCGGCCGGCGCCGCGGCCACGGCGGTGGCCGGCGCGGCAACGGCCGGCTCCGGCTCCGTGGTCAGGCTCTGAAAATCGAAGACGCTGATGGTTTGCGGCTTGCCGTTTTCCGAGAGGACAAAGTCCTCCTTCTTCAGGCCCGTGATGGGCTTGCCGTTCTTGTCGCGCACAAAGACCGTGACGATGACGAGATTGGCCGAGGCGCGAAACACCGGCATCTGGTCGGGCTGTTGGCCCACCAGCATCGAAAGAGACAAAAGGCTGGCTAGGAGTGCTCGCATGATAACTAGAACCTCAACCGCAGCGTCAGCTGAACGGAACGCATGGAGCCGGCCGAGGTGGCCAGCCCATAGGTGGTGGAGTCCACCACCGTTCCGTAGCCGGTAATGTTCGGGTGATTCAGAATGTTGTTGGCCTCAATGCGCGCTTCCAGACGGCGCCGGAAGCTGTCGCCCAACTGGAACGAGCGGCCGAAGTTGGCGTTCAGGTTGAACGAGCCCGGGCCCGGAATGGTGCCCCGGCCGGCCGTACCGTAGGTGCCGGCGGGCGAGGTGAAGGCCGCCGTGTTGAAGTAGCCGGAGCCGGACGTGATGGACTCACCCGTGGCGTCGGCGCGTGTGGTGGACGTGGTGCCGGTGCCGCTCTTGTCGGTGGACGAGCCCATGGCGCGGGCCGTAAGCGGCGCGCCGGAGCTCAAGCTCATGTTGCCGGACAGCGTCCAGTCGCGCAGGAAGTGGGTCCAGGTGTTGCGCTGGCGCAGCCAGATGCCGTTCGGGCCGAACGGCGACATGATCATGGTGTTGAAGCTGAACTGATGGCGCTTGTCGAAGCTCGACAGACCGCGCTCGGCGGCGAGGTCGGATTCGTTCTGCACCACCGAGGAGCCGGAGCCGCCGATGGAACTGGCGTTGTCAATCGACTTCGACCACTGGTAGAAGGCGCTCCAGTTCCAGCCGCGCCGCATGCGGCGATTGACGCGCACAGTGAGCGCGTGGAAGATGGACGAGCCCTCGGGCGTCTCGTACGTGAACGCCGAGGCGTAGCTGATCTTGCGCGTGGAGCCGGAGACGATGCGGTTCGGAGCGCGCAGGATGGCCAGCCCGCTGCCCTGGGTACCCAGGTAGCCGGTCTCAAAGATGTAGCCGTGCAGGTTTTGCTGCACCGAGACGTTCCACGTCTTGGCCGTGGCCAGCGGGTAATCGGGCGTGAAGGCGTAACTGTTGCTGATGGTGGTGGAGGTGGAGCCGGCGAACGGCGTTGCGAGGCTCAACGGAGCGGCCGCCGAAGCGGTGTAGGTGGCGCTGGTCGAATAGGGCGGCTGGTAGACCAGCCGCGAGGCGACGCGTTGATAGACGCTGTTGTCGTAGAAGATGCTGTATCCGCCGCGCAGAATGGTGCGGCCGTTCTTGAAGGGCTTGTAGGCCAGCCCCAAGCGCGGCGAAAGGTTGTTGCGGTCCGCGCGGATCATGCCGTTCGGCGTCGTGCCGCTCCAGGTGCCGGCGGAGCCGGGCGTCACTACCATGGCGCCCGTGTAGTCCGGGGCGACGTCAAGATTCGACATGCGGCCGTACTTTTCCGTGTTCGGCTCCCAGTCGTCCCAACGCAGGCCGAGGTTCAGCGTCATGTTGGTGCGGATGCGCCATTCGTCCTGCGCGAAGACGCCGAATGTGGTCTGGCGCAGGTAGTTGTCGGGTGAGCCGAAGCGGATGGTGCTCTGCTGTACGCTGCCAAGCAGGAAGTCGGCCCAGTCGTAGCCGGTGCCGGAGACGGTGGAGCCGGTCGAGTCCAACTGCGCCGTGGCCGAGCCGCCGAAGTAGAGCTGGCCGCGCGCGTTCGGATCCGACAGCGCGTTCTGGCGCATGCGGGTGAAGTCAAAACCGGTGGACAGTGAGTGCTTGCCGTGTACGATGGTCCAGCCATCGCCGAAGCCGAAACTGATCATATTGCGGCGCGAGCGGTTGCCGTCGCTGAGCCCGGCGAAGTTCGTGAAGCTCAGATCGGGCGGGCCGTAGTTGGCTGGATCGCGCGACGTGCCGCTGATGCCCAGCGCTCCGGCGACATCGGCGCCGTAGGCGAAGTACGGCGTGGTGAGGTTGTAGTTTTTGTTGAAGCGGACGCGCAGGTTATGGACAAGCCGCGCCGAGAAGTTGTGGCTCCAACTGACGTTCGTATTGATGCCCGAGCCTTCGCCCGTATCGTCCCAACCGAACAGCTGCGCGTTGGTAGAGTTGCGGCGCTGCCATTGAATGTCCCACGCCAGGCGGTCCTTGCGGCGGAAGGAACGATTCAGCCGCACGCTGAGGTTGTCGCTGTCGCTCTGATTGGCCGTGGTGTAGCGGTAGTTCTGGGTGGAGCTCTCCTGGTTGACCGCCGGGAAATAGCTGAGCAGCCCACTGGCGATGGGACTGATGCGCGTGGCTGGAATGGCGTTGTTGGGGAACGGCGTGTTGGACGCCGGATCGTAGATCACCGACGAAATGGACGACAGGTCGCCCGAGCGTTGCGCCGTGGTGGGCACCACGCCGTAGCCGTTATAGACGTTGTCGCCGCGGTTGGCGTTGTAGTTGATAAAGAAGAACGAGTTATCGGACGTAAAGATCTTGCCCAGAACCAGTGGTCCGCCAAAGGAGAGGCCAAAGCGGTACTGCGCGTACGAGGGTTTGGTGACGGTGTTGCCGTTCAGAGCGAACGGAGAGGCATCAAGCGCGCCATTGCGCACGGTGAGCTGAGCGCCGCCGCGGATCTGATCGCGGGCACGGCGCGAACGATTGCCGAAACCTTCCGGGGAACGGCCGCGCATGCGCGCGATCATCTGCTGGCGCTGCTCCGGAGTCATATTGGAGAAATCGCCGCGTCCACCACGGCCGCCCATACCACCCTCCATGCCGGGAGGTCCTCCCATACCGCCACCAGGACCACCCATTCCACCGCCGGGGCCGCCCATGCCGCCGCCAGGGCCACCCATTCCACCACCGGGACCGCCCATGCCACCGCCCATCGTTCTGCCCGTCAATGCGGCCGTGGCCTGACTTTCACCGCCGGGACCACCCACACCGCCAGGGCCGCCTGGGCCACCTGGTCCGAAGTCGATCATCGCCAGACGATCCGTCTCCTGCAATCCACGGCTAGTGGAACCCTGCACGAGAAACGCCTCAGCCGAGTCGCTGGCATCGGCGGCCGGTGCAGTCTGAGACGTAATGCCTTCCAGGGCCTTGGCGACCTGCGTTTCGGCATTGTTCTCACCGTTTTGCCCATTCCCATTCTGTCCAACGCCGTTCCGTGCGCCGGGGCTGCCAGCGCGCATCGGCCGGTATGGCTGCAGCGCCAGAGTCACGTCAACCGGCTTGGTACGCTGGCCGGCGGCGACCTCGACAGTGGCGGTTTGGAAGCCGAACAGCTTCACCTCCAGGCGAAACGCGCCGGACGGCAACTTGTCGAACTGGAAACGGCCTGACTCGTCTGTCACAGCGGTCCACGACTCAGCGTTTTGCCGGGCGGTCACGGTAGCTCCAGGCACTGGATGGCCTCCAAAGCTGACCCGGCCAATGGCAGGATCCTGCGCCAGCAGGGCGCAGACTGTGATCAGGGCAACGGCACAGAAACGAGCGAGAAGGTTCACACCATTGAAGACGACTGGCGCTTGGCGGGAGATTACACCTCTATCGTTAAGTCGTGTAAGCTCTAAAGCCACCGCCCAAACGTTCCGATAGAGGAGCGTGCGAGGACTGTTACTCGTGTGGACGGCGGCTTGCGCTTTGGCGGCCGACTCGCCACAAGCGGCTGCCATCGCCCGGCAACGTGAAGCGATTGAACGCCAGCGCGCGGCGCTATCGGCTCAGGGTGGCGCGACTGCAACTCAGCAGGCATCGATACAGAAGCAAAAGACTTCCGCAGAAAAACAACCACGGCGAACAGAGACAGCACCCGTGCAAACAGAGGCGCCGTCGACGGGACCGACTCTGGCTTGGGCGTTGCCCGAAGGGGGTTGTGACCCGCTCACGGGCCGCAGGCTGGAGGAGACCATCCAGCGCGCGGCCGGCATGAACGCACTGGCTCCGGAGTTGGTCCGGGCGGTGATCCAAAGAGAGTCGGCGTCTCAACCCTGTGCCATCTCAGAGGCCGGGGCCCTGGGAATGATGCAGCTAATGCCGGCCACGGCCCAGGGGCTGAATGTTCTGGACCCATTCAACCCGGAAGAGAACATCTTCGCCGGCAGCCGCTATCTGCGCCAACTGCTGGACCGCTTCGGCGGCGACCTTAGTCTGGCATTAGGCGCCTACAATGCCGGGCCGGCGCGCGTGGCCGCCTCCGGTGGCATTCCACCGATTCCGGAAACAAAGGCATACGTTCAGGACATTCTTAGCCGTCTGCGTTAAGCTGGCGGCGAGATGCTGGCTCTTCTTCTACTGTTCCAATTGGCCCAATCGCCGTCGCCGATGGTGGAACACACACGCGCCCATGAACGGCAGACCCGCCACGACGTGGCTGGAGAGCGGATTCAGACGCGCTTCGGCTCCATCGTACTTCCTCCGCGCGCGCGGCCCGGCAAGCCACTGGAACTGGTGATCCACTTTCACGGCGCCGCCTGGGTAGCCGAACAGAGCGTGCGTAAAGCACGGCCGAAGGCAGCCGTGCTGGGCGTGGAGTTGGGCTCCGGCTCATCAGTCTACGGCAAGCCATTCAAGGATGCCGCGGCGTTTGACGAGATTCTGGCAGCACTGGGCCGGCCAGCGAGGCGGGTCTATCTCACCGCCTTCAGCGCCGGCTATGGCGCGGTGCGTGAGATACTGGCACGGCACGCGGCGCGCGTCGACGGCATCATTCTGCTGGACGCCATGCACTCCGGCTATGAGGAGCCCGAAGAGAAGCGAGTGGTGCGCACGGCCGACATCGAGCCGTTCATCGCCTACGCGCGCGAGGCCATGGCGGGACGCAAGCGGATGCTGTTCATGCACTCGGAGATTTTCCCATCGACGTTCGCCTCCACGACAGAGGTTTCAGACTGGCTGGTGGATCAGTTGGGGCTGCGGCGGCGCGCCGTCTTACGTTGGGGCCCACTGGGCATGCAGATGGTGAGCGACACACGCGCCGGCAAGCTGGAGGTGACCGGCTTTGCGGGTAATTCGGCGCCGGACCACGTGGATCATCTGCACGCGCTCGACTGGGCGTTGAAGCGGCTGCACTGACGGCGGACGACAGCGCTACAATGCCCGACATGACCCGCCGGGAACTCTTACCGCTCGGCGCCGCGGCGCTGTTGGGCGCCTGCGCGCATTCGAACCACGACCACGGCTCCTACAACCTGCTGAACATGCCACTGGCCGATTTGGCCACCGGCCTGCACACCGGGCGCTACACGTCGCGCGGGCTGGTGCGCTGGTATCTGGACCGGATTGAGTCCATCGACCGGCGAGGGCCGAAGCTGAACTCGGTGATCGAACTCAACCCGGAAGCGCTCCAGCAGGCCGAAGTGCTGGACCGTGAACTGGCGCAGCGTGGACCGCGCACGGCGCTGCATGGTGTGCCGGTGCTGATCAAGGACAACATCGAAGTGGCTGGCGCGATGTCGACAACAGCCGGATCGATGGCGCTCGATGGCTGGCGCGCTCCCACGGATGCGCCCGTGGCCGCCCGGCTGCGCGCCGCTGGAGCCGTGATCCTTGGAAAGACGAATTTAAGCGAGTGGGCGAACTTCCGCTCGTCACGCTCATCCAGCGGTTGGAGCGGGCGCGGCGGGCAGACGCTGAATCCGCACGCGCTGGACCGCTCGCCGTCAGGATCGAGTTCTGGCTCTGCCGCCGCAGTGGCGGCATCGCTGTGCGCCGTGGCCGTTGGCACCGAAACCAACGGCAGCGTGGTGAGCCCAGCGTCGGTGTGCGGCGTGGTGGGCGTGAAACCGACGGTGGGGCTCATCAGCCAGGCAGGCATCATCCCCATCGCCCACAGCCAGGATACGGCCGGCCCGATGGCACGCTGCGTGCGCGACGCCGCGCTGCTACTGAACATTCTTGCCGATAAGCACACCACAGACTTCGCCGCCGGGCTGAACGCCAAGGCCCTGGCGGGCGTACGGCTGGGCGTGGCCCGCAAATTCTTCGAGCGTAATGAACTGATGAACCGTTTTCTGGATGCGCAGGTAGAACTACTGCGCAAACAAGGCGCGACGGTGGTGGACCCGGTGGAACTGCCATCGCACGGCCAGTTCGGCAGCAACGGATTTGAGGTGCTTCTTTACGAATTCAAGGCCGATCTGAACACTTACCTTCAAAGGCTGCCGGCCAGCTTCCCGGCCCGCTCGCTGAAGGCGCTGATCGAATTCAACACGCTGAATGCGCGGCGCGAAATGCCGTGGTTCGGCCAGGAGATTTTCCAGCGCGCCGAGGAGAAGGGCCCACTCACCGAAAAAGCCTACCTGGACGCGCGCGCCACCTGTCTGCGGCTGTCTCGTGATGAAGGCATTGACGCCGCGCTTGAACAGAACAAGGTGGAGGCGCTGATTGCCCCCACCACAGGCCCGGCCGGACTGATCGATTGGATTAATGGCGACCATGGCATGGGCGGCTGTTCCACACCAGCAGCGATTGCGGGCTACCCACATGTAACCGTGCCGGCGGGGTCGATTGGCGGCCTGCCCGTTGGGCTTTCGTTCTTCGGTGCGGCATGGAGTGAGGCGCGGCTGCTCGGGCTGGCCTATGCCTTCGAGCAGGCCGCAGCCCTGCATCTGAAGCCGGCGCTCAAGGCCGGCGGCGCCGCTCCGGCGGCGCTATAGCTCAACTTCCAGTACGGAGACAGGCTGCGGGTCCAGTTTGCCTTCAACGTTATCGAGTTGCTCAACACGCTGATGAAACAGATGCAGCCGGTTCTGTTTTTGCCAGAGTGTCATATCGCAGGTCGGCTCCCAATCGCCCACCGGGCGCGAGTCCAGTCTGCGCAGCTCCCACTTATCGTAAGGCGCCGGAGCAATCCAGGCAAAGATGCCGTCGCCGTGCTCCTCGTCCCGGTGCACGACAATCGCGCGATCGTCTGGATCCACCAGCAGCAGGGGCCGCGAAATAGGCAGCCGCAGAGCGCCTTTCCCGCCGAGATGGAAATCCAGCTTACGTTCGCCAACCTGCTTCACTGACCAGCGTTTGCCATCGTGCGCCAGCAGACGGTACTGTGGCGCGGCATCGCCTTTTTCGCGCCAATAGGTGCAAATCATCGGATGGCGCTTGGAGTCAAAGGCGGTTGTGCCGGAGTTCGCCAGATCAGCACCGGTGGGCACTTCGCGCGCCACCTCGCATTTCTTCAGTGTGTAGGGCGGAGCCAGCGGACTACGGTCCGAGCGTCGCCAGACACTATTCTTATCGATCCAAGAGAAACAGACGTCGTGGTTAGTGGCCGCATCGGCCGAATCGCGCCACGACCAACTCAAGTACCAACTCCCGTCCGAATCGACGGCAATCCGGTTGGTGTAGGCGCTACGCGCATCCTCGCCACCGATCAGCGGGTTGGCGATGGTTCGCCACTTGCGAGTCTTGAGGAAGTAACGCTTCAGGATGGTGTCGCCCTTGCCGGACGCGCCATCGCGGTACATGAACAGCAGATCACCGCTCTCCAGCGGAAAGAACTCCGGGTATGTGACTCGCTCCTCCCGCAACTTGTCCATTGACATCATCGGCGTCAATTGCAGCCCGCCCGGATCGATCGCCTGCGCATAGTGCAACGGACTGCCATGGTGATCCCACGCCATATGCAGACGGCCTTCTCCGTCCACGCCCAGGCTGATGCCGTTGTGCGGGTCGGCTGCATTGCCCTTGAAGTCTGTGGACGCAACACCCCACGCGTCTCCCAACTGCCGCCCCCCCAGCATCAGTTTTCCGTCGGGTGCATACCAGGCCATGTACTGGTTGGCCTTGTACGACACCAGCGGCTGGCAGAAGATCGTGGCATTCACCGAACTGCGGCTATAGCCGGGCATCGCGGTAATCAGATGATTCGCAGAGGGCCCAAGCCAGCCCGCGGGCAGAGTGAGAAACGTGCGGCGCTGCATCACTCTTATCTTATGTTCGCTAACCCGGCGCGGGTAACTCAGTAGGCGCCTCTACCCACCAGCACAACACGCAGCGTACGGATCAGGATGTGCAAGTCTAGCCACAACGACCAATTACGGATGTAATAGCTATCCAACGTCTCCTGCACCTCCAGATCGCCATCACTACGCGCCGAGACTTGCCATAGTCCGGTGAGGCCCGGCGTGACGCTGGAACGCAGTTCACGAAACTCCCGGCCAAAAGCATCCAGGTGATAGGCCGGGAATGGACGCGGACCGACAAGGCTCATTTCGCCTTTGAGCACATGCCAGAGTTGCGGCAACTCGTCCAGGCTGAAGCGGCGAAGAAAGGATCCAACACCGGGGATGATGCGTGGATCGTGACGCAACTTGAAATGCTGTGCCCACTCAGAACGTTCTTCCGGATGCTTGTTCAGGTAGTCTTCGAGCAGGTGCCCGGAATTCGCGTGCATGGTACGCAGCTTCACCATTCGGAAGACACGTCCGTGTTTGCCTTCGCGCTCCTGGTAGTAGAGCGTGCGGCCGGCGCTGCGCAGACGGATCAGCAACGCGCTCAAGGCAATCAGCGGCGCGCTGAGCAGGAGCAGCGGCACGGTCAGCGCCAGATCAATCATGCGTTTGATCAGATGGTTCGACGGCCGCAACAGGTTCTTGGTCAACTCCAGGCCAAGCACGCCACCAAGGTCACGCGTTGTCACCCACAGGCTTTGCACACCCTCCAGGTCGGGAATCACGATCACTTGAGAAAACGGCAGTTCCTGCAGCAGGCGATTCTGGCCCGGTCCGCGCAGGCTGGGCATGGCAACGATCACGGCATGCACGCTGGAGGCGAAGCTGGCCGCCATCGAAAGAGGGCCGATCACGGGAACCCCTAATACGGCGGTGTTCTGTTTTGTTGGATCGTCATCGAGAATCGCGTGCACACGCAGACCAAGCCCCGGGTTCTCCACCAAGTGCCGTACGACGTGACGTCCTGCCCGGCCGGCGCCCAGAACAACGACCGGCACACCGAGGCGGCCGGCCCGGGCCAGGTAATGACGCGTCAGTTCTTCAAACAACGGCGGCAGGACAAAAGCAAACAGCGCCGTTGCCAGCATGATGCCACGCGACCATTGGTGCTGCTGCACCATATAATCCCAGGCCAACAATAATCCGAAAACCACGGCAGTGGCTTGTACGCGGCGCTTCAATCGTTCCGCAGCATTCATGCCGATGCCTGGATGCAAGCCCACGAGCATGTAGACCACCGGAATCACCAGCACGCCCAACGCCAACCCGCGGAAGTTCTCCACCTTCAGCTCAATGGGCAGCCATGGAAGCAGAGCTGTCCTCAGCCAGTAGCCAAGCAGCAGTGACAGCTCAAGGGCCAGGATCTCCACAATAAAGATCAGACCCGTTGCGGGAAACCGGCCCGGGACGCGAATTTGCGGCAGCCTTGCTACGGCCTGAACGCTCATTCTTGCCCCTTGGAGAAGCTGGAAGCCGACGATCCTCGAACAGAGCCCGGCTGGGCCACCCAGCCGGCCAACTGAAGCGCGAAAAGAGCGAGGAAACGGGGGTTGTGCCGCAGATAGCGGCGCCACAAGCGGCGCGGCTCACTGGCCAGACGGAACAGCCATTCCAGGCCCAAACGCATCATCCAGCGCGGCGCCTGGCGCTTCGTGCCGGCCAGAAAGTCGAACGCTGCGCCGACACCCAACATCACGGCGAGCACCGTGCCGCGCCGGCGGCGCATCCACAGATCCTGCTTCGGGCTATTCAAACCCACGAACAGAATCCGGCAACCAGATGCATTGATGGCGCCCGCCTCCGCAGCATCTTCTTCCGGATTGAGATGCCGGAACGGCGGTGACGAAACGTAACGCACATCCAGCCGCGGATACTCGTGGCTAACCCGGCGCAGCAACCGGAAGAGGGTCTCCGGACTACCGCCATGAAAGCCCACCGGCAAACCGGCCTGCTCAGCCGCAGCCAGCACCTTCGGCGTGAGATCTGGACCGTAGACGCGCGTCGCTTGTGCCGCGCCGAGCGCGCGCAGGCCCCAAACCAGCGGCATGCCGTCGGGCGTCACAATATCGGCCTGGTTGCTGGCGTCAAGCACGTCGGCATGGTCGTAGCCTTCCATCACGTTGTTGACGGTGGCAACGCATACGTAACGGCTCTCGCCGCGTGCAGCCCAGTCGATTACGCGTCCGGCAACTTCATCGTAGGTGGTTGGATCCACGCGCGTGCCGAGGATCCGGTGGGCCTGGCGCTCAGCCTTGGGCGCCGCCGCACAGTTCGATGGCCTCACAATAGATCTGTGCCAGCGCGGTGTAGTTTTTCTCGGCCGTGTAGCGCGTTTCGTATTCAGAGCGCGCGCCCGTGCGCAGCCGCGCCACCAGCGCATCGTCGATGGCCAGACGGCGCGCCTGCGCGGCGAAGTCCGCGTCACAGCCAGGATCGAAGCAAAGCCCAGTAACGCCTTCGACAATCCCCTCAGCCAGCCCGCCCAGCCTGCTGGCCAGCACTGGCAGGCCCACTGCGTATGCCTCCTGCACTACCTTCGGGAAGCCCTCGTACCACTCCGACGGGACCACGAGAAAGCGAGCTTCCCGCAACATGCGCAACTTCTCCTCGC
>CAYZIX010000024.1:0-38048 GCA_964478395.1 uncultured Candidatus Solibacter sp.
GGGGGCGCCTTGGATCACCCCGCACCCTCCACGGTCGCCGTCTTCGGTTGTGGACTGGACGTAATCTACCCGGCCGAGAACCGGAAACTCGCCGAACGAATCGCCCGCCAGGGCCTTCTTCTCAGTGAGTTTCCCCTCGGGCAGCCGGCTCATCCCCAAAACTTCCCCGTTCGCAACCGGATTGTCAGCGGCCTGAGCGAGGGCATTGTCGTCGTTGAAGGGGAGCAGTACTCAGGCAGCCTCATCACGGCCCGTCTCGCGCTGGACCAGAACCGTGAAGTGTTCGCCGTGCCAGGCAACATCACCAATAAACTCAGCTACGGTCCGAACCTGCTGATCAAGCAGGGTGCACAGCTCATCCAGTCCGCAACCGACATTCTGGACAACCTGAGCTGGGAAACACGCGCCCGTCTTGCACGGCAGGCCGAATTGCCTCTTACGGCTCCGGCGCCACCGGCCGAAGCGTCTTCGCCGATGTCAGGAATTCAACAGCAAGTTATTTCCTTTCTTACAGTTGACAAGCCAATCCAGCTCGACGAATTGATGGAGCGCCTGCTCGACATCTCCAGCTCCGAGCTGATTGCCGCGCTGTTCGAACTCGAACTCCAGGGCCGCGCCCGCCAACTCCCGGGCCGCTGTTATGTTAAGGTATGGAGCGAGTGAGCTCTTCGCGGCCGGTTGGCCGAAGCTGTCCACTCCATGCTTGAACGACAAGACCCTGTTATGGCCAAATCTCTTGTGATCGTCGAGTCCCCAGCCAAGGCCAAGACGATCGGTAAGTACCTCGGTAAGAATTTCACCGTCAAGGCCAGCCTTGGGCACATCAAGGATCTGCCCAAGAATGAACTTGCTGTAGACGTTGAACGTGACTTCCGCCCTTCCTACGTTGTCATTGAGGGCAAGAAGAAACTGATCGACGAGCTCCGCAAGGCGGCGCGCGATGTCGACGCCATCTATCTGGCGGCTGACCCTGACCGTGAAGGGGAAGCCATCTGCTTCCACCTGCAGGAAGAACTGGAGCCCAAGCGTGGCGACACGCCCATCATCCAGCGCGTTACCTTCAATGAAATCACGGCCGGAGCCGTGCGCCGCGCCTTTGAGCATCCGCGGCCGGTGAAGATCAGTCTGGTGGACGCCCAGCAGGCGCGCCGCGTGCTGGACCGCCTGGTCGGCTACAAGATCAGCCCGCTGCTTTGGGATAAAGTCCGCCGCGGCCTTTCGGCCGGGCGCGTGCAGACGGTGGCGTTGCGCCTGATTGTCGACCGCGAGAAGGAAATCCACGCCTTCATCAAGCACGAGTACTGGACTATCGACGTCCACCTGGCCGGCAAGAAGCCGCCTCTGCTGAAGGCCTCGCTCGCCAAACGTAACAACGAGAAACCGGAAGTTGTCGATCAGGCCGGCGCCACTGCCATTGTCACCGCGCTCGACGGCGCCGCCTACACCGTGGCGTCAGTGGTCACTAAGGAAAAGCGGCGCCACGCCGTGCCGCCCTTTATCACCTCCACGCTCCAGCAGGAGGCCGCGCGCAAGCTGCGATTCTCCGTCAAACGCACGATGATGCTGGCGCAGCGTCTTTATGAAGGTGTCGAGTTGGGCAGCGAAGGCGCGCTCGGCCTGATCACCTACATGCGTACCGATTCAACGCGCGTCTCGGCCGACGCGCTGGCCGAAGTCCGCCAGGCCATCCAGGAGCGTTTTGGCGCCGCCTACCTGCCCGAATCGCCTAATTTCTACCGCACCAAGAAAGACGCCCAGGACGCGCACGAAGCGATCCGGCCCACCTCGGCCATGCGTCACCCGGACGACATCGCCGGCCACCTTTCCGAGGATGAGCTGAAGCTCTACCGCCTGATCTGGCAGCGTTTCGTCGCCAGCCAGATGACGCCGGCCGTCTTTGACCAGACCACCGTGGAAGTCACCGCCAAGGGCAGCGACGGCGCCGATTATCTGCTGCGCGCCACAGGTTCGGTCCCCAAGTTCGATGGCTTTCAGGCCGTCTACAAAGAGGGCAAGGACCAAAAGGACGAGGAGGACCAGGAAGAGGCCAACCGGCTGCCGCAGGTGGCCGAGGGCGAGGCGCTCAAGTTCCGCTCTATCCATCCCGAACAGCACTTCACTGAGCCGCCACCGCGCTTCACCGAAGCCACGCTGGTCAAGGAACTGGAAGCCGACGGCGTTGGCCGCCCGTCCACTTACGCCTCCATCCTGTCTACCATCCAGGAGCGCGAGTACGTCAAGAAAGAGGGCGGCAAGTTCTTTCCGACAGAGCTCGGCATGGTGGTGACCGAACTCCTGGTCGAAAGCTTTGCCGACATCTTCGACGTGAACTACACGGCGCGGATGGAGGAGGATCTCGACAACATCGAGGAAGGCAATCTCGACTGGCGCGATTCCCTGGCTGAGTTCTACAAGCGCTTCCAGAGCGACCTAACCGAGGCCGAACACTCCATGCGCGACATCAAACGCATGGAGGTGCCCACCGATCAGGTTTGCGAGAAGTGCGGCAAGCCGATGGTGATCAAGTGGGGCAAGCATGGCAGCTTCCTGGCCTGCACGGGCTACCCCGAATGCACCAACACGCGCCAGCTGAGCGTCGGGCTGCACGAACTCGGCAGCGAAGAGGGCGACAAAGTGGAGATCTCGGAGCAGGACGCTACCGAGTACTGCCCCAACTGCGGCCGCGAGATGGTGCTCAAGAAGGGCCGCTTCGGCACCTTCCTGGCCTGCTCCGGCTATCCGGACTGCAAGACCACCAAGCAGCTCGGCCAGGTGCAGAAGAAGCCCGACGTGCAACTGGAAGAGAAGTGCCCGCTCTGCGACCACAACCTGGTGCTGCGCCAGGGGCGCTTTGGCGAGTTCACGGCTTGCTCAAACTATCCGAAGTGCAAGTACGTCAAGCAGCAGACGATTGGCGTCACCTGCCCCGAATGCGGCCAGGGCGAAATCAGCCAACGGCGGTCGAAGCGCGGCAAGACGTTCTACGGCTGCACGCGCTACCCGGATTGCGATTTTGTCGCCTGGGCCAAGCCCATCCCGGAGCCCTGCCCCGAGTGCGGGTCGAAGTACCTAGTAGAGAAGGTGCTCAAATCCGGCCGCTTCGCCGCCTGCCCGAACAAGGGCTGCAAGTACAAGCGCGAGTTGCCCGCTGAGCAACCCGCTGCGCCCGTTACGGCTTGATTCAGCGCTTGCGCGCCTCGCGCCGGCCCATACCTTCGGCAATGAAGGTGGTGACTAGCGTGTTCAAACTTACGCCTTCGCGCGCGGCGCGCACCGTCAGCCGCGCGTGTAGGCTTTTCGGAACACGCTGCCGCCACTGGCCGCTGGCATCGCTTGCTGATGGTTTCGGAATAGGCCGCCCGAGTTCTTCCAGCATCAGCAGGCAGCCTTCCAGGGCATCACGACCATTGACCACCGCCTCTTCCGGCGTCTCCCCATCCGACATGCAACCGGGCACGTCCGGATACTCGATCAGGTAACCGCCACCCTCGTCCACATCCAGACGACGGATGCTGAACGGATAAGCATCCAGATCGAACTTGGTCTTCTTCATTCCACAGGCTCCCGCATGACTTCCTGAAGCAACGCCACAAATTGCCGAACATACGCCGGCTTGACCGGCCTCGCCGCCGGTACCGAAACAACACGTACCGCCGCCGGATGACCGAAAATCACATGACTTGTGCCGTGCTGCCGCCACTGAACGCCATGGTGCTCAGCGACCACCTTTAGATCCGCAACCCGCCAGTCACGCGGATTACGCTTCATCTGGTCCAGCAATTTCACAGAACTGGCCACACACTAGTGGTACCGCAAGCGGTTCCATGCGTCAAGCATTGTAATGTGCCACTTCACTAGCGGCCAAAGGTCGTTTCAGCCGACCATCAGTGGCGCGAACGTGCCGACGCAGTCTGAAGCATTCTCGTGACGTTGATCACCAGAAACCGTTCACTCCCTTTTTTGTCCAGCAACTTTGTCAACTCCAGACCAAAACGGTCGTCGACAGGCATGGCTGGGTGCAGTCCCCGCTCCGCAAATCCATTGAAAATCCACTGCTGGCGCGTCAAATGCTGGTTCTTTGCCCACCATGCCTTCCATCGCGGGTAGAACATTCCCTGATCCGTGTTCGTGATTGCCCTCAGTGCATCAACCAGATGGACATGCGTGCACACATACCCGTAGTCGCCCGGCGCAGGCTCGGATTCACCATAGTCCAGTCGAAGCCGCTCCAGCAATAGCGGAATGGTAGTTTCATCGCCAATCTCAATTGCCGCAAGATACGCATCATGCGCACGCGGCTGATGACGTAGAACCTCGTGTAGCTGCTTAAGCGCTGGTCGCCTATCTGTGGCTGTCAATGCCGATGCAGCAACCAGAAGAACAGCTAGAAGTTGCATGACAAATGGCCTGTGCGTATTCATCATCGCGTTACCGGCCCCAGCCACTCGCCAAACGCCTTCACTACCGGCCAGCCTTCGGGCCGCTCGATGACGCGTGCCCACTGGGCTGGATATTCCACCGGAACAGCCGGCGCATTGGTGGGAGTGCGCGGATCGGCCAGCACCAGCGGGCGCGGCGCAATCAGGTTGACCAGGTCCGGCAGATCGAAATCCTCCAGCACACCCGGCACGATCAGGTCCTCGACGCCCTGGGCCATGCGCCACTGCGTCATCGAGAACCAGCTTGTCACCGTGCGCTCAGCCAGCACGCGGCTGACACGTGGCTCCAGCGCGGCGGCCAAAAGCGCCGTCACGCCAGCATTGCCACGTCCCCAAACCATCACGCGTTCCGGATCGACTCGTGGATCGTTCAACAATTTGTTGATCTCCGCGAGCGCCTCTTTCACACGCCAGCCGAGCAGTGTGCGCCCGTAGAGCCACTCCCGTGCCGCCGCCTGATACGCCGACGAGTAGCCGCCCCGGCCGGCCTCGAACTTCGGCGGATCGAGCACATTCACGACGTAGCCCGCCGCACGCAACTCCTCCACATCGGCCGCAGCCACGCCCATCGCCAGCACAGCCGCCCGCCCGGGACGCGGCGCCGGCGGACCGCCCTTCGGCTCTTCCACTCCCAACCGCTCCGCCACCAGCGCGCGCAGTTCAGCCGGCTGTTTCAACCCCAACGCCTTACGGTGCGGATACATTTCCTGCGCCCGGGCACGGTTCAGTGTGAACACGGTCTCCGTGCCAAAGCTGGTGGCCAATTGTCCGCCCGGCGTTACCCACAATGCGGATTCAGGCTCAGTGGTCACCGGCGCCTCCACCACGGCCGCGTCCACACCCTTGAAATGTTTGTCGAGAAAACGGTACATCGCTTCCCGCGGCGGCTTCGACCAGCCATGCGTATCGTCGTACTCAAAAAACTCCACCGCCAACCCTTCGGCACGGGCTGCTTCGAAGGTCGCTCGCGCCCCCACGATCGGGAAGAAATCGCGTATGGCGGAGGTCATTAGGTAGGGCCGCCGCGGATAGGCGCGGATGAAATCGATGAAGTCGTAGCCGTCCTTCAGAAAGTCCGGCCACACTTGCTCGGTGTCCTGAGGTCCAGGGCCGTCCAGCAGCTCCTTCCAGCGTGTCATGTAGCAACTGGAGACCACGGCCGTCAGACGCGGCTCAAACACGGCAAGGTAAGCCGCCTGCGTGCCGCCGCCCGAGTTCCCCGCCACAGCGATGCGCCGAGCGTCCACCTCCGTCCGGGAGAGCAGGTAATCCACACTGCGGATACCGTCCCAGACGAAGTAGCGCGCAATCGGAGCGCCGGTGAGCAGGCACTGCAATCCGGCCTGGATGTGCTCGGCCACACCGGGCGTCAGACGCGAGCGGCCCAACTCAGGGTCGAAGTATTCGATCCGCTCCCCCTGCCCCGGCGGATCGATGGCCAGCACAACGTAACCGCGCCTCGCCAGCGTGATCCAGGCATGCTGATAGGTGGCGCTGGCCTTGCCGTTGTCGCTATGCCCAGCCACACCCAGCACGGCCGGAAACGGCCCGCGCGACGTCGTGGGCACGTATAGATCGGCGGTGACGTGAAAGCCCGGCAGAGAGTCGAAGATCACCTTCTCCACGCGATAGCCGGGACGTTCAAGGACCCCGGTGACGCGCGCGTTCAAGTTCTGGCGCACATTGGGCAGCCCGCCCAGCAACGCCGCCATCTTCTGCGAACGTTCACTCAATGCCGGGAACATAACAGGCATCGGCGGGACAATGGCCGGCGCCGGTTTGGGCTCCGGGCTGGCTTGGGGTTGCGACGGCGTGAAAGGTTTGAAATCGATCGGGGCCTGAGCGCTCTCGGAGTTCTGGAAGAGAAGTGCAAGCAGGATGAACGTTAGCGCCATAGACGCATTCTATGGCAGTATGCCCGGCGCTGGCGTGGGCACGTCCAAACGCAGCTCTTTCAGCCGCCGTGTACGCATGTCGCCCAGCCAAGGGTCTGTGTAGCGCCTCTCCAAATCGATGGTGGCGACGGCCGCCTCGCCACGCTGCGCGGCCTGCGCCACGCGCACGCCGTCCGGATCCATCACGTACGTCGGATGATCGTAGCCAGAAGCCACCAGAAACACCTTGTTCTCGATGGCACGTGCTTTCGCCAACGTCTCGTCACCGCCCCAAATAGGCAGCGCAATCAGATCGGCGCCCTGCGCGGCCAGCGCGCGAGCCGGATCGGGGAAGAAGACGTCATAGCAGATCATCAGCCCAACGCGCCCAAAGTCGGTCTGAAACACCGGATACGCCGAGCCGGGCGTCAGCCCTGCCTCCACCTCTTCACGCGGCAGATAAACCTTGTGATACTTGCCCACCACGCGTCCTGCGCGGTTAATCAGCACCGCAGTGTTGTAGATGGCCGCGCCGTCCCGCTCATACAAACCGGCCACCACCCAGGCCGAATGCGCGCGCGCCAGCGCGCCCAGCCGCTCCGTCGTCGGCCCAGGCACCATTTCGGCCACATCGGCGTGGTGCTTGCCTGTGCCGACCACGGTGATCCCTTCCGGCAAAACAATCAGATCAAGCTGTTTGGGAAGCACCGCGGCTGCGGTTTGAAGGAATTGGCCCACACTGTCGGTGGTATTCGACGGCTTCAGATTGATCGACGCCACCGTGATGCGCCGGGCCGCAGGCGCCCGCGTCTCATTCAATGCAATCGCACGCCAACGTACCGTCCCCTGCGGAGCGTTCGCCAGCAGTAATTCAATCCGCGCCGATACTGCCTTTTCGGGAGCCTCAGCTACCGCCGCGAGCGTAGTCCAGCCGTCCTCGCGCCGCCCCCAGGCTGCATACACCGGCTGGCCGGCCCGATTGCCTGCCGCATCGCGCCAATCCAGGCGCGCTACTACCTGCCAGTTCTCAGCCTGAACGTGATTGGCCTGATAGGAGGCCGTGAAGCGGTACCAGCCGCGTCCGTGCACGGGACCGAGGGTCCGAGCCCACCCCCCGTATGCGGCAGCGTTCCCTGCCCCGCTAATCACCAGTTCTCCGCCCCGGCGCGACGTCGCGGGCGCGATTTCCGGGCGCGCGGCCCAGGCGGACCAGTCGGTTCCGGCGGTTTGTGCACCCGCCGTCACCGTTATCAGGAACGCAACCAGCCGCGCGCCCATCATCGCGAAGACTAGATGGTCATGGCCAGGTAGCCACCGTCCACGTTCAGGATTGTTCCCGTGACGAAGCTAGAGGCCGCATCGGACGACAGATAAACGGCGGCGCCCACCAGTTCGCGGGCTTCGCCAAAACGGTTCATCGGCGTGTGGCGCATGATCGAAGCCGTACGGTCTTCGGTCAGCAGCTTACGATTCTGCTCGGCCGGGAAGAAGCCCGGACGGATGGCGTTTACGCGCACGCCCTGCGTTGCCCACTCGCGCGCCAGGAACTGCGTGATCTGGTTCACGCCGCCTTTGGACACCGAGTAGGTGAACACCTTCGACAGCGGCGGACCTGAGCTGGCCGACGAAATATTGATGATCGAGCCGCCCTTACCCGGCTGCGTCATGTGCGCGCCGAACACCTGGCAAGCCAGAAATACGCTCTTCAGGTCAACGTCAATGATCCGCTGCCACTCTTCTTCACTGATCTCGAGAAACGGCGTTCCGCTATTGATGCCGGCTGCGTTGAGCAAAATGTCGACGCGCCCCAACTCGGCCAGAATCCGCTGCAAAGCAGCTTCCAGACCAGATTTGCTGGTCGCATCCACTTGAACGCCAACTGCCTTACGGCCTACCGCCCGCACCTCTGCGGCGCGCGCGTCAGCCGCAGCGCCATTAAAGTCGAGCACCGCGATATCGGCACCTGCGCGAGCCAACCCGAGCGCCATTTCGCCCGCCAGGACTCCGCCGCCGCCGACCACGGCGGCCACTTTCCCTGTCAGATCAAACAAATCAGACATCCATCACCTCATCGGAATTCGGAGAATCTGGTTTGTTTATATCACGTCCGGCCAGTTGCCCGTGCCCTTGTCGTGCATGTGATTGATAATGCCCGTCAGACGGCAATGCTGCGCACCACTGCCTGGTACACCCACTGTGAATTCCCCGAAGGGACACACTGAGCACTTTTGCCCGAAGTTGAGACGATCCGCCTAGTGCAGACGCGCTGCGCCGCTCTTGGCCATCAGGCGCTCGAAACGGGCCCGCTGCTCAGGGGTCAGTACCTTGAGAATGCGCTGCTTTCCCTCGGCGCGGAAATCGTCCATCTGTCCTTGCAGATTCTGGTAGTAGAGTACGAACTCATCGAGCACGGTCTCGATCTCAGTCGACTGCGCAGGTGTCAGATTCAGCTCTTTGCGCATCATCTGAAGCGTCCATTCGCGTCCGCCCGCATCCCAGCCCGATGCCGACTTCGCAGGCCACACCACACGCGTCAGCAGCGAGCCGGCCACGCCGCCGCACAAAAAGATCGTCACAAGCAGCACCAGGATGCGCGGGTTGTGCCAGCTCGGGCGATTGTCGGAGATAGCCTTCAGAACGCTCACCAGGTTCGTCCGTCCTTCACTCTCGACATGCTCAATCGGAGCTGACCGGCAGTGCCCGCGGTCCCGCACCCGCATCGCTCAACCCTACCAAGTGGGTCAACACCACCGCACGCGCCTGGCCCGGATCCTCACCCGCCGCGACTGGCAGGTCTGAGGCAGCCATGATCGTCATCGGATTCGCGTCGTCCAGCAATGCCGGACCGTCACTCCGCCAGATTGCCGCCCCCATCACTAGCGACAGCGCCAGCGATGCGTACAGCAGCCGGCGCCCAATCGCCGGCTCCAGCAGAATCGACCAGAATGACGTCGTGCGCTGGGCCTCAATCCGGCCTATCACACGCCCGTAAAAGCCCGGAGCCGGATCTATCGCTTCCGGCGCTCGCAGCCCCATCAGTAGCGCCTGATGCTCGCGCAACACGGCAAGTTCGGCGCTACACGACCGGCATGCGGCCAAGTGACGCTCGATCTCGGCTAATTGTGCCGGCGACGCGGAGCCTGCGAGGTATTCCTCGAGACCTTCTGCAATCGGCTGGTGCATTTTGCCACTTCCCTCAAAAGTATCCGTTTATCGGACTCCCGGCCGGATGCGTGAATCTCCCGGCAGGCCATTCTCGGGCCTACTCCCCGGCCGCGCAGCTTATTGCCACGTCGGCCCGTCCACGTCTCTCCGCTTATCATATCCATACGAGCTGCTTTCGCAACCCCTCATCCGCCCGGGAAAAGCCCGGACGGCGTACCGGAACATTATTCCACGGCCAGCCGGGCCCCTGAACCCCGCGTCAGCCGCTGCGCCGCCTTCAACAATTTTTGGCGCGCACGAAACAACTTCACTTTGATCGTATTCTCGTTCATTCCGGTCATTCCCGCCAACTCTTCAACAGAATGACCTTCCACTTCTTTCAGCAACATCAGGTTGCGGTCTTCCTCGGAAACCTTACTGAGCAGCTTCAACACCAGGTCGCGTTGCGCCAGCGCGGTATCAATCATCGGCCGCGAATCAGGCTCAGAGCGCTCCATGCTGACCGCGTCTTCCTCACTGAAATCGCTTTCGTAGACCAGCTTCCGCACTTTCTTCTTGCGCAGATAGTCGTAGCACTCGTTCACCGTGATCTTGTAGATCCAGGTCAGCAAGGAACTGCGGAAATCGAAACTGCGAATGGAGAAGTAGACTTTGGTGAAAACTTGCTGCGCTATATCCTCGGCATCATTGCGGTTCCGCAAAATGCCATAGATAATCGAGAAGACCTTAGACTGGTAGCGGTCGACGACCTCGCGAAACGCTAGTTCGTCTTCCGCCTGGACCCGTCGGACCAGCTCCGCCTCTTCCGTCTTGCGGTACTCCACGCGCGTTCTACCCTGGCGGGCCGGCCAGTCTCGCACTCCGCCGCTAGGCATCGGTATCACGCCGGTGAAGCCGCTCATGCCCTACCGACGTTGCTCATCTCAAAGCGGTTTCAGGCCATTTCAGCGTCTGCGGCCAGCCAGACCTAATGTAGCAGATTACCGCACCCTTTCGCCGCTTCGGCGCATCGTACAATATGAATGTGACGACCGTTCACGAGGTCGTCCGCAGTGAATTCGTACTAGTTGGCAAGGAGGCCCGAAAACCGCATGATCCAGCTCACCCCGACCGCCATCGGCAAGGTCAAGGAAATCCTGGAAGCCCAGGACCCCAAGCCTCAGGGCCTGCGCATTAGTGTTGTCGGCGGCGGCTGCTCCGGCTTTAGCTACTCCATGGCCTTTGAGAACACCGCCGGAATGCTCGACAAGACCTACGACTTCGAAGGACTGAAGGTCTACGTCGATCAAGCCAGCATGCTTTACCTGGACGGTGCCGAAGTGGACTACGTCGAGACCCTTGAAGGCGCTGGCTTCAAGTTCAATAATCCGAACGTGCGTTCCACCTGCGGCTGCGGATCGAGCTTCAGCGCCTGAGTCGTCCGGCTCCCGCCATAATGGGAGTGAGCTCATTTGACGATGCCCACTCCCCTTGACCTTACCCACCTCGCCACCGAGCAGATCAATCCCGCCTCGGCCGGTCTTGATACCCTCTCCACAACCGAAATGCTCGGCGTCTTCCAACGTGAAGACCGGCGCGTGACGGAAGCCGTAGCCACTGCCCTGCCCAATATTGCCCAGGCCGTCGATGCAGCGGCCGCTGCCATCGCTGCCGGCGGACGCCTGGTTTATACCGGCGCCGGAACCAGTGGACGTCTCGGCGTGCTGGACGCCTCCGAATGCCCGCCTACATTCAATCTGCCGCCGGGCGTGGTTGTCGGTCTGGTTGCCGGCGGCGACTCTGCACTGCGTAACGCCGCCGAGGGCACCGAGGACAGCCCCGAAGCCGGCGCCGCCGACATTGACGCCATCGGCTTTAACGCGCGTGACCTCCTGGTCGGTATCGCCGCTAGTGGCCGCACGCCATATGTCATCGGGGCCATTGAGCGAGCCCGCTCACTTGACGCGAAAACGGCATGCATTGTCTGCGCACCGGACTCGCCCATTGCGGCGCGCGTCGACATTCCCATTGAAGTGATCCCCGGCCCGGAAGTGATCACCGGCTCCACCCGCCTGAAGGCTGGCACCGCCACCAAACTGGTACTTAACATGATCTCCAGCGGCACCATGGTTCGACTCGGTTATGTCTATTCGAACCTGATGGTCAACGTCCAACCGAAGAACGAGAAGTTGGTAGACCGCGCCCAACGCATTATCATGGCCATCGCCCAGGTGGATCGCCAGCAGGCCGCGGAAGCGCTCGAACTGGCCGGCCGCGATGTCCGGGTTGCTTCCGTCGTCGCGCGCCTCGGAGTCGATCCCGGAACGGCTCGCCAGCGTCTGGCTGCGTGTGGAGGGCGGCTGCGCCAGGTGATCGGCTAAAATAGCCCCATGCAACACGCACCTGGGTTTCTGGCGCTGGTCAACGATGCAAAGACGCGCATCAAGGAAATTGACATCGACGGTTACCTTGCCCTTCAGAAGGCGTCGACCGCCCATACTCTAGTGGATACGCGCGAGGACAGCGAGTGGGCCAACGGCCATTTGCCGGGCGCCATTCATCTCTGCAAAGGCATCATCGAGCGCGACATTGAAGGGCGTATTCCTGACAAGGGTGCCCTCATCGTGCTCTATTGCGGAGGCGGCTTCCGCTCCGCTCTGGCAGCCGACAACATACAGAAAATGGGCTACACCAACGTCATATCCATGGATGGCGGCTGGCGTGCCTGGGGAGAACGGAAACTGCCGGTGGATGCCTAGCCGACCGCGCTGATGATTGCGCCGGAAAACCGCCAGGCCATGTGCGCCAGCGCGCAGACCTCAATTAGGCGCACAAAGAACACCAGGCGTTCGTTCAGAAACTCAAATCGCAGCAGCAGCGCGCAGATGACTGCTACATACACAACATACGGATCCAGCACACGCTCAAATCCGTTCAGGTAAATCACTACGCCCAGGTAATAGATCAGCGGCCAGCTATTCTCCAGCCGCATCCGGAACCGGCTGAAGGCCAGCCACACTGTAGCCAGCAGCAGGCAAACCGTGAATAGGAGACCGACGTTACCCATAGTGCCGCCGTGGCAACACGTCTATCATACGCGCTTCATCGCCGACGGCGCGACCCTACCACATGTACGCCAAGCTGACCATCGGAACAATGTTCATATACCAGCCGCTCAAAGTACCACCCGTCGGTGTGATCACGTTCTTCGGCGTCTCTGACATGTAGACCAGCACTTCGGCCCGCAGGCTGAGGTTCTTGTTGATCACATGCCGTACACCAGCCCCGCCCGTCACCAGCGGTTTCCATTCACTCGTCGCCGTCAGCACCGCAGTGGACATCAGGCTCTGCGCTGCATCGGAACTGCCGGTGCCCGTGTACTGCTTGATGCCGCCGCCGCCCAGGACATAGAAGCGAGTTTTGGACTTCGGGCTGCCGAAATAGTAACTCACGTCATAGTGAATCGACTGCGACCGGCCGCTCATGGTCACGCTCTTGCCGCGTCCATTTAGCTCCATCGAGTTGCCCTCATAGGTGTAGCGGATCTCGCCGCCCACCCGCGAGCCAAGTTGACTCAGATAGCCGGAGAAGGCGTAGCCCGGTTTGAACTTCGCCTGCACGTCCCCGCTTGCCGAAGCGATGGTTCGTGTGTTGTAGATTGAGGCTCCGCCACCGGCGCCCACCTCCCAGCGTTGCCCCCACGCCGCCGGCGCGGCCAGAGCCAACGCCACGGTCAAAGTCATGCGTGCAGTTCTGCGACAAGACATAGCAATCCTGTTCTCTCTCCGCTCTATTCCTAATTTGCCCGCGTTATCAGTCGATCACGCGCACGCTCGTTGAAGTCGAGTAGCCGCCTTGCGTGATCAAAAGTGTCTTGTTCATGCCCTTGGGTACCTTGAAGGGCACTTGGACCTTGATGTAGTCCTGACCAACCGATCCGGCCACACGCCCGGCTTCAAGCACGTTCAGCGAATAGCCAGCGATGCTCACTTCGGGCTCGCTGATCACCACTGTATCGGCCGGCGAAGCTAAACCGTCGGCCACGGCCGGTGAAGTGGCGCCCATCCCGGTCAGGTACAGCGTCAGTATGTCGTCGCTGCGAATCGGGTTGGCCGGCGTCACGACTTCGCCGTTCGCTTGACGCACAATTCTGGCGACCGTGTAGTCGTCAGTGACGGCCGTGCTGAACAGCGCCGGCGCCGTCGGCATCACCGTCATCAGATAGCTGTCGCTCGCGCCGCCCGGCGTGCGCAGAATCATCGTCACGTTGCCTTCCGCCCGGGAGGGCATCTGGGCATTGATCTGTCCGGAACTGACCAGAATCATCGGCGCTGCCAAACCATTGACGGTCAGGCACGTCTCACCCAGCGCAGTGGACAGCGGCAGTTCCTTGCTAGCCACTGTCGTCGCCGACAGGTTCTCGCCTGTCACGACAATCAGCCCGCCCGGAGCCACGGCCGTCGTCCCGTCAGCGGCGTTGGTCACACCCGTGATCACCGGAATTGCCGCCGAGGCATCATATTTGCCGGAGAGCACCGTAAAGCCTGAAGTCGAAAGACTAACCAGAACACTACGGTCGTAGAGCATGGCCAGCGTGCGCGTGAACGGCCGCGACGCCGCATCGGCCAGCAGGGGCGCTTCCTTCATATGTGTGGCTGCGCCAATGGCGCCGCTGTAGAAGTTGATCCGCTGAATGTAGCCCGGTCCGGATGCCGAGGCAGCCCCCGTACGCACCCCCATCTGGTCATAGAACAGGAAACCCGAGCTGTAGCCGAAGTCGGTAAATGTTCCCTGGGCAACCAGCGATGCGTTGTAGAGCGTCTGATCGATCACATACTGGTCGTAGTTCGAGGCAGCCATGGCCCCGGACAGTTCTGTACTGACTTGGCGCGATACGGTGAAGGAATCCGAATTCGCACTGTAGATCAGCGCATTGCCGTCGGCCTGCGGAATCAGAATTGTGGAACCGTTGTCTGAAGCAATCGCCCCGGCCACTTCGTTGATCGAATTCTTATAAATGCCCAGCGTCGAGTACGCCGTCGCCTTGTGCGTTGCCAGATCTACCTTGTCCACTGTGTGCGTGCCATCGGCCGAGCGGCTAACGCCAAGCGTCGCCTTGCCCGATGCCGCCAGCCAGCGTGGATAGTGGCCGCCCGGAAAACGGATGATCGTCTGTGCGGTCAGCGTCTCCAGGTCGAACAGACTGGCATAGTGCGAATCGTTGTGGCCCACCATCAGGTACTTCTGGTCGTAGCTGATTGCCATTGACGTGGGACCGCTGCCGGTCCGCAAGGCCCCAATCTGCTCATAGGTGGTACCGTCGAATACCAGCACTTCGTTTGTGTTTTGGCGTAGAACAAAGAATCGGCTACGGTACGGGTCAGGAAGAACGTCCACCAGTGTGCCTTCGACACGCACGATCGTGCCGCGCTGCTCCGGCCCAGCCGTGTTAATCAGCACTGTCACGTCGTCCGGAATATTGACGGCCGCAGTCGAAGCGAGCGTCAATGTCACAGCCGTAGTGCCGCTGTTGGCGATAAACACCGAAGGATCCACCGATACTGTGACTGTCGCCGGGGTAGTGCCGTAGCTCGGCGAAACCGATACGCCCGAAGTGGACGAGGTCAGCGTAAATGGCGTTGAGCCACCGCCAGGATTCTCAATCGTGATTTGCTGGGACTGCGCAGTCGACGCACACGCCGAACTCGTGAACAGCAGGGTCTTCTGCGACGGGCGCACACGGTGCGCTGCGCTCAGGCTGCCCACAGGCAGGATCATCAACCCGCTCTCCGACACGCCGTACATCACCTGTCTATCTGAGCTCAGCACAGCCTTGCCTCCTAGATGCTCGGGCATACTAATTCGCTCGGTCACCTGAAGATTGTCGAGCGTCGCAACGCGCAGCACCGGGGCCGGCAGGTTGTTCACCGTATCGACGACAGTTTCTGTCGACGACGGTACTTCGGCATAGACAATTCCATTCGTAGAGTCAATGGCGTGACCGCCGGTGCTCAAATCACCCAGTGGGTCCGGAAACTCGCTGAGGAAGCCATTGCGGTCCGACATGGTCCAGCCAGCCAGAAAGTAGTCGCCGTTATCGGTGACACTCACGGCGCGGGGGCCCATGGCCGGTGACGAAGTATAGGAAATCAATGACACACCCTGACGGCCAACGTCGTAGTAGAACAGGAATGTGTCGGTCAAACCGTAAATATAGTAACCGTTGCCAGATGCCTGCACCGACGCATCGATGATCTCCACCGGCGGCGTCGATTGGTCCTGTGGAAGCGTTTTGGCGGTAACGTCCGAGACGGTTGCCAGCACGGTCATCGTGCCAAGCACCGGGTCGAAGCGGATGAACTGCTTGGTAGTCACCACCAGCGCATAGTCGTCCACTCCAAAGGCGACACCAAGCGGAGCGGCGGTCAGGCTGAAGGTGCGCCGCGTCCCGGCGCTCAAATCAAAAACCGTTAAGCCGTTCGAAGCCGAACTTTCGTAGTTGGCATAGTGCGCCACCACTAAGTAACGGCTGCTTCGCGACAACGCCACCGAACTCGGTTGCGCCGCCACGTTCATCGACTTCGTCCGCGCGCCACTCGAGGTCGACACGACGTCAATCCGGTTTGCGGTGTAGTTAGCGACGTAGACCACCCCCCGGCTCTCATCCAACGCCAGGTCGGTAGCATGCCCGCCCAACGACACCACCTTGCCAAACGTGCTGCCCCAGGCCGTCGCCGACAGCCCCAGCGCGATGAGTATAACCGCCAATCGTCGTGTAGACATCGTAACTCTCCCTCACTGATCCCAGACTTGCCGCGGGCCTGTTACGCCCGCACTTCCCGGTCCGGGCGCGGACACGTGGGAGGGGCCTCTATCAGCTCTCTCGCCCAACGCGCCACACCCGGCCGTGTAGTCCGCACGATTCGTCCTGCGGAGCCGCCCTTACTCCTCGGCGTCGCGGTTTTTGCGGCGCATGATGATCACGCCCAGAAACACCACCGCCAGCACGGCGCAAACGATCCGGACAATTGAAGTCTGTTCCATTGTTTTTTCTCCTTGTACTTTTCCCGCGAGTATTGTTGTTTTAGTTCACACCTGTGAGCAGCTTCCCTGATGGGCCTCCGCTCACACTCCATTCATCATCGGGAGCAGTTCCCGAATGATCTTGACAGCCACAGGACCGACCGTCACCACGAACAGCGACGGCAAAATGCAAAAGAAAATCGGGAAAACCAACTTTACGCCCAGCTTGGCGGCCTTCTCCTCGGCCACCTGACGCGCCTGGACGCGCATGAAATCGGAGTGTGCACGCAGGCTCTGCGCCACACCGGTGCCGAAGCGGTCTGCCTGTATCAGCACCGCCACCAGCTTCTTCAAATCGTCCACCGCTGTCCGCTCAGCCAGGTTGCGCAGCGCCTCGGGCCGCCGTTTGCCCGCCTTCAATTCAAGGTTCACCAGAGCAAACTCTTCGCTGATTTCCGGATGCGCATGTTCCAGTTCTTTCGCCACCTGAAGGATCGCCTGGTCCAGGCCAAGGCCCGACTCCACGCAAACCACCATCAGGTCCAGCGCATTCGGCAGTCCGCGCCGTATCTCTTTCTGGCGCCGCCGCGACATGATCGACACATATTCATTCGGCCCGAAAAACCCGATCCCCGCCGCTGCGGCAACGGCCGCGAATTTGTTGAAGGTCTCAGCCGACGATCCCCACACCACCACCGTCATCGTTAGCGGCAATATCACGCCAAGCGCGAGTTTCGCCCCGAAAAGTACCTTCAGCGCGTTCGGCCCCCGGATGCCGGCCCTCATCAGGCGCCGCTGCATCACGGTGACATCCTTCGGCGAGGCCGGCATCATCGTTCCCAGCCGGTCCAGCATTTCGCGGAACACCAGGCTCGGGTGCGTCGGCATCTCTTGTTCTTCGTAGCCGGCGTTGGTTACGCGTTCGATCGCTTCCTTCGGCCGCACCCATAGCTTCATGCCCAACAGGGCAACGCCCAGCGCCACCGTCAGAAATATCACTCCGCACGCCAGTAAGGTCATATCGACGCCGTTCCCTCTCGTCCCTGCCTACACCTCGATACTTACGATCTTCTTAATGACGGCGTAGCCGGCCAATTGCAGCACCACGGCCCCAAGCGCCATGTAATTGCCCGTCTCTTCACGCACAAAAAACGTTATGTAGTCTGGATTGACCACGAACATGATCGCCGCCACCGCACACGGGATTGACGAGAGCGCCATACCTGTCATGCGGCCGTGCGCGCTGATCGCCCGGATCTTGCCGCGCAGCTTGAAGCGTTCGCGAATCACGTAGGCCAGCTTGTCCAGAATCTCCGCCAAGTTGCCGCCCGTGCGCTTCTGCAGCAACACGGCCGACACGAAAAAGTGCACATCCAGCGACGGCACGCGCTGAGCCAACTTCTGCAACGCCGCATCCAGTGGCAAGCCCAGATTGTGCTCCTCGAATGTCCGCCTAAACTCTCCGGCCAACGGTTCCTGAAACTCCCGGTGCAGCATTTCGAGCGACACCGAGAAAGCGTGACCCGCTCTCATTGAGCGCGCCACAAATTCCAGACTCTCCGGAAACTGTTCTTCAAACTTGCGCAGCCGCGCCGTACGCAGCCGCATTACATACATCAATGGAAGAACGCCCAACATCAGCCCGGGCAGAATGGCCAGCGGCTGAAACCGTGCCGGCAGATACAGCCAGCCAATGGCATATCCCGCCAGAAACAGAGCCAGACACATGTGAATCAGCCGCGCTGGCTTCCATTTCAGTCCAGACTGCTCCACTAAGTTCTTCAGCCGGTCCTGCAAGTCCAATTTGCGCAGCAGCTTCAACACCATCCGTCCCGTGGTGGTGTCTTCAACCGCCAGCAGCGGCGCCGATACATTCCCGTTGCGCCGGGTCTTTCCCCGCGACGTCCCGACCAGCCGCTGACGGATCTTGTCCGCATCAGCGTTCTTGAACAGCCGTGAGACGGCGAACCACGCGCCGATCACCACCGCCCAAATCACCAGCATCATGACAACGAAGTTCATGGCCGCCTTAGACCTCCACCACTTCGTCGAACAGGTCCGGCCGCAGCCGAATGCCCGCCGCCAACAATTTTTCGAAGAATTTCGGCCGGATGCCGGTAGCCGCGAAACGCCCCAGCACGCGACCTTCCGGCGAGAGTCCGCGTTTCTCGAAGACGAAGATATCCTGCAGCGTCACCACTTCGCCTTCCATGCCCGTCACCTCGGTGATATTGGTCACACGGCGCGAGCCGTCACTCAAACGCGCCGCCTGCACCAGTACATGCACGGCGCTCGCCACCTGCTGGCGGATCGAGATCAACTGCATGCTCGCATTGGCCAGCGAAACCATTACTTCCAGACGGCTGATCCCGTCACGCGGCGAGTTGGCGTGTACCGTGGTCAGCGATCCGTCGTGGCCCGTGTTCATCGCCTGCAGCATGTCCAGCGCTTCCGGACCGCGCACCTCGCCCACCACGATCCGGTCGGGCCGCATACGGAGGGTGTTAACCAGCAATTCGCGCTGCCGCACCGCGCCGTGCCCTTCCAGGTTAGGCGGACGCGTCTCCAGCCTGGCCACATGCGGCTGCTTCAATTGCAGTTCCGCCGCGTCCTCAATCGTGATGATGCGTTCCTTGGGGTTAATGAAAAAGCTCAGCGCATTGAGTAGCGTCGTCTTGCCGGCGCCCGTGCCGCCGATAATGATGATGTTCAGTCGCGCCTTGACGGCCGCTTCAAGCAGCTCCATCATGCCGCGCGTCATCGCCTTCTTCTCCACAAGGTCGGCTGGCATCAGCTTGTCCTGTGAAAAGCGGCGGATACTCATCAGCGGGCCGTCCAGCGCCAACGGCGGAATGATCGCGTTAACGCGGCTGCCATCCATCAGGCGCGCGTCCACCATCGGCGTCGACTCATCCACGCGGCGGCCTACCTGGCTGACAATCTTGTCGATAATCCGGAGCAGGTGCGCGTCGTCACGGAACGTGACACTGGTCAGTTCAAGCTGGCCTTTCCGTTCCACGTAGACCTGCTTCGAGCCGTTCACCAGGATGTCCGAGATCGTCGGATCCTGCAGCAACGGTTCGAGCGGGCCCAGCCCGAACACCTCGTCGAGAACCTCGTCACAGATCTGCTGTTTCTCAAGCGCACTCAGCAGAGTCGGCTCACCGTCGATCAATGAGATCAGCGCCTGGCGCACCTCGCCCCGCACACGCTGGTTGTCAATCGTCGCCAGCGCTTCCAGGTTGATCTTGTCCAACAACTTCCGGTGAAGCGTGAACTTCAGTTCCTGGTACTCAGGCTTGAGCGATGACTTTGGCCGCCCTGCACTCTTCAGCAGCCGCTGTTCCCAGCTCATCTGCTGTGGCGGTTTTTGCTCGGTCGCCGGTAACATCTCGATCGCTTCCTGCTCTTCTTTCTTCCGCGGCTTTCGATCGCCGCTGAGTATTGATCGGCCGCGTCCGGTTGAAACTTAATAGCCTCGGCCACCTTCCGGTGGTCTTTCCTAGCTCTCCGACAGTGCCGGCTTTGCCTCTAGCACCGCCGCGCCCTGCTTCCTGTCTTTACTTGCCAGTCCTGCCGTCCGCATCGTCAGGTGCGAAACTGCCCGGCCCAGCTCGCTTTCGGCCGGCAGCGCCTCACCCCGCGTCACTACCCTATGCAAGGCGTGGTAATCGTTCGGAAACGACTCGAAGACCGAACAGGCAAAAATCTTCTCCATGTCCGCCGTCGAGATGTCACTGCGCTTGTTCAGCCGGTTCACGAGCATCTTCACCCGGTCCCGTCCGTAGCCGAGCTGCGCCAGCATCGACACAGCCCGGCGCGCCAGATGCAAGCTCGGCAACTCCGGTGTCGAAATCAGGTAGCACTGCTCGGTCTCCGACAGCGCGAACAGACTTAAGCGGTGAAACACCGTCGGCAGGTCGAGTACCACCCAGTCGTAGAGCGTGCGCGCGTATTCCAACACGTCGTGCAAATGGCTGAATTCAATCTCTTCCCCACACGCCACTTCCGGGGCGCCCAACACGTCCACGCCAGCCACACTCACGGTCAGCGTCGACCATACCGTTGAATCCAACTGTTCGCTCCGCTCGATAGCGTCCAGCACGCTGTAGGTCGGGGCGATCTTCAGTCCGAACGCCACCGCGCCGCTCATCAGGTCCAGGTCTACCAGCAGAACCCGCTTCGAGGTCTGCCGCCGCAACGCAAAGGCGGCCTGCGTCGCCAGTGTCGTTGCCCCCGAGCCTGGCTTGGCAGACGAAAAAGCTACTAAGTGGCCAAACTCCTGCTCCCCGTCAGCCTCCGGTTCGCGCTGCCTCCGGATTCTCGCCGCCGCTTCCATCTGCGCGGCCGGATCGAACGGCATAAACAGGAAGTCGCCTGCGCCGGCCTGCAGGCTGCGTATCAAAACGTCCGGGTCGTTTGTCTTGTGCAGACCGATCACACGAACCGGGGGCTGCACCGTTGTCAGGTACCGGATCACGTTGGAGGCTGCTTTGAAGTCACTCGCCAGATCCACCAGAACAACATCCGGCTGAACTTGCCGCAACCGGATCTCCAACGTCTGCTCCTCCGGATACAGACGCAAGTCTGATACCACCTCGAAGGCACGCGATTCGGCAAAGGCCTCTGTTGCAGCCTTGGCCAGCTCGCGATCCTGCGCGATTAACAGACCGGTCAGCGCCGGCTCACGACCTGTAGCGCCCATCATCATGCCTTCAACCGAACCTCACACTTTGGCCGCACACCGCGCGGCCGTCTACTTCGACCGGCCCGATTTCGGGAACAGAGTCTCGCGGTTCTTTCCGCCCGGAATGGCCTTGCTGCCGGAACCGACATTCGACGATTGCGGCATCCCGTTCGGCAGCATGCCCGGGTCGATAAAGCCGCCCGGCAAATGCGGCATCATCTTTGGATCACCCGCAGCAGCCGGCTCAATCACTTCAGGCGTGACCATCACGATCAGCTCAGTCTTCTGCTTACTTTCGCTCCGGCTCTTGAAGATTGTTCCAAGCAACGGGATGTTGGCCAGACCGGGGATTTTGTTGAAGGTCTCGGTCGTCCGGTCATCAATTAGTCCGCCGATCACAAAGCTCTGTCCCGGCTGAAGTTCAATGTCCGACTCCACGCGGCGTGTTGCCAAAGCCGGAACCGTGAAGCCGCTGATTGACACAGCATTAGCGAGATCGATCGTCGAGACCTCTGGCTTGACGTGCATCTTCAACGTATTGTTCTCCGTCAGGAGCGGATTGAACGTCAGCCGGATGCCGTACTCGCGAAACTGAATTGTCACCGCGCCGACATTCGAACCGCCCTGCACCACCGGCACGGGGAACTCGCCGCCAACCAGGAAGCTCGCTTCCTTTCCGTTTGTCGTCACCAGATTGGGCTCGGCCAGAATCTGCAGCAGGTTCTGTGCCTGGAGCAACTTCACCGCCGCGGCCAGGTTTAGGTCCGGGCGGAAAGCAAAGATATTCAGCGCATCGCTTAGCGTGACATCGCTCGAACCGCCGTTCAGTGACGTCATCTTCGTCGACGTGTATTGCCCCGTCCCAACACTGCCTAGCGTGTTCAGTGCGCCAGTTGAGAGTAGATTCACACCAAACTGGCTCGAATGGGAACGGTTCAATTCGGCGAACTTCACGCGCAACAGGATCTGTTTTTCCACCGGCGAGGCCTTCACCTTCAGGTTGTTGACCACCGCCTTTGCCAGCGGCGTCACCAGAGCCGTCGCACGATCGGCAACCTGCTGCGTCGACACGTGTCCGGTCAGCGCCACAGCGTCGCGCGCTGCGCCGATGTGGATGTCCTCGCTTGGGAACGTATCGTGAATCAACTTTCTTATCGGCTCCAGGTTCATCTCTACATTGATCGTGTAGAAGTTGCGCTGGCCCGACTTCGCCCAGACAACGAGCGTGGCTGATCCCATCCCCTTGGCGTGCAACAGCACCTCGCGCGTCGATACTGGCACATAGTCCACAATTGTCGGATCCGACGTCGAGATCCGGCTGATGTCTTCCGGATAGTCAATTACCGCACTTTTGCCAACCGTTACGCGGATCTCGTCGGTCACCCCAGTGCCTGGGGCGCCCGGCGCCGCCGTCACGACGGCTAGCAACGCGGTGGCGGCCAACGCCACCTTCGACATTCGCTTCAGCGTGCTCACGGATTCCTCCCGGCGTTCTCACCCGACTTCTTGTTCGAGACAGTTTCGACCTTTTTGTCGATCCCGCGGATCGTAATGATCTGGTCCGGTACCGGCGCCGGCGGCGCCGCCACAGGAGCGGCCACAACCACCGGCCGCGGCCGCGGAGCCGGCCGCTCGCCTTCCGCACCGCCCGTGTTACCCACCTTCGCGTGCGATCCGTAAAGCGACGCCAAGCTGAGGCCGTCGGTCTTCTCAATCGTCTGGTCACCGCCGTTACGCAGCACCAGCTGAATCCGGCCTTCGTTGCCAGCCAGCGTCAGCATCTCGGCCTGCGAAGGCGTAACCAGTACGGTTACACTCGGCGCGTCCACCGGCTTGCCCCCGCCGTCGGTCTGCATCGTCTGCCCGGCCGACAGCACCAGGATGTTCTGCAATACCGTCTTGGTCACAACGGTCGGATTGCCAGGCGGATGCCCGGTGATCAGCACGTCTACTCGCATTCCGGGCAGTACAAAGCCGGCAATGCCGATCACATCGTTGACGCGCACCGTCACCGCACGCATCCCCACCGGTATCACTGGCGCAAGACCCGCGCCACTGCCACGTTGTGCCAACCGGCCGTCGATCACCGCCTCATCCAGCAGGATGTTGGCGATTACCGGCCGGTCCAGCACGTCTTCCGGCTTGCTGAAACCGCCTTTCGGAAAGGCCTGCACCGGCACCTTGGCCACCCTGAGGTCGGCCGCTTTTACGGTCATGCCCACCGCGAGCGGTCGCGTGGCAATCACCAGGTCCTTTACTTCCGGCGTCTCGGCCGGCTTCGACCCGCCGCCCGCCTTCGACGACCACTGGTAAAACACTGCGCTGACCACCAGCGCAAATACCAGGCTGACGCCGAGCACTGTTAAAAACCTGCGATCCATTCCATGCCCTCCTGCTTCTCAACCGCTCTGTCACGACCGCGCCCACATCGTGAGCCACACCCCGGCGGTGATCGCCGGCGCATACGGGATCGTCTCGTCACCCTTCGTCTTTGCCACCGCCCGCCAGCCGAGCGTCAACAACGCCCAAACCCCGCCGAGCAGCGCAATCCACAAGACCGCTTGAAACAACGCCGGCACTCCCAGCAGCGCTCCAAAGCCGGCCGTCAGCTTCACATCGCCACCACCCATGCCGCCCAACACATAAAAGACTAGAAAGACCACAAAGCCGCAGACGGCCCCGCCGGCGGCCAGCGCCAGCCCGCGCCATCCGCCCGTCCAGCCGTTCCAGGCCAGACCCACGATAAGCGCCGTTAGAGGGATCCAGTTCGGCACCTGACGCGAGCGCAGATCCGTCACTGTGGCCGCTAAGCCCAGCACCGCCGCACATACCGCCGCGCCGTTCATCGCTTTCTCCCTCGCCCGCGCCGCGCCGCCGCTCCGGACTCGGCCACTACGGCGCGCCCATCCAGATCCGGCGCCAGAGGCCCGGCCGCCAGACCCGCCGCCAGAGCGAACGAAATCAGATCCTGACCCGATGGCAGCCGCCATTCACAAGCCACCGCGCGCCCTTCCCGGGCTCGCGCGGCGTCCAGTACGCTGATACCTTCACGCTGTTCGGCACTACCACTAGTCACGGTGATCTCCATAAGATCTTTCGGCGGCGTTTTCATTTTTCATTAGTCCCGGTCTGCGCTAAATCCACCCGGCGGAACAAGATTGCCTTCCCGTCGTCGTCCACCACCCGCCACCCCGGCGACTCCTTCAGCACGCTCGCCAGCGCCCATTTCGGCGGCACCAATACGTTTTCGAAGCCATATTTCTCGAGCAGTTGCTTCCAGTCGTGATCGGCGCCCATCAGCCTCATGTACTCGCGCGTCAGCTTTTCTCCATAGAAGTCGCTGCGTCCGTCGAAGAACGAGCGGTATTGCGGATAGCACCGGTAAATCAGGTAATCCGACCACTGATCCACGGTGTAAACGCGCGCCCCGGCCAGCATTTCCGTGTGCCGCGCCACCATCTTTACCGGGAACCGCTCGTCTGGAAAATCCTCGCGCCAAGGAATGGGAATCACTCTCAGCCAGATCAGAACGAACGGCACAACCACCCAGAACGTCGTTCGTTGCAGCGACGGACGCGCCTCCTCGGCCAGAGCATTGAGAATCCCGGCCACGCTGCGCTGATCGCGCCCTGCGGCAAAATGATTCCACAGCTCCTGTAACTCACTGGCCAGAAGCGGCGCAGCCACGGCGACAAAGAGCGGGATATGGCGCGCCGAAACAAGCGACTGGTGCGCCCAGAAGGCCACCATCAGCGGTACCGCCACACGCCCCTTCGCCAGCACCGCGCCGCACGCCAATAGCGCCAGCAGCAGCAGCGCCTCGTACTGCATCATCGCCTCGCCGCGGAACGTGGGCGAGCGGAATTCACTCACTACCTCCTTGATCCAGTCGGCGCGCAAATACTCCGCCATGTGCGCATGCAAATGCCATCCATATGGATTTACAAGCGATCCGGCCGCCACGGCCACAGCCAGCGTCACGTAACGTATGGCGGCACTCCATTCGCGCCGGCCCAGCAGCGCTTCCACCGCGCATCCGGCCCCGGCCAGTCCAGCCAGCGCCACTAGCGCCAGCCACCCGCCGTGCAGATTCGTCCACACCACACCCAGCGGTATCAGCGCCCACAACCACCTCGACTGTTGCTTCAGGTCGGCCGTGATCATCCACACGCTTACCGCCGTCAGAAGCATCGTAAACAGGTGTGGCCGCGCCAGCAGGTGCACCGTCGCCGCGCCGAAACTCATCAGAGCCAAGGGCAGCGCTATGAATACGTTCGCCCCGTTAGCCGTCATCTGGCGGAAGATCAGCCCGCAAAATGCCGCCGCTACAACCATCCCCAACAGCACGACGGCCGGCATCCCGCCCACCATGTGCAGCCCGCCAAGAATGATGTCACTCAGCCACTCCCAGGCAAACCAAGGCTGGCCCGGCATCGTGAAGCTGAACGGATCGCCATAAACAAACGAATGATGATGCAGAATCCACTCGCCCGTGCGAATATGCCAACCCGTGTCGCCGTCCGACAGCAGCAGTCCCGTACCGCCATCTGCCAATCCGAAAAACCACAATGGTAGTGAAACGACAATCAGGTCGAAAAACGACGGCATCAGCCGGCGGGCCCAGTGTCCCTCGGCGTCAGCGCGTGGAGGCGGTGTTGGCATGGTCCTTAAGGACCTGATCGGCACGCTGAGCGGAAACATTTAGTCCCCTTGGCGAACGCCTTAGGAACAAGACCGCCTGCCGGTCTTCATCCACCACCTGCCAATCCCCCTGCGTCCGCAACAGTGCCGCCAAAGGCGTCTCCGGCCGCACCAACATGGCGTTGAAGCCATACTTCGCGACTAATTCGCGCCAACTCGGGTCGATGTTCATCATCAGGCAGTAGTCGCGGCTGATCCGTTCCCCGTAGAAATCGCTCCGCCCGTCCGTAAACACCTTCATCCCCGGCCAGAACCGGTAGATCAGATACCCCGCCCACTGCTCGGTGGTATACAGCCTGTATTTCGTGAGACTCGCCCCCTGGCGCGCCGCCATCGCTACCGGGAAGGCATCGGTCGGCAGATCGGCCGGCGCGGCAGGTATCATCAGAAACGGCACCGCCGCCCACAGGCTTACGCGCTGTAGCGCCGGCTGCAGGTCCCGCCCAATTGCAGTCAACGTCTTCATAGCCTGGCTCGGCCACAGCCGCGCCAGCTCTCCGGCCAGCACCGGAACCGCCACAGCCACAAACACTGTTGCATGGCGCGCCGATACCAGGCTCTGCTGTGCCCAGAACAACACCACCAGCGGCTCCACCAGCCGCCCGCGCCGCAGCATCGCGCCGCACGCCACCAGCGCCGCCACCAACAACAATGCCAGCTGCGCCATGTTCTCCCCGCGGAAATTGGGCGATTTGAATTCACCCACCAACTCGCGGATCCAATCCGCACGCAGATACTCCACCATGTGCGCGTGCAGATGCCACCCATATGGATTCGCGAACGACGCTCCGCACATCAGCACCGCCAGTAGCGCGTAGCGCCGCCATTCGCGCCGTTCCATCGCCGCGCCCACCGTGCTCAAACCGGCGATGACGACGCCCGCCGCCCAGCCGCCGTGCAGATTCGTCCACAACGCCGTCATCGGCGCCAGCCACCACAGCGCCCTTCCTGGTGTTTCACGGTCTTTGCGGATTACGTACCATGTGAGCGCCGCCAAAGCCGGCGTCCACAGATGTGGCCGCGCCAGCAGGTGCATGCTGGAGGCGGAAAAGCCGATCAGCGCCAGCGGCAGCGCGATGAAGATATTCGCGCCGCTCCACACCATGTGCCGCAGGCCGATCACAAGGAGCAACGTCGACACCGCCGACGCAAACCACACGATTCCGCGCAGCCCCAGCGCCGTGTGCAGCGCCGAAAACAGAATATCGGTCAGCCACTCCCACGCAAACCAGGGCGCACCGGCCCGTGTCCAGGAGAAAAGGTCCTGCGTGATGAAGCGCCGGTGCTGGATCATCCAGTCGCCGGCGCGGATATGCCAGCCCGTGTCAGCGTCGGACAGCAATGCCTGCGCCACGCCGCCGTTCAGAAAGAAGAACCATAGCGGGATGACAATGATCAGCAGATCGAACAGCGATGGTTTCAGCCGGCGCGCCACTCCTGGTCCATCGGCAGCGCGCCGCGCCTGGTTTAGTCCTGCTAATGGACCGGCGGCCTTCCAACGGCTCGCATCAGCTTCCGGATTCCTTCGAAAATGATCTCTTC
Organism: uncultured Candidatus Solibacter sp.; assembly: GCA_964478395.1. GTDB lineage: Bacteria > Acidobacteriota > Terriglobia > Bryobacterales > Bryobacteraceae > Paludibaculum. The sequence goes on from CAYZIX010000024.1 coordinate 27,411, forward strand.
CGTCTTGTCGCTGAATGGGCCGGGCATATCGTTCATCAGCATGGAGTCCCGGGCTTCATAGCCGCCTTCTTTGAGAACCCGCGCCGAGGCGATATAGCACGCCCGCTCATTCGAATAGCCCGCCACAATCATGCCCGCCGCGCCAAACTCTTTCTTCACCCGCAGGCAGTAGTCCACCACCACCTCGTCGTTCATCGTGAGCAGCGTCAACTCTTTCCCGAACTGATAGGCCTGCATCATGTAAGGCAAGGCTGGCAGCGGCGGGTGTCCACCCCGGTACGCTTTCAGCATGCTTTCCGCGTGCTTCCGCGTCAGAGCGTCTGGCGACTTTGCGTTCTTCTCGAACTCCTCCAGGGAAAACGGCGCAAAGGGCAATTCCGTCGTCACCATCGCGGCCTTCATCGGCCCGTGAACGGTCTTCATCGGCGTGCTCATCACACGGCTCACTTCGGCCGCCAGCTCCTGTCCGTATTTCTCCACCAATTCCAGCTTCCGGCGCGGAGCCGCGTTCTGGTCGCCGCCGCAAAGCTGCATGAACAGGGCCGTTGCGCCCGGCTGGGCCTTTTCCCACGCGGCCTGCGCAATTCCGGCATAATCTCCGCTCAGTACCGTGAAGTCATAAGTCAGTACGCTCGGATGGCAGCTCAACCCGAACAGCGCTCCGCGCACCTTGCCGTCCGCTCCGGTCACCTTCAGCACCGGCACCGTCCGGTCCACCGGCCCGTCTGGATTCACGCCGAACACCCATGCGCCATCCGGCTGGTGCTGCCGCCGGTTGTGCGGAAACTCCACCTGGCCAGCCCCATAGGAAATGGTTGCGGGCTTGAGGTCCGCCACTGCGTCCGATGCAACGTCCGCCATCGCATCAAGCACCTTGTTCCGGTACGTCTCAATGCGCAGCATCATTTCGCGGTCAGTGCCCTCTTTCCAGCCCAGCGTCGGGCCAGAGTGCGTGTGCGAGAGGTTGATCACCACGTGCGCGCGGTCCAGGCCGTTGCGGTACATGATGCGGCCGGCAACCATGTCGAACATCGCCTTCGGCATGGTCACCAGATCGGCCGTGACAATCACCAGCTTCTGGCCCGTGCCGTCTTCCATTGCCAGCGCCTTGGTCCAGATGTCGGTTCCGGGAGTGTCGCCCAGCTTGGCGCGGTTGGCGAAACCGGCCAGCGGAATGGGCAGCGGAGGCGTGATCTGGCGCCGCCCGAATCCAACCTTGTAGTCGCCACCCCACACTGTCCCCGCCAGCACCAGCGCGGCCGCGGCCGCCCACACCTGTCTGCGTTCAGGTACAAGTCTCATGGGAGCCAATCATACACCGCGCCCCCCAATCACGCCTGTTTTTGCCGCCAAAATGAAAGAAATCGCCGCTATTCGACGCGCAGCAGCACTACCCCGTGCCGCGGCGCCGTGGCGGTAAATTCGCCCTTCACCAACTTCACCGGGCGTCCCGCCCACACGTCGCGCGTCTTGCCTTTCAGCCCCTGACCCAACTCAGCCAGCTTCACACTGGCCTGCACCGCCGCCTCGCCGCGATTGAACACCGCCACCGCCACTGCGCCGCCCGCCAGCGGCCGTGTCCACACCTCCACATCGCCCGCCTTGCGCAGCACGGCGCCCGGTTTGCCCAGCCGGTCCTGGTCAATCGCAATCACATCGCGGTTCATCAGAATCGACCGCGTCTCCTCGCTCATCGTGCGCAGATCGTTACCCGCCAGCAGCGGCGCGGCCACCATCGCCCATAGAGTCATGTGCGTGCGGTATTCGTCGCCGGTCATCCCGCCATTGCCTACCTCGAGCATGTCCGGATCATTCCAATGTCCCGGCCGCGCATAGCCCGACAGCTCGCCCTGCTTAAAGCCGATTTCGCTCATGCTCTTCCAGTTGTCTTTGATGTCCCCGGTAGTCCGCCACAGATTGCCGCCTACCGCCGGGCCCCACTTCCAGACCTCGTCTGCGCCGTATTGGCACACGCTGTACACAATCGGCCGGCTCGCCTTCTGGAGCGCCTCGCCCATCACCTGATACACCTTCTGCCGGTCCTTGAGCTTGTACACCTTACCGGCGCTGCACCAGTCGTACTTGATGTAATCGACGCCCCACTGCGCCCATGTCTTCGCATCCTGCTCTTCATGACCAAAGCTGCCCGCGTAGCCCGCGCAGGTGTGCGTTCCAGGCGACGAATAGATTCCCAGTTTTAGACCCTTGCTATGGACGTAATCGGCCAGCGCCTTCATGTCCGGGAACTTGTGGTTCGCTTGCAGCACGCCGTTCGCGTCGCGCTGCCCTTCCCACGTATCGTCGATGTTGATGTAGACATAGCCGGCGTCGCGCATGCCGGTCTTCACCATGACATCGGCCATTTCGCGCACCAGCGCGTCCGTCACCTTATCCTCAAACTTATTCCATGAGTTCCAGCCCATCGGCGGGGTCTTCGCCAGACCGTTGTCCGGCAATGCGCGCAATTCCGGCAGCGCCGGAGCCGCTGGCGACTGCCCTTCGCTCTCGGCCACGCGACGCGCCACGTAGTCCACTACTTTTCCGCCCCACGTATTGCCCTTGTACTTCAGCGTGTCGCCGGAAACTTCACCTTCGTTCACCCAAAGTTCGCCCGGCCACAACAGCTCCTCAAAACGGAAGTGCGAGCCCGTCACCTTCCCGTTGCTGATGTCTCGTATGCCCCAGGGATGCACCACCTGGCCCGTGATTCCGCTGCCCGTCTGTTTCAGCCGGAAGTAAATCTTGTAATCGGTGCCGTCGTCCAGCCGGTGTGTGGCTGTCACCCAGTTGCCCGTCATCGGTGCCGTCTGCCCGGCCAGCGTCGCACCCGCCAGCGTCAAGAGAATTAGGATACTGCGCATAATCACCCCGATTCTCTCACCACCGGGCCTGATAATGAAGCGATGCAGCCTGGCAACCGGGGCCAAGACCACCCACCTGTCCGCCTTTGCCCAGACCGCCACTGAGGTCTAGCACAAATCGCAGCTGGACCAGTATCAAAACCTGCGCGTGCATGGGAAAAATCGCGATATGATTGTCCATTCAAGAGGGAGATTCCTCAAATGGTCGCCAAAACAGCAGGCCGCGCGCTCCTGTTTACGTTTTTCAGTTTGGGGCTTTCAGCCCAAACCACGGCATTGAGTTTCCGTCCCGTTGCCGCCGAATTCAGTTCGAGTCTCAACCGGATCATCATGATTTCGGAGAGCCCGAACCTCCTCCATATATACAGCCCCGATTCCGGCACCGACACCACGGTCAGCCTGGCTATGGCCCCGCTGTCCCTGTCAGTCAGTCCCGACGGCCTGCACGCGGCGGTAGGGCACGATGCGCAAATCTCCTACGTCAATTTGTCGTCGGCCACTGTAGAACGCGTCTACAGCGTGGCGGTGAAGACGACCGTTATAGTCCTGAGCCCAACCTATATCTATGCCGCTGACGGCAACACCCACTTCAGCGATCTATACAGTATTGTTATCTCGACCGGTGCTGCCACCAGCCGCTCCTACTTCTACGCGCCTTCCGGGCTGCGGCTTCATCCGGGGGGCAACGCCCTCTACAGCACGCGTGATGGCACCAGCCCCAACGACATCGAGCGCTTTGACATTTCCACCGGACCGTTCTCAGCACAAACCGATTCTCCCTATCACGGCGACTACAGTTTTTGCGGTGGAGTCTGGTTTTCGCCGGATGGCAAACGCATTTACGACGGCTGCGCCACTGTCGTTCAGGCTTCGACCGACATTGCGCTTGATATGACCTACGTAACAAGCTTTTCCGGGATCACCAGCCTTCGTAGCTTGAGCCATTCGAGCAACTCGACTCACGTCGCCCTGATTCCCAAATGGAGTGGCTCATACCTTTCTTCGGACCCTGACACCGACACAGAAATCCGTCTTTTTGATTCCACTTATCTGCGCTACGAAGGCCGCCTGGTGCTGCCCACCTTCCCTGGCCCCACGGCCAACGTGACATCGCACGGCCGCTGGGTGTTTCATTCCGCCGATGGCACTTTGTTGTATGCCGTCATACAAGCCGACACTTCTGCCGGAATTGCGTATGATTATGCGGTCCACATCGTCCGCCTGGCCTCGCCGCTGGCCTGTTCGCCGCAGTTTGCATCATCTTCCGCCACCGCCACTGGCGACGGCATTCTCCAAACCGTGGGCATCACGGCCGACGCCGGCTGCCTCTACACTGCCACCACCAGCTCGGCATGGATTGATCTGCTCTCTGGCTATTACGGCTCCGGCAGCGGCACGCTCAGCTACCACGTCCGCCCGAATCACACCGCTTCCAGCCGCACCGGCGCCATCACGCTGGGCTCACAGACTTTCACCATCACGCAGCCCGCTGCGGCGGCCACGGCCGGATTCCGCCCGGTCAGCTACAGCGTGTTGGCCACCGGATATAGCAAGACGCTCGACCGTCTGGTGACCATCTCCACGTCGCCCGCCGCGTTGCACATTGTCAATCCGGCCACGCTCGATGAACAGATGGTGAGCCTGGTTTTGAAGCCGCTCTCGGTTTCTGTCCGGCCTGACGGATTGCAGGCCGCCGTGGGCCATGATGGCTGGATTTCGATCGTCGATCTGCAGACCGCCGCAGTGGTGAAGGTCATCCCAATCATCACCAACGTCGCGCACATTCTGCTGGCAGCGAATGGTTATGTTTATACCTTTGCACCAAACCTCTCAAGTGCTATGTTCTCCGTGAACCTGTCGAGCGGCACTGCCACCGAGACGAGCGGAATGTATGAGGGGATTCCGTTCCTGCCCCCCAACTCCACCACTGTTTATCTCGCTAGTTCCAACATTAACTTCAGGTGGTCAATCGCAACCGGAATACTCACCTGGGGCTCCGGCTCTACCACCGCCCCCTCGTCTTGCGGCCACTACTGGAGCACGGAGGCCGGCGACCGCCTGATCACAGCTTGCGCGACGCTCTACCGGAGTTCCTCGATCACCACCGAGGACGGCGAGTACAGCGGCACGCTCTCCGGCGCCGGCACGTTGCGTGGGGCCGCGGCTTCCGACACTCGCCGCACCTTGGCCGTCATCCCCGGCTTCAGTGGCGCCACCGCCACCGACGGTCTTTCGCTCTGGCTTTACGGCTACGATTACCTCGCCCTCTCCGGACAGCTTCCGCTGACGCAATTGACCGTTAACAGTGCCAGTGTCGCCACGCGCGGCCAGTATCTCACCTGGAACTCCGACGCCAGCAAGCTCTATGTCGTTTCGAAGGCCGATAGCAGTGCCGGGTTGACTTCGGATTCCGCCGTGCAGGTCATCACGGCCAATGACAGCGCCACCTGCTCCATCAGCGTCCCCAGCGGCGGCGGTGTTGGCTCGGGTATCACCTATTCGAGCTTTGCCGTCACCACGGGCAGCGCCTGCATGTGGCTGGCAAGCTCGAACGTGCCGTGGATCACCATAACGGCCGGCGGCGCCGGTCTCGGCTCAGGACCGGTTTCGTTCACCGTGGCCGCCAACGCCTCGACCAGCTCGCGCCAGGGTCTGATCACCGTCGGCAGTTCCACCTACACCGTCACGCAGGCCGGCCTCACATATTCCATCAGCGGGACCGTCACGCGCGGCGGCGCCGCCGTTGCCGGGGTCACCGTATCGCTGACCGGCTCGGCCACGGCCTCCACGGCAACCGATTCCTCGGGCCGCTACTCCTTCTCCGGCCTCGCCCCGGGCGGCTCTTTCGTCGTCACAGCCGTGCGGTCGTCCATCTACAACTTCAATCCCGGCACCTGGGCGTTTGCGAGCCTCGCCGCCGATCAGACGGCCGACTTCACCGCCGTTGCCCGCACCCCCAGCGCGGTCTTCCGCAATGCTACTGGCAGCATTCAGCTGATCCGCCCCGGCGCAACCACGCTCTATAACGCCGGCGGTATTTTCGCATCCAATCCGAGCGCTTCGCAAAACTCCAGTGGCAACACCTTCGTCGTTGCGCGCGATACCTACAACGCCATCTGGGCCAATGTTTTCGACAATTCCACGTCCAGTTGGGGTTCCTGGGGCTATGGCGGCGGCGCCACCCAAGGCAAGCCCGCCATCGCCGTCGCCGCTAACGGCACGGCCTATATCGCCGTGCGCGATAGCTGGAATTCCTACTGGATGACCAGCTACACGGCCGGCAGTGGCTTCGGATCGTGGACCTACTTGGCGGGCATTTTTTCGACCGATCCGGTGATGACCGCCTGCTCGGATGGCTCGGTCTATGTGGTCGGGCGCGACAGTTGGCGTTCGCTCTGGAGCGCCCGCTACGTGCCTTCCACCGCCACGTTCCAGGGCTGGAAATTCGGCGGCGGCATTATTCAAGGCTCGCCATCAATCACCTGTGGTACCGATAACGTCGTCTATATGGCCGTGCGCGACGACTGGAATTCACTCTGGATGGCGCGCATTTCCGGCGATAATTGGCTCGGCTGGAGCTACGGCGGCGGCATCATGAACGGCGATCCATTCGCCGTGGCCACCGGCAGTGGCACTGTTCAGACCGTGATTCGCGACTCCGGCGGCGTGGTCTGGTCGCTGGGCTACACGGAAGGAACATCGGCCGGCTGGCTGAATTGGGTGATGACCGGCGGCGTGCTACAGGACTTCTCACCGGCCGGCAACGTGGGTGACCTCTACATCACCGGCCGCGACGGCAATAACACGCTGTGGTGGTATCAGGCATCGAGCAGCCAGTGGACCGCGGCCGGCAATGCCGGCGTCGCCGCCGATCCGCTCACCGCCGCGCCGTAACCGCCCGCGCCGCGCGTTATTTGTACCTGACAATTCACGTCCCGGCGTGAAAAGTTGTCGTTGCTCCAGCTCAGCCGCCCATCATCGGCCAGAGCAAATTCAAATCGCGCCGACGGCAAGTACGTTTGGCGCGTACTGCTCTGCCGTCTGAATAGAATTACTCGCGAACTGCTCAGCCAGACAATCAGGCAGGGCGATTTCTCCACCGCCCAGAGCTACAATTACGACAGCTTGAATCGCCTGACGACGGTCCTGGAGCAGAGTTCGGCGGTCAGCCAGCCGAGTTGCGTGTCGGATAACAGTACGCCGTGCCAGCAGTTCGGCTACGATCGGTGGGGCAATCGTTGGGTTTCCGCGAGCGCCCATGTCCCCGCCACGGTGTTTGAGCCGACCGGATCTTCGAATTTCACCGAGACGAATCGCCTGAATCTGAACGGCAGCACTTTCGATAATGCGGGTAGTCTGAAAACGATTGGCGGCTACAGTTGGGCGTACGACGCGGAGGGCCGCCTGGTGTCGAGCGAGTTTACGGCGAACGGCATCACTTCGTCTCAGAGCTTCGTGTATGACGGCGAAGGCCGGCGCGTGAAGAAAGGCGCGACGGTCTACGTCTATGACGCGCTGGGACAGCTTGCGGCGGAATACAATGGCGTATCGAACGGCTCGGGAGTGCAATACCTGACGGCGGATCATCTCGGCTCGACACGACTGGTGGTCGACGGCACCACCGGGCTTGCGGTCCGGCGCATGGACTATCTGCCGTTTGGGATGTCGTTGACGGCCGGCTACGGCAGTCGCCAAACCACACATGGCTTCGAGACAAGCGAAGCCACGGCGAGTCTCGCGCAGCGCTTCACCGGCAAAGAGCGGGACGCTGAGACAAACCTCGATTACTTCGGCGCTCGGTACTTCTCGGCCCCGCAGGGGAGGTTTACGAGTGCCGATCCTTCAGGGCTGTATTTCGCAAACCCAACGAACCCGCAGTCCCTAAATTTGTACAGTTACGCCCGCAACAACCCTCTCAAGTTCACAGATCCGACGGGAATGTACTGTTACTACGGCGACGATTCATACGAATCGAATCAGGATTCATCGAACTACGATTTCCGCTCGTCGAAGAGTTCATGCGAAGCCAGCGGGGGACAGTGGACCAATGATGCCGCCACACACCAGATAAAGGGTGGAGACTGGGTGGACAATGACGGGCGCCCTGAAGAGTATTTATTCGATGCGGGCGTTACCACAGGGCCAAACCAGAGCGCGGTAACCTATGGACTGGGTGCAGGCGTGGATATGATTACGACGGTCTCTTATGCAATGGCAGATATCCCGATTGCGATCTCGAACTCGATGACGGGGATGGTCACGGGGTCGTCGGGTAGTACTCCGTACTTCAGGCTATTTGGCGGGCACTGGTGCGGGCCAGGAGGGGGAGGGTCCTCCATCGGAGGCATAGACGCAGCTTGCCAAGCTCATGACGCATGTTACGAAACCGCTGGCTTGGATGCAAGCATTAACACGAGTTCCGTCAGTCTTACTCCGGCCCAAGCGCAGGCGGCTCAAGCGTGTAATCAAGCACTATACGATGCGGCCCGAAGCCATCCAGGTGCCCCGGGCTCGTCCCTGATCCAACTTTGGCTCGTGCATGGAGAACAGACTCCGTTTGGGGCAGTACTTGCGGCAAGGACGGCAGCGAAGCCATGGTGAGGCCCGCGTTTCCAACTGCCTGCGTGGTGGCAATGACGGCTTGCATGGCCGTTGAAGGCACTCTTCTCATCGCCTTCGGTTTTTGGTCCATTGACCCAGCAATGATTCTGATCACGACTGCGTGGGTTGCGGCTTGCTTTTCTATCTGGTTGCAGTCCAGGCACCATTGGGTCTCTCCACTGGCAGGCTGCTTGCTCATCGCGGCGAGCTCATATCGATGGCTGAAGACAGCCCCGGAAAAGTCCTTCACACTTTTCGTGTTGCATCACAGTTTGGAACTCGGATTTATCGTGGCGTCTGTGATTGCCTACGGTTTTCGGTCGAAGGTATCGAGGGCGCCCAATTGACCGTTGTCGTCCGCAAATCTTCGATCCGGCGTTACGAGGCCGAGGGTGTCCTGAATTTTGTGTAAGCGTTCGTTCCTCTAGACTTGATAGGACCGAATGGACACAAGCAAAGAAGACCGGCTCATCCAAGAGCTGCTGGCCAACTACAAGACGCCAGAGGACCTGATCGGCGAGGGCGGACTGCTGAAGCGCCTGACCAAGAAGCTGGTGGAAGGCGCGCTCGGCGCGGAGATGACGCACCATCTCCGCGAACTGCTCAGCCTTCCATGAGTTGGCTGCTTCTGTCAATACCCAATCTTCGAGCAAGCGCGTTTTGAGGGCCGCGTTTGTTCCTTTGCCTCCATTTCAGTCCTGCTTCCCGCGCACCCCGTTCCCCTCGACTGCTCCCGATCGGACTATGCTTCCATCCGCACTCTTCGCAGGCCTGTCATTCCTGGCCAGGTGCATCATTAGTCCCGGTGTCTTTCGGTTCGAAAGCAGGTGCTGCAATCTGACACGCGCCGTGAGTTCTTACTCCGGCCAAGGCTGAGCACGCAGTCACCGCATCTCCAGTCTTCAGGGCCACGGAAATCCATCACGCACTCACAATGTCAATTCGCCGGGAACGGACGGTACGTTTCTCCGGTCACCCACATCCGCTGCAGTAACACCGCCAACTTCCTGGCCACCGCTACAATCGCACGCTTCTTCGCGTTCTTGCCTCCGCGCTCGCACAACTTCAGGCCCCATCGCCGCAGTGCCGTGTCGGGTGCGTTGGCCCGCAACACCGCGTGCGCGCATTGCACCAGCAACGAACGCAGGTACGTGTCACCCGCCTTGGTGATTCGCAGTTGCGGGTTCTGACTGCCAGACTGACGTTGGCGTGGCCGTAATCCCAGATACGCTCCGACGTCCCGGCTCTTGGCGAACCGCCGCGGGTCTCCCAACGTTGCTACGAACGTGAGCCCGGTGATCGTCCCCACCCCATAAATTCCCGGCAACTTCGTGACTTCCGGATATTGCTGGCGCGCCGTCTTCTCCAGCAGTTCCTCGCAAGCTTCAATCTGGGCGCTCAGCGCCGCCACAATCTCGAGCAGCGGGTTCAGCGCCGCCCGCAAACGCTCCGGCACCGCCTGCCGGCATCGTTCCAGGAAGCTCTCGCTGGTGGCCTGCGGCAGTCGTACCCCGAAGCACTTCACCATCCCGCGTAGCGAAAGCATGGCGGCCGTCCGCATCTTCACCAACTGCGCCCGGGCTCGAATCCCGGTCAAGGCCACCTGCTCTTTGTCGCTACGATGCTGGAGCGGACTCAGCAGACTCGGGTCCACGCGCGCCAACCGCGCCAGCAACGCGGCGTCGTTGGAATCGTTCTTGCGGTCGCTGGAAGTGATCAACTTCACCTGCCGCGGATTGGCGACGAAAACCTCATGGCCGAGCTCGCGCAAAACTTGATCCACCCAACGCGACTGCGCTCCGGCTTCAATGGCGATGCGCGTTGCCTCGAAGCAGGCGAACTGGCGGCGAACCTTGGCTGGTTTCATTTCGACGGTGCCGGCTTCGACGATTTCGCCAGTATCGCTCAGGCAAGCGTAATGGGAAACGAGATCCCCGAGGTCGATTCCAATCGAGACGACTGTTTCAGTAATATGGTTCACGGCTGGCTTCTCCTTGCACTTCGAGTGCGTGAATTTCAATCGCCAGTTTAAAACTGCCGATCGAAGCCAGCCACCTCATCTAATCTGACACGACCACATAATACCTCGGAATTTCCATTCAGTTTCACCGGGCGCCGTCCTTAACTGATTGACAAATATCAGCCTCCCGTGCCCTGAAATATCCGGCCATCTCGT
>CAYZIX010000025.1:0-37104 GCA_964478395.1 uncultured Candidatus Solibacter sp.
TCGCGTCGAACGACTGGGGCTCGGTCTCGCAGTATGTGGACCGCCGCGTGTGGAACTACGGGCCGTCTGACTTCGACAAACGGCATGTGGTGAACGTGAACTGGGTGTGGGATATGCCGAAGGCGACCAGTCTGGTGAACAACCAGATAGTGAAGGCTGTGTTCAACGACTGGCAGTTCTCCGGCGTAGCCACGTTCGCGACCGGCACGCCAATGACGCCGAGTTACACCACCGTGGACTCGACGGATCTGACGGGTGGCGGCGACGGCATCCGCATGGTGATGAACGGCAATCCGAACATATCGCACGGCGACCGCACATTTGGACGCTGGTTCAACACCGGAGTCTTCGGACGGCCGGCCAAGCTGACCATCGGCAACATGCAGCGCAACGCGCTGTACAAGCCGGGGACAAACAACTTCGACCTGACGTTCCTGAAGATCGTTCCGATTAAGGAGAGGTTCAAGGCTCAATTGCGGTGGGAGATGTACAACGCGTTCAACCACACGCAGTTCTCGAACTTCAATAGCACGGCGCGTTTTGACGCGGCGGGCAACCAGATCAACACCACTTTCGGTCAGCTCAGCTCCACGGGCGCGGCCCGCGTGATGCAGGGCTCCATCCGCTTCCTGTTCTAACCCCCTCGATCGTTGGGGCAGCCTGGTAACGGGCTGCCCCTTTTCTTTTAGAAGATCCGCCGCTGGGCGCTGAGCAGCCGCACCGGGCCGAGCAGGCCACTTTCCACCAACGGATCATTGGCGTGATAGAACTGCCACGTCGCGAATGTGATGCGGCCACCGGTGGGCTTCGGCTTGCCCGTTGTGTACCACTCAGGCATTTCGAGAATGCCGTGCTCCGGGCCCGCGGCGTAGCGGTTTTCGGCCGGCAATTGTTCGTCGCCGATCAAGCGGTTGGTCCAGAGATTGGCGACGCGCACTTCCAGTCGGTTTGCGCCTGCGCGGATTGCACCGGTCACATCCAGCCGGTATGGCTCTTTCCAAACGATGCCCAGATTCTTGCCGTTGATGCGGACATCCGCCGTCACTTCAACGCGGCCCAGATCCAGGTAAATGCGTTTGTTCGCGCCCATGAATGGGGCCGGAACGTTCAGTTCACGCGAGTAGGCTGCGACGCCTGAGAAGTATTTCACGCCTGGGTCGGCGTGTTTGTGCAGCGATGTGAGCTCCGGCAACGTGATGGACGGCGGCGCGCCGCGCCCTTCCTGGAACGAGACACGCCACGGGCCGGCCAATGCGATGGGTTTCGGGAGAACGATGTTGGCGGAGCGCCCGTTGGAAAGTGCGTAGCGGCCGGAGCGCCAGAGGAGCGCTTCCGTGTGGCCGTCGGGCGTTTGCCAAAGCTCGTCGGCCGGGGCTTCCGGCAACGGCATGGGAGCCATGGCGAGCCGGGCCACGGCTTCGGCGGTGAGCGCCGCGGGCGTGAGCACGGGCCGCGTCATGTTGCCCTCAAAGTAATAGGCGATGCCATTGCACGGCAGCGGCGGCCGGCCGGATACACGCATGAGCGCGTCCAGGCCGTTGAAGCGATAAACCGTTTCCGGTGTGGGCGGTGGGTTGCCGATGCCCGGATGGACGATACTGCCGGATGCCATGCCCGTGCGCGCGAGCTTGCCATTCACATAGAGTTGCGGTGTGCCGTCCTGATAGGCCACGGCGAAGTGGGTCCAGCCGGAGACGGGCATTTTGGCAACGAGCACAGCCGGAGCGCCGGCGCTGGAGCGTTCTATAACGTAGACGCCGTTGCGGCCGACAGCCAGGCCCGCCGAGGCGTGGCCCTTGCCGAAAAGCGTGTCGCCCTCACCGGCGGGGATCACATAGAACTTGCCGGTCTCATCAATGCGTCCGGTGGCGGACTCGCGCGGCAGCAGGCGCAGATCGGTATCCGGCTTAGCCCACACCGACATGGTGAACGTGTTTTGCGGGCCGGAGGGCAGTGCACCGTTAAATGGCGCCGTTTCGATAACGCGGGTACCGTTATGCGAGAGCCATTCGGCGGGCTGCTCCGCTGCGCGCTCGCGGAAGATGACGAAGACAGATTCGGACGGGCCCAGGGTAAGCGGTACGCGCGTACGATCGCCAACTGTGGAGTAGACGGCGCCCTTGCGGATTTCACCCGTTTCGGCATTCCAAAACTCGGGCACGCGGCCAGAGATGCGGAATGTGCAGACGAGATCGTCGGCACGACGTTGGCGGTTGGCGACGAAGTAAATGTCCGCGCCAGGGAGCTTGCGATGGAGCCAGGAGAGCGCGGCGTCCGTGTTGCGACCGGTGTATTCGAAATCGGGCTCGGCGCGCATCTCCAACGTCGCGCCAACGCGGCCGGACGACCACAACTCGTGAGCGATGCGTTGCACTTCGCTTTCTGAATTCGGGTAGCCGCGCAGCGTCGGCGAGAACTGTGGTTTTGGACCGACGATAGTCGCGCCTTGCGAAACCAGTTCGCGCAACTTACGCATCAACTCGGGTGTGGCGCCCTTCATATCAGGGGGCAACACCAGCACGCGATAATCGCCGCCGTTTTGCAGATGGATGAGGCCGTCTTTCACGCTTGCATACTTCAGTAACGCGTCGGCGTTGATCAAATCGTAGCTGTAGCCGGCCGGTGCGGCTGGGATGTCGAAGTTCTCCGCGCCGGGTGGGCGTTCGCCGGTGAAGTAGAGGATATCTGCAACGTAGACGCCCTGGCGTAGCAGGTACTGGCAGCGCGCAAGGTAAGTGGTCCACGCGGAGCTCTGCTCGAACCAAGTGTTCGTGCGGTCCATGTGAAAGCCCCAGGGGCCCATGGTCATGCCCGGAACGGCGGTGGGATGCGGCTGGTGCGCGTAGCGATGAAAGACGAACTGGTTTACGCCCAGCGAGAACATCAGATCGCCCAGCGCCTTGAGTGAATACGGGTACTCCAGCCAGCGCGCCGTCTGCTCCTCGCCGGTGAAGGCCTCGGCCGCAACCACCGGTTTGCCGTAAACGTGCGCCGCCGACGCGACCATCTTCACTGTGCGGTTGGGAGTCCATGGCGTGCGCTCCCAGAACTCGGTCATCGGAAAGCCGGGCGTGCCGCTCACCTGCATCTCGTCAAAGACGCCCTGGCCATAACCTTCGACGTAAAAGTCCAAGCCGTGCTGGCGGCAGAGTTCGCCCATGCGGCCGTAGTAGTAACCGGCCATCATGTCGGCCTGAGTACGCCTAACGTCGAACAGAAAACGCTCGGAAATAGAGCGGTCGCCGACAATGCGGCCGGTCATGGCCGGCAGGTACTGCACCAAGCTGTAACCAGCGCGATTGCGAAACTCATCCGGGAACGTGGCGGTCCAGTTCTGCAGTCCCGCCTCGTAGCTGTCGATGGTGACGGTCTTGAGACGGCCTTCGGCCAGCACCTTCTCGATAACGAATTGAAAGTGGAAGTCCGTCGCGTCGCGACTGAGCTTGTCGGTTTCGAGACCACGGCCGGCATCGGAAGCCGAAACATTCAACTGCCCGGTGGCGGTGTGGCCAAAGCGCATGATGGTCCATGACCCGGCGGGTACATTCCATTTCAAGCGGCCCTGCCCGTCGATATTTGATGTGAGATCAATGACAGAGCGTGGGTCGACGGCATAGTCGCCGGCCAATGGTTTGGGCATCTCCAACTGGCGGCCCACACGGTAGGCGAAGTTGGCCTTGTAGTTCCAATCGTCGACGCGCGCGGTGTGATGTAGCACGACGTCGGCCAGCGAGCCCACTCCCTTTCCGGAGGCGCGGAAGAATCGCGCGCTCACCGGCGCGAAGCTGCGTACGCCGGGCGGTTGGATGCCGTGACGGCCGGGATTGGAAACGCTAGTGACGCGGCGGTAGGTGACGCCATCATCAGAGGCTTCGATCGTCACTGTGGAAAAACGGACGTTGAATGCCGGAAAGACCGTAACGGCGCGAGCCTCAAACGGCGCGGCGAACTCGAACGTGATGGAATCCGGCGCGCGTTCAATGTGTTTTATCAGCTCCTTGTAAGGCTTCTCCTCACCGGGCGCGGCCGGGAAGGCTAGCACCAGGGCGTCGCGATAGTAGCCAAGATTCACTGGCGGCTGCGGTAGCGCAACTTCAAGCGAGCCGGGGCCGGAGACGGTAGCCTCGCTCCAAACAAGCTGCTGCATGGCCCGTTCCGGCAGAATCCACGGTCCGCCACTAGACGACCAGCCGGGCGCGTTGTGCATTCCAACTTCAATGCCGAGGCGCTCGCCCTCGGCCATGGCGTGTTTCATCAGTGCGCGCCACTGCGGGTTGAGAAAGCCAGCGGGGCCCTTGGGCAGATAAGTGCTGCCGTCGAACATGGTGACGCCGCCGATTCCGGCGCGCTGCATTGCTTCGAGGTCGAGCGTGATGCCTTCACGCGATGCGTTGCCGTTCATCCAGATCCAGAACGTCTTGGGCCGCACTTCGGCGGGAGGCGTGCGGAAATGGGTTTCCAGCGCCTGTAGCGACTCTGCGAACAACTTCGGTTGAAGCGCCGCGGCGCCGGTGACCGCGCCAATCCAGTGGCGCCGTGTCAGCGTATGGGCTCGATCAGATACGTGGTGGTTGGCGTGTTGCCTACGGGGAACTCCCATCCTGCCTCCAGTCGTCGTGCGCGCACCGGTTTCCCAATGGGACGCGCAGAGCCGTCCAGCGCGGTGACATGCATCGCCACGGCGCCTTCAATGCCGCGCAGCATCAGCCATCCGGTAATGGGCTCGATCAGCGTGGGCGGTTCACCGAGCGTCTCCCACAGGGTGTGGCGCTCATTCCATTTCGAGCCGGTATTCTGCTCGCGCGCCGTGGCTGTCACCAGCATGCGCGTCGAACGCGGCAATGGCTTGCCATCCAGCGACGAAAGAGTGATCGCGCAGAAATCGTTTTTCACCTCGGCCGAGAGGTAGCGCGTGCTCTTCTCATTCGCCCGCACGAATCCCACCAGCGCCTGTGTGCGCTCAGTGTCGATGGCGACAACACTGCCCTTTTCGGGCGAGACGTGCCAGGCCAGTTCCTTCGTGTCGGAGATGTACGGCGCCGCGGCGTCGTCCTTCGGCATCGGTGCGGGCGCACAGTCCAGGCAGCGGATGCGCGAGCCGTGCCGCAGCGGGATAGAGAGCGGGAAGCCCGGAGTGTAATAGGGCATTTCGGAGTCCGGCAGGCGCAGGCTCTCGGCGATTTGCCCGGTTGAGTAGCGGCGTTCCACCACGGTCTTAGCCGGACTCACGTCGCGCAAGAACAGCAGGGCGCCCACGGGCAGTTGAGCAACGCGCACCGGATCGACGGTAATGTCGAACGGGTCGGCCAGCAGCGCGCGCCATTCGCCGCGCAGCTTCGGCTCAAAGGTGTAGAAGAAGATGCCGTCCCAATCCTGGAACGCGCCGTAAGCGGCGAGTAGCGGGATCATCTCGCTGAGATACTCGCTGGGTTGCGGGTGATTGACTTCAGTAACGACAAGTGGCTTGCCCGCTACGGCGGAGCGCGTGAGTTTTACGGCAATGGAATGCAGTGGGTCATTAACCATCGGCGTGTTGCGGCGGCCGTAGATGGCGGGATGCTGCCAGTAGACGTGCACGTCAACGATGTCGGCGATGGTCGCCGCTGAACGCAGTTGCGGGGTGCCGGGGATGAAGTAGGTGTGGTCAGCGTTGGTGGTGATCAGCGATTTCACGCCAAGCGTGTCCTTCAGGTACGCCTTCATCTCGCGGAAGAAGCCCGTCTCAAGGTCGGAGTAGAAAGCGGCTTCCATGTGGAAGCGTTCGCGCGGCGCATCGGTGAACTCTTCGCGGCGCAGACGGCGGACCGGTTCGCCCGGCTTGGCATTGCACAGCGTGCGGAAGCGCTCCAGTTCAGCAGCGCTCAGGCGCTTCTTGAGAAACGCGTTGTAGCGATCTGTGAGGATCTTCTCGTAGTAGGGTGTGAAGTCCAGTTGCAAGCGCGGCGCGCCGGGCTTCAGCTCTCCGCGCAGCCAGTTGCGCGCCCAGAACTCCAGGACGGAGTTCTCGTTCACGATCTCGACAATGGCGATGGCGGGCTCGCTGCGATATTCGGATTTTGTGTACGGGTTGTAGTGTGTCAGCAGCATGCGCGCGTATTCACGCTGCAACTCCAGCAGGCGTGGGCCGACATACGTCATGGCCTTGGCCTGGCCGATCAGCCCGGAGTCCGGTACCTCGTCTCCTGGCTTGTAGCTGCGCCCGACGTTCAAATTCAGATCCGAGTAGATGCCGCGCTGCTTGAGCTGATAGATGAAGTAGTCGAGGCGGTCGAGCTGGTCCTGATCAAAATGCCGGGTGTCGTTGAGTGTACCGTCGATAAGGCCGCGCGGAATCTCCCTGGTGGTCCGGTCGAGGAAATGAAAGCGGACACAGTTGATGCCCAGGCGCCCAAGCTCGGCTGCCCACAGCGCCGCGTCTTCCTTCGGCGGCAACAACGACGAGCCTTTCACCCAGCCGGTGATGTTCACGCCCCAGAATCTGATGCGGCCAGCGTCATGCGCCAGGTGGCCGTTAACATTGCGGATGAAGCCGTGTTTGCCGGCGGGTGCGTCGAGCAGGAAGCTCACATCGGCTTTGGAGTCCTGCCGGGCGAAGTGGTCGATGACAAAGGGCTGCATCGCCGGTTGAGCGCATAGGGGCGCGGCCAGCAGGCAAGCCACCAACAGGCTATTCGTCATCTTTATCCCTCCACACAGGCTTACGCGGATCGATCAACGTAAACAGGATGGCGCTCAACATCACCATCGTTGCGATGAGGCACAACGGTATGCGGTAGCCACCGGTGTCCCGCACCAGATAGCCGAACAGCACGGTGCAGATGAATCCGCCGGCAAGGCCGGCCGAGTTCATGGCGCCGCTCAAGACGCCGGCATGCTCGCGACCGAGATCGAGGCAGAGTGACCATGCCGCTGGCAGCATCAGGTCGAGCACGCCAAAGCCAACTGAGGCCAGCACAATGACGAGTATCTTGTCCGTGGAGAAAGCGAGCGCCAGGATGAGGAGTGACGACGTGGCAAGCGCCGCGGACGCCTGGCCGCAGCGTGCGGCCCGCAGCCCGAAGCGCGCCGCCAGACGGTCGCTCAGGAAACCGCCGGCCAGATTACCGCAGCAGCCGAGGATAAACGGCAGCGGCGACAGTGCGCCCATCTCCTTCTCAGTGAATCCGGCGCCGCGCACAAGGTAAGTGGGAAACCACGAGAAGTAGAACCAGGAGCCCCAGACGTAGCACGAGTACATCGCCATTAGCAGCCACGTCTGGCGGCTACGAAACAACGGGTGCCAGACGCCGGTCGCGTGAGCGCGCGGCGCGGCGGGGCCAATCTCGAAGAGCTCGGCCTGCGTGATGCCGGGTTGATCAGCGGGCTCATCGTGATACCAGTTGCGCCACAATACGGCCCAGACCAAGCCAACACCTGCCAGCGCACAGAACATGCCGCGCCAGCCGATGCCATTGAGCAGCGGCACCACCAAGAGCGGCGACAGCGCGCCGCCGATGCGGCTGGCAGCCCACACGGCGCCCTGCGCACGTGCGCGCTCCTGCTTCGGAAACCAGCGCGCAATGGCGCCGGAGGCGTTCGGATATGCTCCGGCTTCACCCGCGCCGAACAGGAATTGCGTAACGACAAGCTGGACGAAATGCGCGGCCGCGGCCGTGGCGGCCGTGAAGATGGACCACCAGATAACGATGCGCGTGAGGATGCTGCGCTGCCCGCGCCGGTCGCCCAGCGCGCCGGAAGGCATCTCGAAGATGCCGTAGCCCAGCGCGAAGGCGCCCATCACCCAGCCCCAGTATTCCGGAGCAATATGGAGTTCGTCCTGGATGCGCGGACCGGCGACCGCAAGCGCCAGGCGGTCGAGGAAGGTAATGACCGACAGCGCAACCAGAAATCCGAGGACGCCGTGGCGCTTCTTCAATGGAACCTCACACGTGAACGGTTTCAGCGCACAGCACGGCATGCGCGTTACGCACAGCCAGCTCCGGACTGGACAGCATGGGCGTGCGCGTAACCTCTGCCGGCAATTCTTCCACAACGCGCGCCATTGAGGCCTGAGCCAGCACCACCACGTCTACGTCCTTCACCAGACGAGTGAGCGACTCGCCCAGAATACGGTCGTGCGTGGCGGCATCGCCCGAGAGTACGGCTTCGAAGGCGCCGTCGCATAGCGACTCGACGATGCTCACCTGGCGGCCGGCTTCAGCGGCCTTGTCGCGGATCAGCGTCACTGTCGGCTCCAGTGTGGTCTTCAGCGTCGCGGCCACGCCGATGCGGCGGCCGGTGCGGACCGCCTGCTCGGCCATGGCTTCATCCACGCGCACGACCGGAAAATCGAAAAGTTGCTGTGCGACAGAGGCGGCCGGTCCGATAGACGAACACGTCACCACCACTACATCCGCGCCGCCGTCGTGCGCGGATTCCACAGCCGCCAGGACACGGCGAATGGTGTTCTTTGTGAGATGCCCGTCGCGAATGGTGTTCTTGATCAAGCTCTCGTCAACCAAGTGGAAGACGCCCACGTCCGGCATCTCCCGCTCAGAAAGTTCATTGAACATCGGTATCAGGACGTGACTGGTGTGCAGGTAAGCGACTATGCCCATGACAGTACCTTTTCGAAGAAATCATCCGAGCCCATCTGGCCGCCCTTGAGCACCAGCTCCAGCGGGCCGTTCCAGCCATGCGCGCGGCACAGCGGAGCGCCGCTGACAAGTGGCGCGGCGAAGGTGAGCGCGGTCAGATTCAATTGGCGGACGGCGTGCGACGAGGTATCACCACCCGCTACCAATACGCGAGTAACCCCGGATGCGCGAACGACGTTGCGCAGGAGTTGCCCCATCGATTCCGCAAGACGCTGACGGTCTACCAGTTGGGCGCGGCAGTCCGGTCCCAGCGCGGAGTAGAGAATGACGCTGCGACCAGCGGCAAGCTGGGTAGTCGCTTCACGCTCCGCGTCCGGCCAAGCCGGTGCGGAGGGGTGAAGATGCACGCCGTGAAAGCCGGCCTGCATCGCCGTGCGAATCTGCCGTGCCGTTGCGGGCGAGCAGCTCCCAGAAAGCACCAGCAGGCGATCGGCGCGTGGCGGCGGAGCGCACGGAACTGGCTGCGGAATCCAGCCCTGGCTGCGCCAGTAGTCCAACATGCCGTAGGTGAAGCCGGAACTGCCTACGGCAAAGATCTGCGGCGACGTGCGAGTTTCCCAAAGAACTTGCGCCGTGCGGGCCATATCGGCCGTCTCCAGGCCATCGAAGATCACGGCTTTCGCGCCTTCCGGAATGGCGGCGCGGCCTTCGCGCAAGGAGTGCACATCCACCTGTCCGATGGGCAGTGAAGTCTGCCGCGCCAGATGAACGCGCAGGTCGCTTTCGTCCATCGGCGTGACGGGATGGATGCGCATGGTTGGGTGCCGGTCAATGCGATAGATGGCGCCATTGTCGGCGGCGAACATGTGCCCGAAGACGACATAACGCCGCAGCAGTGGCGCGGCCGGAACCACGGGCACCCAACTTGCGCCAAAGACGCCGAGGCCGATTTCGAGTGCGCGTCCAATGCTGCCAATAGCGGGCGAACTGTCAAAGGTCGAGCAAACCTTGTAGTGAACTACAGGCGCTCCGATGGCGCGCAGGCGGGTGAAGATGGCGGGCAGATGCTCATCCATCCAGGCCGGCGTCTGGCTACGGCTGTCACCGGCAATGCCCACGGCCCGGCAGTGGTTGAACTGGCGTAGAGCGGCTTCGTCCGGCGTCTTCAAAAACAGAACCGTCTCCACGCCGTTCGTGGCCAAGGCCTCCAGCGCGTCGGTGGAGCCGGTGAAGTCGTCGCCGTAGTACGAAAAAAACGGTCTGTCCGCAACAAGCGGTTCGGTCATTTGAATCGATCCAGCGCGGCCCGGAGTTCAACGTGGCTGGTGGCGTAGGATTCGAGCGGAATGCCCTGAACGGCCGCCTCCCAGGCCTGCCGCAAGCTAAGCACACCGGCGGCGGCGCCACCCGGGTGGGCCATGATGCCGCCACCGGCGGCGAAGAGCAGGTCAGTGGTTCCGAGCGCAGCGTACGTCGGCGGGGCCTGCCGGGCCGTCTGGCCCGACGACAGGACGGGCATGATTTCACAGCCCTTCCCAGGAACGTCAAACATCGGCTTCAAGCATTCCCGCGCGGAGGCGATGGCTGACTCATCGGACTCCCAAAACTTGTTCGCAATGCCGTTGCAGTGAAGGTGGTCGACACCTGCCAGGCGCCACAACTTCTGCCATGCCACGAAGCTAACGGCGATGTCGGCCGAGCGGCCCAGCAATCCCCAGCCGTTGCGATGGCCGTGGATGGCCACGGCTGTGTGGCGGCGCAATTCTACCAGCGCCGGCAGTCCAACGCTGTGGATGCTCACCATCACGCACGTGCCGCCCGCCTTCACTACCTGATCGTGCCGGCGCAACATCTGGTCGATTTCACCGGTGATGTTGGCGGCGTACATCACCATCTTGCCGGTCCGGTCGGCGTGGTTGCGGACGACGCGCATCACGGCGTCCAGACGCTGCTCAAACGGGCAGTGGGGCCCATCGCATTGCAGTTCGTCGTCCTTGATGAAGTCGATGCCGCCCTCGGCTAACTTGCGGACGAGGTCAGCCGTCTGCGTGGGCGCGAGGCCGACGCTCGGCTTAATGATGGTCCCGATCACCGGGCCTTTTGTCAGGCCACACAGACGCTTCGTGCCGGCCACGCCGAATTGCGGGCCCTGATAACGCTCCAGAAACGCGGGTGGCAGTTTCAGGTCCAGCAGCTTCAGCCCAGTGAACTGTTTGATCTCCCAAAGGTTGCCTGCGACCGTGGCCAGCAGGTTCGGCAGCGACGGGCCGAGATTTGCCAGCGGCCAGGAGATTTCAACCTCGTGCCAGCCGTCGGCACGCTCTTCGATCGATTCGACACGCGCCGCATGGCGCTCGCGCAGTTCGTCCGTCTCGCCTGGAACGCGTGTGAACGTCCCGGTGGATTGTTCGCCGGCAATCACCTCGGCAGCATGCCCGGCCGAATGAGTGGTCCGGACGGCGTAGCGCGCCTTGATTCGTTCGTCCATTACGCCTCGCCTGTGCGGTGGAAGTACGTCGAGTACGGCTCCCGCTGCACCTGATAAAACGGCCGCATCCGTACGCTGCCAGATGCAGTGTGGCAATCGAACTCCAACGGTTTGCCCGGCACCGCGTCCATGCGGGCCAGCGACGCCGCGTTAGCCGTCAGCTTGTCCGGTGGATTCACGGCCACCAGCATCACCGGACCGTGCATTACCGCGACGGTGTTCGGATTCCGGTCGTCCACCGGTACAGCACGGAACGAGAATGGCAGCGTGAGGCTGATGCGGTCGCCCTTACGCCAGCGGCGCGTAAGCGCGGCAAAGTGACCGGGCGCCGGCTTCAGGCCGGAAGGTTTGCCATTGATGGTGATCTCGGCCGGGCGGTCCAGCCAGCCCGGCACACGCAGATTCACGGCGAATGTGGCCGGCGCCGCTGGTTCAACCACGATTTCGATATGTTCCGATGCCGGGTACGCCGTGTTCTGGACGAGCTTCACCGGTACGTTACCAGCCTTCCATTGGACCTCGCTGCCGGCATAGAGGTTTACGTAGATGCCATGCTCGTCGTGGAAATAGATGTTGAGCGGGTAGTCTGCCACGGACTGCGCCAGCGTGCCCGCGCAGCACGGCCATTTGCGCTGGTAATACTTCTTTTGCGCGCCGGCCTGATAGTCCGAGTAGTAAAAGTAACCGCCGTCGTCGTCCGGATCCAGCGCACCGAGAATTGTGTTCAGTAGCACGCGCTCCAGTCCATCGCCGTAACGCGCCTCGCCAGTGAACGACGTCAGATAGCGTGCCAGCTTTGCATGCGCGTAAAAGCAGCACGGCGTTTCAAAATGGTCGCGCGTGGAGATGAGCGCCGTACCCAGCCCACCGGTGTGCGGCTCAACAAACTGCTCCTGCGGCGCCCAGGCGCCGGAGGCGAACTGCTGGGTCTGCTCCAACATGTCCCAGGCGTTGCGAATAGCGCGCAGGTGCTTCTCGTCGCCCAGTACTTCGTAGGCCTTCGCGGCGGAACTCAACGCAATGATGTGACTGTAGCCGTGCTTGCCGGGCAGCACGTTATTCCCATTGGCCAGCGGGTCGAAGAAGTCTTTGTCGAGCAGATAGAGCTTGGCGAGGTCGAGGTAACGCTTGTCACCAGTCAGTTCGTGCACCAGGAAAAGGTTTTCCGGCAGGACGAACGGCTCATCATAGGGCGGATTCTTCACGCCGATGCGGTCGAAGGTGTGGTCCGGAATCCAGCCCGTAGCCTGCGCGCCAGAGATGACGCGTGGCAATAATTCGCGAGCCTCGGTGACGCCTGCCAGATTGAATGCGTCCACCAGTCCTATTTCGTATTTATCGAGAATGTAGCAGGCCCACACCTGCGCCTTAGGGCTGGCGAACGGGTAACCGTCCTTCGCCATTGTTGCGCCGTAGCCGAGCACCAGGCGGCGGGCCTTTTCCGCGGCCTCCGGGTGGCCGGTGTGGGCGTGGATGCGCGCCAGCGCGGAAATAAACTGACCGATCAGATGGCCGGGGACGAAACCGTCCGCGTCGTACCATCCGCCCATGTCACGCCCGGGTGCGGGCATGCCTGCGCGCTGGCGGTACACCTTCAGCAGACGGTCCTCATCGAGCTTCAGGAAGTGGGCCTGCATGCGGCGGTACATGCCGGCGACCGGCCCGGTGGTGAGTCTGACGTCAGAATACGCGAATTCGCGCAACTTGCGGCGCCCGGCGGCCGGACGGGCTTGTGCCCAACGCACGCCCGCGCCAGACAAAGCCAGGCTCCCCGTAAATGTCCGTCTTGAGAGCATCCTCGCCCATTATCACCCGCTTGACGCCGGCCAGAAAGGGTTTTCAAGGCGTCGTATCAATTCTGTATCGTGGAACTCGATCTCCGTCGTGATATAGTCCTTTCGTGAATTCAGGCTCCAGGTAGATCAGCGTGAATTCCATATGGTGGAATAATGAACTGCGAATCCGGAGACGTCCAAGCTGTCGTCCGTGCCTGCCAGATCCTCAAGGCGTTCCGCCATGCTGGCGAGGAGCTGCGGCTAACCGATATAACAGAGCGCACCGGCCTGCATCGCACCACCGCTTTCCGGCTGCTGCAAAGCCTGGTGCATGGCGGTCTGATTGAACGCACAGCACGCGGAGTATACTGCTGCCCGCTGCCGCTCACGTTGCCGCGGCGTTTCCGCCTGGGCTTTGCCGCACAGACGGATTCCGTTTTCGCGCGTGGGGTCACTGAAAGCTTGCAGCGCGCCGCGACGCGCGACCAGGTGGAACTGATCACGGTGAACAACCGTTATAGCGCCAAAGAGGCGCTGCGCAACGCCGATCTGCTGATTGAGAAACGCGTGGATCTGGTGCTTGAGTACCAGACCTACGAACGCGTAGCGCCGGTAATCGCCTCCAAGTTTCTGGAGGCGAAGATCCCGGTTATCGCGATTGAAATCCCGCACCCCGGAGCAACGTTCTTTGGGGCGAATAACTATCAGGCCGGGCTGATTGCGGGTCGCGCGCTTGGCCGCTGGGCTAAGGAAAGCTGGGACGGCGGGGCTGAGCAGGTGATGCTATTTGGCCTGCCGATTGCCGGACCTCTGCCGGCGCTGCGAATTACCGGCATGATGGATGGCCTGCGCGCCGAGTTGCCGCGTGTTGCGTCGGTTCCTGTCGTCCACCTGGATGGCAAAGGGGATTTCGAGCAGATCCTCTCCGTAATGCGGACGTGGCTGCGCCGGGGGCCGCGCCGCCGGACGCTGGTGGGGACCGTGAACGACACTTGTGCACTGGCGGCTCTGCGCGCCTTTGAAGAGGCCGGGGCCGGGAATCTGTGCGCGGTTGTGGGGCAAAACGCCATTCTGGAGGCGCGCAACGAACTGAGACGGCGTGGCACGCGCCTGATAGGCACGGTGGCGTATTTTCCGGAACGCTATGGAGACGAGTTGATCCCGTTGGCGCTGAGCATCCTCGGCGGCAAGAACGTTCCGCCCGCCACTTTTGTCAAACACCAGTTCCTCACGCCGAAAAACGTGGACCTGATCTACCCTCTGGACCAGTCCAGTAGCGCACGCGTACGAAAGGACCTACGATGAACCATCAAACACTGTGCAGACTGGCAGTGACGGCGCTGCTGGTTGCCGGAGCGGCCGGTGCGGCTGAAGCGCCGCCACTCGCGCTGGGTGTTGCCTGGTATCCGGAACAGTGGCCGGAACAGCAATGGGCGGCAGACCTTGCTCTGATGCAGTCCGCCGGCATCCGTGTGGTGCGCGTGGGTGAGTTTGCGTGGTCGAGCATGGAGCCGCGCGAGGGCGTCTACACGCTGGATTGGCTGGAACGCGCCATCGCAGCCGCCGCCAAATACAATATAGTAACCGTGGTCGGCACGCCCACCGACGCGCCACCGGCCTGGCTCACGCAGAAATATCCCGAGACGCTTCGTGTGGACGAAGACGGAAAGCGTCTGCGCCATGGCGCGCGCCGCCAGTTTTCCTACACCAGCACGAAGTACCGGCAATTCTGCCGTGCGATAGCCGAGCAGTTGGCGCGGCGCTTTGGCGCGAATCCGAATGTGGTGGGCTGGCAGATCGATAACGAGTACACCGATGACTCGTTTGACGACGATGCCGTACGCCTGTTTCATCAGTGGCTCCAGGCGAAGTACGGCTCCATCGAGGCGCTGAACAAGCGTTGGATGACGGCCTACTGGAGCCAGACCTACGATAGTTGGGACCAGATCCCGATGGGCACCGGCCGCGGCAATCCGGGGCTGCTGTTGGACTACAAGCGTTTTGTGACGGACCAGTGGCGGGCATTTCAGCGCAACCAGATTGACGCCATACGGCCCCACGCAAAGCGCCAGTTCATCACGACGAACCTCGGTGGCCTCGGCTGGGCCAATCGATTCAATCGCACCGACATCGCGGCCGATCTCGATCTCATCAGTTGGGATCCGTATGTCGGACAGGGCCACCTGGAGCCTTACCGTATGGGCGCGACGCACGATTTGGTGCGTGGCTGGAAGCAGCAGAACTTCTGGGTGATGGAGATGCAGCCCGGTTTTGTCGATTGGGCCGGCATCAGTAATTCATTGGATCCTGGAGAGACGCGCGCCATGGCGTGGCAGGCGGTTGGCCACGGCGCTGACGCGGTGGCGTTCTGGCAGTGGCGGAGCGCTTTGAACGGGCAGGAGCAGTATCATGGCTGTCTCGTAGGGCCGGATGGCGGACCGTTGCCGTTCTACGAGGAGGCGAAGCAGATTGGCGCCGATTTCGCCAAGGCGGGCGAGGCGCTGCGCGGCACTACTCCGCAATCACAAGTGGCCTTGCTCCACGATTACGACAGCCGTTGGGCAATCGACTTTCATCGTCAGAGCAACCGCTACGACCAACTGGAAATACTGGTCGGCTACTACCGCGCCTTGCGTGACGTTACGCAATCTGTCGATATCATCGATCCGCGCGCGCGGCTAGACTCCTACAAACTGATTGCCGCACCCAGCCTGAACGTGATTTCCGAAGCGCTGGCTGCGCGGCTGCGCGCATGGGTAGAAGCGGGTGGCCATCTGGTGTTGGGTCCGCGCTCCGGCATGAAGGATGAATTCAATGCGCTTGATGTGCGCCGACAGCCCGGGCCGCTGGTCTCCGCGTTGAGCGGACGCGTGGAGCAATTTTACGCGTTGCTCGAAGATGTGCCGGTCACCGGAGCGTGGGGCAGCGGTAAGGCAACCATCTGGGCGGAGACCCTTCGTTCAGCGGGAGGGGCTGAAACGGTGCTGAGTTACGGCGCCGGCAACGGATGGTTGGAAGGACACGCCGCTGCGCTAACCAGACAACTCGGCAAAGGCCGCATTACCTATATCGGCGCGGTGCTTGACCCGGCGCTCATGCGGGAGGTGGCGAAATCGATTGCGGACGCAGCCGGCGCGCAAGGCCCCACGCTGGCGGTCCCAGAGGGTGTTGAGGTCTGCCGGCGCGCCGGCAATGGCCACGAGGTGTTCATTCTGATCAATCACGCCAAGCGGCCTGTGAAGATTACACTTCCGAAGCCGATGACCGATGTGCTGAACGGCGGCGAGTTCCGCGAGTGTGAACTGGCGCCGCACGGTGTCGCCGTGGCTTCCGCCCGTTAGAGACAAAGATGCCGGCGTGTGGGCGCCGGCACCTTTCTCGAGCTGCAACTCAGGCGTGCTGCAGCGCGGCCGCGTTATGGCGGACCTTGTTGACCGCTTCGACAATCTGGTCCATGTCACTCTGCGTGCCAAGCATCATGTTCTGTGTGAACCAGACCGCTTCCTTGCAAAGCGTGTCGTTTTCGGGGCACTGTATACGCTCGCGATACTTCGCCAACTCGGCTTCGGAGAAGAGCCTCTTGTAGAATCGCGAGTTCAGCGTGGCTTCGATGACGGGCTCTTTGTTCAGCGGGACGTACCCACCGGCGGCCGGGATGCCTTCGGCCGTCAGGGCCTTCAGAAACCGGTTGCGAGGCAGGCCGCCGAACGCTTGCGGGTCGTAACGGAACATATACAGGTGGTAAGCATTGCGCGTGCAGCCTTCGTACATGCTGGCCGGTTTCAGGCCCGGAATCTTGCTTAATTGCGCGGTGAGATATTCCGCGTTGCGTGTGCGCGTCTTGGCCTGCGCGTCCAAGCGGGGCAACTGTGTGCCAAGCAGCGCGGCCTGGAACTCTGTGATGCGGTGGTTGGAGCCGTTGCGTACATAGGCCGAGCCGTCCTGGCCGCCGCCGCCGCGCCCGTTGTTCTGAATGCTGTAGCAGCGCATCATCAGATTGGCGTCGTTGCCCACAATGGCGCCGCCCTCACCGGAGCTCAGATTCTTGGTCACCTGGAAGCTGAAGCAGCCGGTTGCGCCGATGGTGCCCACCTTTTTGTGGCGCCACTCGGCCAGGTGCGCCTGGCAGGCATCTTCCAGCACCGGAATCTTGTGCTTGGCGCCGATGGCCATGATTTTGTCCATATCGGCGACATTGCCGCCCAGGTGCACCGGCATGATGCAGCGCGTGCGGGGCGTGATGGCGGCCTCGATCTTGTTCGCGTCAATCTGGAAGGTATTGCGATCCGTATCGACGAACACCGGCAGTGCATGCCGCAGCAGCACCACGTTGATGGTGGCGACGAACGTGTAGGGCGGGACAATCACTTCGTCGCCCGGCCCCACGTCTAACGCCATCAACGAAGTGAGCAGCGCCGTGGTGCCGCTGGAGGTGGCCACGGCGCGCTTCGCGTCCAGCATCTGCGCCCATGCCTTCTCGAAGTTGTTGACGTAGTTGCCGTCCAGGCGGCACCACTTCTTCTGGTGCAGAACGTCCAGCCAAACGCGATCGTCGCTTTCTGTGATCATGGGCCACGATGCGAATGGCTGACTGCGAACGGGCGTACCGCCCAGCAAGGCCGGCTTGCTGGCCGCGCCCTGCGCGCCGACTAGCGGTGCGGCGCCTTTGGCCAAATAACAGCACGCGCCGATGGCACTCGCCTTGGCGAATGCGCGACGTGATGGATTGTTGCTCATCATTGCCTCCTTGCCGGTTTACTTGCGGGTAGTCTTGAATTCATCCTTGTGGTCGCGAATCTTGTGGATGGCGCGAACGATGTCGCCCATGTCTTCTTGCGTGCCGAGCAGCATCCGGTGCTCCAGCCAGACCGCCTGTTTGCAGAGCTGCTCGGAGTTGGGGCACGTCTCGGCGAACGCTGTGTAGTCGATCGTTTTGCCGTAGAAGCTGCAAGAGGTTGGGCAACCGCGCGTGTAGAACTGCTGGTTCACGAACATCGGGTTGCGGTAGAGCGGGTGCGCGTAGCCCGGTGAACACGGAATGCCCTCGCTCTGAAGGGCCGCGATGAACTGGTCGCGCGTGAGGCCGAACTCTTCCTCATTGAAGCGCAACATGTAGATGTGCACGCTCCGCCGCGTGGCGTAATCGGGAATCGACTGGGGCGTTAGGCCCGGCACGGAACCCAACTCCTGATTGAGCCACGCCGCGTTCTTCATGCGCGTCTCGTTCTGGCTGTCCAGGCGCTTGAGTTGCGCCAGAAGAATGGCGCCCTGGAACTCGGTCAGACGATAATTCCAGCCCAGGCGGTGATGCTCGTACCAGGGCCGCCCGTCAGCGCGTCCGCCCCAGACAAACGATTCGCAACGTTCGCGCAGACTGGCATCGTCGGTGACTATCACACCGCCTTCGCCGGCCGTCATGTTCTTCGAGGCCTGGAAGCTGAACGTGCCCAGATTGCCGATGGTGCCTAGGCCGCGCCCGTTCCAAGTGGCGCCGTGGCCGTGTGCCGAGTCCTCTACAACGAACAGTTTGTGCCGCTTGGCGATGTCCATGATTCGCCCCATGTCGGCCGCGGTTCCGGCGAAGTGCACTGGGACGATGGCGCGTGTGCGCGGCGTGATGGCGCGCTCAACGCAGTCCGGATCGAGATTGAACGTTTCGTTGTCGATATCAGCGAACACCGGCACGGCATTCACTGCCAGCGGAGCCGTGGCCGTCGCGACAAACGTATACGGCGGCACGATGACCTCGTCACCCGGGCCGATGCCCAGCGCCTTCAGCGCAATTTCCAGCGCCGCCGTGCCGTTCGCGCACGCCACACCGTAGGCGGCGCCCTGATGCTTGGCAAACGCGGTTTGGAAGGATGTCACCATCGCGGCGTCATCCGGATTCGGCTCGTCGCCGACCCCTTCTCCATAGCAGCAGCGCCACCATTTCCCGCTGCGCAAAACTTTAAGGACCGCGTCTTCCTCGCTCTGATCGAACACGGGCCACGACGGATACGGACGCGTCCGCACCGCCTGCCCTCCGAATACTGCCAAATGACTCATCCAATAACCTCCAGCTCGCACTCGCCGCCAGGCGCCGCCGCAGGCAGCTTCAACTCCGGCAACGAAAAGTGCTTTTCGATAACAATCAATGCCGTGCCAAGCACGGCTGCGTCCCGTCCCGTGGTGCCAAAACGCACTGCGACGTCTTCACTTGAACAGGTCAGCGCCTGTCGCTTCACGGCATTCGCGATCTGATCGAGCAGCGCATCGCCTCCAGCCGCCAGGCGGCTGTCCAGCACCACAACGGCCGGGTTGAAGAGATTCACCAGGTTGGCCACGCCCAGTCCCAGGTAGGCGCCCATCTCGGCCACGATGTTTGAGCAGATCTTGTCGCCGCGGCCGGCTTCTTCCAAGACGTTCCACACGGTGAGCTTGTCGGGGTTGTCCACCGTCTCCAGCGCGTGTGTATAGCCGCCCTCGCTAATCGCCCGGCGGATGCGCGTCTCCACGGCGCGTGCGCCCACCAGCGCCTCCAGACAGCCGAAGCTGCCGCAGTTGCAGGCCGGACCGTTTTCAACGACATGCGTGTGGCCAAACTCGCCCGCCGCGCAGCTCTGGCCATAGACCAGCTTCTGATCCAGAATCACGCCTGAGCCGATGCCCACACCGTAGTCGACATACACCAGGTTGTCGGCCATCGCGCCGGCGCCTAACATGCGCTCGGCAAACGCCTTGGCGCGCGTGCGGCTTTCAGCCACCACGTCCAGGCCAAACTCGTCCTCGAAAAGCTGCTTGAGCGGAACCTGCTTCCAGAAGCCGATGGTCGACGACATCACTGTGACGCCGCGGCGACTGTCTACCAGCCCCGGATCAGCAATGCCCATTCCGATGAGCGACGACTTGCTGACCCCAGCCTTCTGCATGGCGCGCCGGATGCACGCCATCAACTGAGCCACCAGCCCGTCCACGCCTCGGCTCAGATCTGTGGGCTCGGTCACCTTGGCCAGCAGGCGCGGAGCCAGGTCCGTAATGCCGGCCGTCACCGTGTCTTCGTTGAACTCGACCACTGCCACTGAACGGAAGCTCTCGTTCAATTCGAGCAGCACCTGCTTGCGGCCCGTCCCGTTTGAGGCGCGCCCGGCTTCCACTATGCGGCCTTCCTCAATCAGCGCGCGGACAATTTCCGAGACCGCGCTGCGGCGGATGTCCGTCAGTTGATGAATGCTCTCCCGCGAAACCGGCCCGCAACGGCGGATCAGCGCCTCAATCAAGGCGATTTGGGTGTCCAGTTTGGGCTGTGTGGCCAGAGTGGGCTTCATGGGGGCTGGACCGCGCGTCCAATGCGATTCTACGGCGAGCCGTCTGGCCTGTCAATCGTATTCATTCGTTTTCGGAACTAAGTAGCGAATAGGCAAGTATTTGACAGATAGATATTTTCGAAACCGTCTTAAACTATTGACGCGCACCCAGCGGCCTGTCATAATCATCCCGGCTCCCATGTCTTCTGAAAACGTGATTGTTGAAGGCCCGGCCGTCCCAAAGCTGAAGCGAGTCCTCGGTCTCTGGGATCTTATTTTATACGGCATCGTTCTGATCATGCCCATTGCACCGGTGCCGCTATTCGGCGTGGTGCAGAAGCTCTCGCTCGGGCACGCGACCACCACCATCCTGCTGGCGATGGTCGCGATGATGCTCACGGCATTCAGCTACGGGCGCATGGCCGCGCTCTACCCCACGGCTGGCTCGGCCTATACCTATGTTGGCCAAGGGTTAAACCGCTATCTGGGCTTTCTGGCCGGGTGGGCCATGTTTTTGGACTACCTGCTGGTGCCTCTGATCTGCACCATCTATACCGGCCTGACGTTACAGCGCGTTGTGCCTCAGGTTCCCTATTTCGCCTGGACTCTGTTGTTCGCGCTACTGATCACGGGCGTCAACCTGCGCGGCATCAAGAGCACCATGGCCGCGAACCTGGTGATGCTGGTGGTGATGAGCGTTGTGGTCATCGCCTTTATTGTGTTGGCTGTCCGCTGGCTGTTCAACGCGCAGGGTTGGGGCGGACTGATCTCCACCGGGCCGTTCTACGATCCCCGCACCTTCAACTGGAGCGCCATTGCCGCCGGCACGTCGCTGGCTGCGCTCACGTACGGTGGATTCGACGGCGTCACCACGTTGTCGGAGGACGTTAAGAACCCCAAGCGCAACGTGCTGCTTGCCACCGTCCTGGTCTGTCTCTTCACGGGCATCTTTGGTGGCTTGCAGATCTACCTTGCGCAGCGTATCTGGCCGGACTACACGACCTTTTCGAATCTTGAGACGGCGTTCATGGACGTGACGCGCGTCGTCGGTGGAAACCTGTTGTTTCAGGCCATGGCGGTGATTCTGATTGTGGCCAACGTTGGCGCGGGCATGAGCGCGCAGGCCGGCGTCGCCCGCCTGCTGTTCGGCATGGGGCGCGATAACGTTCTGCCCAGCCGCTGTTTCGCCTATCTCGATCCGCGCCGTTCGACGCCGGTCTTCAACATTGTGCTGGTCGGCGTGTTTGCGTGGGTTGGCTCGTTGTTTCTGAACTACGAAAGCGCGGCGGAGTTGATCAACTTCGGCGCCTTCATGGCCTTCATGGGCGTGAACGCCGCTGTTATCCGGCAGTTCTATGTAATGGGCGACCGCGGCAGCCGCCGCCTGTGGGCCGATTTGCTGTTGCCCGCGCTAGGCCTCATATTCTGCCTGATCATCTGGCTCCACCTGCAGAATCTGGCCAAAATCATCGGCGCGTTGTGGTTCGCCATTGGCCTTGTCTACATCGGCATCAAAACGCGCGGCTTCCGTCAGCCGCCGACGTCGATCGACTTCAGCGGCCTGTAGAGCTTGTGTAAAGTTACAGTCATGACGCCCGAAGAATTCCGCAAAGCCGGACACGAGATTGTCGATTTCGTTGCGGACTACCGCGCCACTGTGGCCGACCGTCCTGTGATGGCGCGCACCACGCCGGGCCAGATCCGCGCCGCGTTGCCGGCCGACCCGCCGGCGGAGCCCGAGCCCTTCGACGCCATCCTCTCAGACCTCGACCACATACTGATGCCCGGCCTGTCGCACTGGCAGAGTCCGCGTTTTTTCGGCTTTTTCCCGTCGGTTGCTGAGTTGGCCAGCGTGCTGGGCGACTACGTCTCCACAGGCCTCGGCGTCATGGGCCTGAACTGGCAGGCCAGTCCGGCGCTGACGGAGCTGGAGGAGGTGGTCACCGACTGGATGCGCCGCGCTACTGGCCTGTCCTGCGCCTGGAGCGGCGTTATTCAGGATGCGGCCTCGACGTCCACGCTGGTGGCGTTGCTCTGCGCGCGCGAGCGCACTACCAACTACAGTTTTGTGCGCGGCGGCTTGCAGGCCGAGGCCGCGCCACTGGTGGTGTACGCTTCCGCATACGGCCACAGCTCAGTGGACAAGGGCGCACTGCTGGCCGGCTTTGGCCGCGAGAACATCCGGTTGGTGGCGCACGATGAGCACTTCGCCATGCGTCCGGACGCGCTCGAAGAGGCGGTCAAGGCAGATATTGCGCATGGCAAGAGGCCCTGCGCCGTGATCGCAACCGTGGGCACTACGGCGACCACCGCGCTTGATCCCATCGCCAAGATTGCCGGGATTGCGCACCGTTACCATCTGTGGCTGCACGTGGACTCCGCGTTGGCCGGAAGCGCGATGATCCTGCCCGAATGCCGTTGGATGTGGGAGGGCGTTGAAGGCGCGGATTCGCTGGTGCTCAATCCACATAAATGGCTGGGCGCGGTCTTCGACTGCTCGCTCTATTACGTTCGCGACTCCGAGCACTTAATTCGCGTGATGAGCACCAGTCCCAGCTACCTGCGCACCTCGGCTGATGGACAGGTGAAAAACCTGCGCGACTGGGGCTTGCCGCTGGGCCGCCGCATGCGCGCGTTGAAGCTATGGTTCCTCATGCGCGAGCAGGGCCTCAGCGGATTGCAGGCGCGTCTGCGGCGCGATATCGCCAACGCGAACTGGCTGGCGGAGCAGGTGGCGGCGGAGCCGGATTGGAAAGTGCTCGCCCCGGCGCCGTTGCAGACGGTGTGCGTGCGGCACGAACCGGCCGGGCTGGCGGGCGAAGCGTTGGACGCGCATACCAAAGCGTGGGTTGAACGCTTGAACCGCTCGGGCGCGGCCTACCTCACGCCGGCCATACTCGACGGGCGTTGGATGGCGCGTGTCGCCATTGGCGCGCTGACCACGGAACGCGAGCATGTGGCCGCGTTGTGGGAGAGCATGCGCCAGGAAGCCAGCCGCGTCTGTCAGTCTGCCTGACTTGTCATCCACCGGATGGAGGATTGGCGGCCGGACAAAGATGCCCCGCGCCGCTACTGCAACCGGCTCAAGTTGCGCCCGGCCGTCATGCGCTGCCGGCCCCACTTCACGGCTGCGGCCACTTGCCATAGTCGCGCGCTCAGGCGCGGAGGGAGGGCGCGCCACGGATTCACATCGTGTACGTGGCACGACTCGGGATTCGACAGGATCACGGCCAATCGTGAAAATGCTGAGCGCCTGTCCACCACCAAGTGATCGCAGCCGCTGAGCAGATAGAGCTCCGTCAGCGCTTCGATGCCATTTTCGGTGCGGTCGCGGCACTCCCGGCTCTCGTGTAATTTTCCGCCGGCCGGGTACCATTTCGGCATGGTGAGCAAACCGGGATAGGCTCCTGCCAGGTGTTCCTGCATTGCGCGGCTGTCCGTGGCAAGGTAAACTCGCGCGCCCGCATGGCGCCTGAGCAAAGCATCCAGGCGGCGACGCACAGAGCCCTCATTCGTGACCTTGTCGGTGTGGCGCAGATGCACTCCAATCAAGGGCCCCGCCGGCCAACTGCTTCGCACATCGTCCACGCGCTGCCGGATCGCGGGATGCAATTCCAGAGTTTCCCGCATCAGGCGGCGCAGGACGCCATCGTCGTCCAACTCGCGCAGCGTGCTGAATTCACCATGGAAATGGCGCCGTAATTCGTTTACCAGTGGATAGTAAGTCCACATCACCAGCAGCTCTTCCTGGTGGTCGAGCCGTGCGAGCTCAAACGAATAATGCCGCCACACCAACGGGTCGGTGACCAGTTCCGGCAACTGTTCTCTAACCAGTTCCATCGCTGTGCTGTGCAATCGTCCGCGCCAGACTGATGGCCGCACGCTAGCCGTATCGGGCAATTCGTCCAGAGGGCTCAAAACGGGACTGTGGAAGAAGCGATGCACAACATTGGAGCGGTCGTTCGAGTACGACGGATCGCTCCAGTCCACGACCAGGCGGCGCGACGCCAGGCGCGCATACAGCGCTGCGCTAAGCAGCGCGAAAATGCGGTTGCCGAGCCCCGCCGTGCCTTTTACCAGCACGTAGCCCGGCCGTGTCACGGTGTGCCTTTTTTCACAGCTGCGGCAACTACGTAGTTGCCTATGACGCGCGCCATAGGCAGCGCCGAGAGAAACTCGCAGAGCTCCAACGCACGGCAGAATAGACGTTGCGCCCGCGTTGAGCGCAGGCGGCCCACCCATCTGGCCACCACCACGGCCGGCGCGCGCGGAATGTGCATCAGCGTGGATAGCTCGGCCACATCGAATCCTGCTTGGCGAAGCGCCCTGCCGAGTTGCGCTGCGGTCAGTGTCGCGCCCACCGGGTAAGGCACCACGCGCGTTTCCTGAAGCACACGGCCGGGCAAGACATTCCGTAGCCTGATCAGCGGATTGCCAAGATTGTCGAGCGTCATCAGCAATCGTCCACCCGGGCGCAGCACACGGTGCAGGCCGTTGAGCGCCTGCTCAATTTCAACCGCCGACGCAAAATGGTCCAGTGTGGACAGCGACACGACGAGATCCAGCGAACCGTCCTGAAACGGTAGTGTGCGCACATCGCCAGCCACGGCCACCATGCCGGGCGTGCGCGTCATTGCCAGACGGCAGGTGGAAGACGACACATCCATGACGTAGACCTGTTCGGCCGCCCCGGCCAGCGCCGCGTAGGAACCTTCGCCGACAGCCTCGTCGAACGCATCGGTCTTCAACGCTGCGCCGGCGCGCTTGCCCTGAAGGTGGCCCGCCAGCCAGCGCCGGTTCAGCCCATCACAATAGCTCCGCCACACGGGGCAGGCCGAAGCCGGCTCCAACTGGGCGCCAATCGTTTCCCAGTCGGGCGCGCACGCAGGGCTGCCGCCGGAAGGGTCTTCTCTGGTTCTGTCTAATACGTCCGTTGCGCGCACAGACCCACAGTATACACGTCACTATTCCCCGCATTTGCATATCATTAGCAGCGCTCACTATCGTAAGATGTATTCTGGATTCCCCCCACTACGGAATGGCCACCACCTCCCTCAAAACAAGAGCCGAACGACTGCTCGCTCTGGGGCCAGGTATTGTCTTTGCGCTGACAGTTCTGGGGCCTGGCGATTTCATTTCGAACGCCGCGTCGGGCGCAGGTTATCAGTACGCGCTGTTGTGGGCGTTGGCCGTTTCCGTGATTTTTCGCTTCGTTTGGCTAGACACGTCGGCGCGCTACGTCCTGTCAACCGGCGAGTCGCTTATCGACGGCTACAGCCGCTTTGGTCCCGCCTTCACCTGGTTTCTCTTCGTCGCGATGATCACCATCCGCATCCTGGCGAACCTCTACAAGGTGATTTTGTGCGGCTCTACGGCTATGCTGCTTCTGCCGTTGCCGGGCGAACACGGCGCGCTGCTCTATACTCTGTTTTTCACAGCGCTTGGTTATCTGATGTGCGCCGGTGGCGGCTATTCAGTGCTAGAGCGCGTACTGAAAGTGTTGCTGGTGGCGCTGGGCGCCGCGTTGGTGGCGGCCGCAGTGCTGGCGCGGCCGGATTGGGCGGCCGTGGCCCGCGGACTTGCCGTGCCGGGTTTGCCCAACCACAACGGACTCTACCATTCGCTCTTTCTGCTGCTGGCGCTGATCGGCACGGAGGCGGGCTCTCTGACCAACGTCACTTACTCTTACTTTGTGCGCCGCCGCGGTTGGACGGACCTCTCTGCGCGCGATGCGCAGCGTTCGGATCTGATCTTCTCGGTTGGCTCCATATTTGTGATGAGCGCCCTGGTGCAGATTGCCGCGGCCGGCACGCTGCACGCCGCACACGCCACGCCGCACTCCGCGGCCGACCTTGTGGCGATGTTCGCCGGCTCACTGGGTGTGGCTGGCCGCATCATTTTTGCGTTTGGCCTGTGCGCCTGCGCGTTCTCCGGATTCGTTGGCTGTACAGCGGGCTACGCGCTGATGGCGGTTGACGCCTGGCGCAAGTTGATGCCGCGATGTGAGACGGGCAGCGATACCATGCGCCGGCGCTTCGTCGTCCTCTTTTGTGTGGTCCCGCTGGCCCTGTATGCGCCGGCTGCCGGGCGCCCGGTGTGGCTGGTGCTGGCGGTGAGCGCGTTGATGGCGGTGCTCATTCCGATTCTCGCCGTGGCTCTGATTCGGTTAGGCTCTGACCGTCAGCGTCTGGGAGCCTTCGCCAATCGTTGGGGCTCCAATGCAGTGCTCGCCACGCTAGCTGTGGCCGCCACCGTACTTACTGTCACAAACGTATTCGAATGGGCTTCGCCGCGCTAGGCAATGAACCATACACGCCTCATCCTTGCATTCGCCGTGGCGCTGTGCCACGCACAGGACCGGACCAGTTCCATTCGCGGCGACGTATTGGATCCTTCGGGTGCGCCTGTGCAGGGCGCTCAAGTGACCGCCACCTCGCTCGATACGGGGCTCGAACGCAAAACCGCCAGCGATGAGGCGGGCCGGTACGTCTTCGCGCGGCTCGAATTGGGCTCCTACCGGGTGGTTGTGCGGCATGCGGGTTTCGAGACGGCAACGGCCGGCCCGGTGTTGCTGCAACTGGATCGGGAGGCCGCGTTGCGCCACCGGTTGGTGCTGGCTGGCTCATTGCAAAACGTCACGGTGGAAGCCTCGGCCGCGGTGGTCGACGTCTCGGCTTCGGCTCTGAGCGGCGTGGTGGACGACCGCCGGGCGGTGGAGTTGCCGCTCAACGGCCGCGACTATCTTCAACTGGTTGCTACACTGCCCGGCGCGACCGTGGCGCGAGCGCAGGCACGCGCTGCGGGCACTGGTTTTGGCATTCAGATCTCGCTGGCCGGCTCGCGGCCTGTGCAGAACAACTACCGCCTGGACGGCATCAGTCTAACCAACCAGACCGGATCCACGCCCGGCAGCGTGAATGGCGTGAACCTGGGCGTCGATTCTATTCGCGAGTTCAGTGTCTTGACCAGCAGCTATGGAGCGCAATACGGGCGCGCGGCCGGCGGCGTCGTGAACGCCGTCACGCAATCGGGCACCAATGCCTTCCACGGCGCGGCGTTCTACTTTCACCGCAATTCGGCTGTCGATGCGCGCAATTTTTTTGACGGCGCCGCGCTGCCGGCCTTCCGGCGCCATCAGTTCGGCGGCTCTGTTGCCGGTCCCGTCGCACGCAACCGGACGTTCTTTTTCGCAAGCGCTGAAGGACTTGCCGAATTGCAGGGCAACACCACCATCAACACCACGCTCAGCGACGCTGCGCGCGAGGGGCTGCTAGCCGCGGGCGCAGTCACGGTGGACGCCAACGTCACGCCACTTCTGCGGCTCTATCCAAAGCCCAATTCCACGCTGCTTGGCGATACCGGCCTCTATGTGTTCTCGAACAATCTCAACGCACGTGAGGCATTTTCGACGGCGCGGCTCGATCATGCCTTCAGCGCGCGGGACACGCTGTTTGCACGCTATTCGTTTGACGATGCGCTGCGGCACGACCAGACGAATTTCGCGCTAAGCCGCCGTGAGTATTCAAGCCGCATGCAGTCGCTGGCCGTGGAAGAAACTCACATCGTTTCGCCGGCGGTAGTGATGGCGACGCGTGGCGGATGGGTGCGTAGCGAGGTGGGCTTTGGCAAGACAGCCGCCGCTCCGGGCGCCGATCAGGCGTCGCTCGCGTTCATCCCGTCGGCCGTTGGGCCTGGCATTGTCAGCGTGGCCGGGTTATCTGACTTTCCTGGCGGTAGTGGCGCGCAGGACGCCGACATCAGTGATTTTCAGTCGCTGCAACTTTACGAAGACGTGTCGGCGCTGCGTGGCAGTCACTTCCTGAAGGCTGGCGGCAGCATCGAGTCAACGCGTTTCGACTTCGACAGCCGCACGGATGAGTTGGGCGAGTTCACGTTTCCGACGCTCTCCGCCATGCTCACCAACCAGCCCAGCCGCTTCCGCGCCATGATGCCGGGCGCCGATTCGCATCGAGTCTGGCGGCAGGAGATCTTCGCTTGGTACGTGCATGACACATTCCGCGCGGCGCGCCGCGTGACGCTCGACCTGTCGCTCCGGCATGAATGGATCACGGTGCCACGCGAACGCGACGGCAAACTCTCCAACTTGGTGCAACTCACTGATGCGAGCCTCACGACTGGCGTGCTGTTCCGCAATCCCTCGTTCCGCAACTTTGCTCCACGCGTGGGCGTGGCCTGGGACGTCATGGGCAATTCGCGTACGTTGGCGCGCGCCGGCTACGGCATTTATCACGATCAACTGCTCTCGCAATTCCTGCTCATCGCCGGCGTCAGGAATCCGCCGTTCTTTCAATTGGCCGATGTGCGGAGCCTCGCCGCCGGCGGCTTCCCCTCCACCACCTGGCAGCAGGTGATTGCCAGCCCAACCATCGATCTGCGCATCGAGCGGCTCGATCCTGCGCCCAGCCAGCCGTATGTGCAGCAGTGGAACGCCAGCCTGCAACACCGCGTCAGCGCGTCGTTGTCGTTGCTGGCTTCTTACGCGGGCTCGCACGGGCTGCGCCTGTCCACCATGGTGGAAGACGCCAATCTCGTGCAGCCTACGCTCCTGAATGACGGCCGCTTGTACTTCCCCGCGGACGGCGTGAAGCTGAACTCCGCGTTCGGTCTGATTCGCGATCGTCTGTTCAACGGCGGTTCCTTCTATCACTCGTTCCAGTCCAGCGCCACCACACACTTCGGCCGCGCCTTCATGGCGCAGGGCTCCTACACATTTGCCAAGAGCATTGACGACGATTCGTCCAGCTTCGCGCGCACCGAGGCCTCCAACACCATCGGTATTCCCGTTGACGGCATTGCCGGCTTCAATCGCGGCCTGTCGAATTTTGATGTGCGTCACACGGCCTCGTTCAATCTGGTCTGGATCACGCCGCGCCGCACGGCGCTACTGTCAGATTGGCGGTTGGGCGTGCTGGCCACGGCGGCCAGCGGCCTGCCGACGTCGGTGACGCTCGCCTACGACGCCGCGCGCACCGGCACGTCGCGGCCCGACTATCGAGGGGGCCAGCGTCCGGATGTGAATCCCCGGTTTAGCGGCAATGCGGTGACCGGTAATCCGAACGGGTGGGTGAAGGCGTCTGCGTTTCTGCGCCCCACGCCTGGCTTCCTTGGCAACCTTGGCCGCAACACCATTGGAGGGCCGTCGCTTGTGAACATTGATGCTGCCCTGTCGCGCGAGTTCGCGTTGCGCCGCGAGGGGCGCGTGCGGCTGGCGGTGCGTTGCGAGGCCTTCAACTTGCTGAATCACACGAATTTCGATCTGCCCACGTCGTCGCGCCTGCAAGTGTTCAATGCCTCGTCGACGCCCGAAGATTTCGGGCGCATCACCTCGGCCGGTCCGGCGCGCAAATTCCAGTTCGGCGCGCGGGTGTCGTTCTAATGAGCCTGCTGGACGAACTCGCCATGGCCTGGCGCTTTGGCGCTGGCCTGCCGCGTTTTCTGGGCGATACCGTTGACGCCGAAACCGGGGCGCAGCGGATTGAAGCGGCAGTGCGCGAACGTGGCCAATCGTTCTTACGGCTGCTGGATGCTGCGGTGTTTCGAAACCCGCGCAGCCCGTATCTGCCACTATTTGCGAACGCGCGCCTGCGGCTCCCCGACGTTGCGGCGCTAGTGAACGGCCATGGTGTGGAGGCCGCGCTGGCGGCGCTCTATGCCGAAGGTGTGCGCATCACACTGGACGAGTTCAAGGCGCACTCGCCCATCCGGCGCGGCGGGGTAGAAATTGCAGCACGTCCGGAGTCGTTTGATAATCCGGTGCTGTCCGGGCATTTCGTGGCGAGCACGGGAGGCTCCACGGGGGCTCGCCGGCGCTTGATCATCGATCTCGATCTACTGACCGCCGACACCGCGCCGCGCGCTCTGTTCTTGAAGGATGCCGGCTTGCGCGGTGCTCCCTTCGCCTTGTGGCGGCCGGCGCCTCCCGGCGCCGCGGGCATCAAGCGTGCGCTGGATCATTTGAAAGCCGGTGAACGCGTCGCCCGCTGGTTCAGCCAGTCTGCTGTTCCGCATTTCAGCAAATCAGGTGGGCTGCTTGCCACGGCGTATGTGATGGCGCGGGTGGCCGGACAGGCGCTGCCGTATCCGGAATACACACCCGAATCCGAAGCGCGCCGCGTGGCCGAGTGGCTGGCCAGGCACCGGCCCGCGCATCTGGACACCAACGTCAGCGGCGCCATCCGCGTCTGTCAGGCGGGCGTCGACATTGCGGGCTCCTACATCCGCACTGGCAGCGAACCGCTTACGCCGTCGCGCGCACGCATCATTACGAATGCCGGTTGCCGCGTTTCGTCGTTTTACGCGATGGCCGAATGCGGCCCCATCACCATGGCCTGTCCGCACGCCCACCAGCCCGACGCCGGCCATCTGCTGTCGTACAAAATGGCGGTCATCACACCGTCGGCCGGTGGCGTTCAGCCCCTCTATCTCACGACGCTATCGCTGGCTACGCCCAAGGTGATGATCAATGTCGAAAGCGGTGATGAAGGGAGTGTCGAGCCGTCTACATGCGCCTGCTCTCTTCATGCGGCCGGGCTGACCACGCTCGTCCATTCCATACGCAGCTACGACAAACTCACCAGCGAGGGCATGCATTTCACGGCCGGAGCCCTGCACCGGCTGATTGAAGAAACGCTGCCGCAACTGCTGAACGCCACGCCCATCGACTTCCAATTGGTTGAGACCGATGAACACGGAATCGCGCGTGTTACGCTGCTGGTGCATCCGCGGCTGGGTGCAGTTGATGAAGCGCGCGTCGTCAACGCAATGCTCGAAACACTAGCCGGCGAGACGGCCGGTGGCGCCATGATGGCCGAACTGTGGCGCGACGCCGGTACGTTGCGCGTGCGCCGTGAAGCGCCATCCGCTACCGGAGAGGGCAAGGTGCTTCCGCTGCGGCACGGCTAATTCTCTGGTAGCGAGATGAATAGCCGTCGTTTGCCCGATGGCGCCGGCGCAATGGACGGCACAATCTCGATGCGGAACGTTACCTCCGGCCCGGTGTAGGCGGTCAGTGCCTTGTTGATCCAGGCTACGCCGTCCGGCGGGACGTCGTCCGGGCGCAACGGTACAATGCGCACAACCACGTGGTCCAGTCGCTCCTGCTCGAATTGTGATTCGCCCACCCACAGCGCTTTGCCGCCAATCTGTCCGATCAGCATGAACGGATGATACTCACCGCCGCGCGGATGCCGGAAGCGTTCGGCAATGCGCCCGCGCACCGCCGCCAGTGTCGGGTAGGGTGCGCCGCACGGGCAGGGCGAGGGGCCGAGCGTAACTTCATCGCCCAGGTCGTAGCGAATGAACGGCATCGCTCGTGAGTGCAGCGACGTGAGCACCATCGTGCCGCTTTCGCCCTCGCGCACGGGCTGGCCGTCGCGCAGCACCTCAGCTACTACACCCCACTGGTTGATGTGGCGCAGCCCGGTCTTCGGGCATTCCGAGCTGATCAGGTTGAACTCACAACTGCCGTAGCAGTCGCGTAGTGGCGCACCGAAGCCCTGTTCGATGCGGCGCCGGATTTCAGGCGAGGCGGTTTCGGCGCCGGCGCTCAAAAAGCGCAGATGGATACGCTCGCGGTCGCGCGGCGTCATGTGGTCGGCGACGCGGGCAATGCGCCCCGCAATGCCGCCGATGATGTTGGGTTGCAGGCGGTGCAGCCGTTTAATCGCCGCCTGCGGAGAGTGGTCCATGTCGACGTGATACATCGGCGCCAAGCCCGCACGCGTGCGCAGCGACGCCATCGGATCGTCCGGGCCCAACGTTTTCCGCTCGCGCATGCTGGTGATCTGCACGCGCCGGTCGGTCAACCGCATGCCCAAATCCACCATCGCCTTCACCCGCAGCAGTTGCATCAGGCGCTCTTCCAGTCCCGTGCGGCACACCAGTAGTGGTTCGCCCAGTGTGCCTGTGGTCCAATGGTTCAGCAGGCGGCTACGCTTGTAGCCTTCCGCCAGACGTTCCTGCGGCGATCGCAATTGTAGTTCGCGCCGTGTCACCACCGGCAATGTCCCGATGTCTTCCAAGCCGTGGAACGATCGCACGTCGATTCCCGCCTGCCGGTAGAGCTCGCGGTAAAACGGAACGCGGGTGCCGGCATGACGCACCATCGCACGTAACGCGCGGTTCTGATACTCACGAACTTCAGCAAATGCCGGTGCGCCGCGCCACCAGGCCGCACCGAGTCCCCCCGCGGCCTGGACCGTTGCCATATCAACGATCATCTCAAGCAGTCTACACTGGTTCACGCCGGTTTAACTTGAATCTGATATAGATGACCTAATGTCTCGAACTGCCATGTTTACGCGCCTCGTTGCGCCGCTACTCTGCGCCTTTTCTCTGTTTGCGCAATCTGACCGCCGCGTGGTGGTCATCAGTTTGGACGGCCTGCCGGCCTATGCGATGGACGATCCGGCCTTGCCCATGCCCACGCTGCGCCGCCTGATTCAGGAAGGCGCCTTCGCGCGCCGCATGACCATCATCAATCCTACGGTCACCTGGCCTAACCACACCGCCATGAGCACTGGCGCCGGCCCTGGCGATAACGGCGTCTATGCCAACGGCACCATCATGCGTGGCGACGCTCCTCTGGTGAAGGTGGAGCCGTGGATCGACAAGACGAAAATGGTTCACGCGCCGACGATTTACGACGCTGCCTTCAACGCCGGCCTCACCACGGCGGAGGTCGATTGGGTTGCCATCCAGAAGGCGCCCACCATCACCTGGCCCTACCCTGAGATTCCGTCTGTTAACGGCAAGGTGGAGCAGGAGATGATTGCCGCCGGCATCGTCACGCGCGACGAGGTGGAGAACTTCCGCAAGTTGAACATCTACCGCCGCGACGAGATCTGGACCGACGCGGCTATCCACATTCTGCGTACGCACAAGCCCAACCTGCTGCTTTATCATTTGTTGAGCCTCGACTCCACTAACCATTCCTACGGTCCGAAGACCAATGCCAGCTTGGCTGCAATGGCATTTCTCGACAGCTGCGTGGCGCGCGTCTGGGAGGCTGCCAAGGCCACTGGACCGGTGACGGTGATTGTGGTGTCCGATCACGGCTTCAAGCAATTCCGCGCGCAGATTCAGGCCAACGCCGCGCTGGCCGCTGCCGGCGTCACGGACGTCGATGTCATCGCCGAAGGCGGCTCCGCGCTGGTCTATATCAAGCCCGGACGCGCCGCTGAACTGGAGCCGAAGGTGCGCGCGCTGGCCGCGACCATGGAGGGCGTCGCCGGTGTGGTGGGCCGTGGCGAAATGTCGAAGCTCGGCTTGCCCGAGCCAGGCGCCGATCCGCAGACTCCCGACATGGTGCTGCTGGCCAAAGACGGCTATGCTTTCGCCGGCGCACGCAGCGGGCCCGCGCTGACGCCCATCCCGGAGGTGCGCGGTACGCACGGCTATGTGGCCACCGATCCCGATATGGATGCCATCCTCATCGCATGGGGCAACGGCGTGCGTGTTGGCGCGCGCGTCGAGCGCATCAATAACATTGACGTCGCGTCGACCATTGCCAAGCTGCTTGGCATCAGCTTGCCGTCAGCCAAGGGCAAAGTGGCCGCAGCTCTGCTCCAATAGGAGGCATGAACCAGCCCTGCGTCCGGCCGTACCGGCAACTGGCCGAGTATTACGATCGCGTCTTTGCGTTCGGCCGCGCCTGGGGCGTGGGCGCTCGCGCTCATTTTCTGGATAAACTTCTGCCGCGCGTTACTACCATCTGTGATATTGCGGCCGGCACCGGAACCACCGCGCTGGAGTACGCGCGCGGTGGCTTCCGCGTCTATACGGTCGACCTTTCTCCCTCGATGTGCCGCCTGACGCGCTTGAAGGCTCGCGCCGCCGGCCTGAAGCTGCATGTGCAGCGCGCCGACATGCGCGACTTCGCGCTGCCGGAGCCCGTTGATCTCATCCTCTGTGAGTACGACGCCATCAATCACGTCCCGGAGCGTGAG
Organism: uncultured Candidatus Solibacter sp.; assembly: GCA_964478395.1. Taxonomy (GTDB): domain Bacteria; phylum Acidobacteriota; class Terriglobia; order Bryobacterales; family Bryobacteraceae; genus Paludibaculum. Next base: position 34,093 of record CAYZIX010000025.1, read on the forward strand.
GATCTGACGCGCGTTCTGCGCTGCGTCTCCATCGCGTTGAAGCCCGGCGGGCACTTCTTTTTCGACGCCAACAACAGCCAGAGCTTCCGTGAGGTCTGGCCACAGACCTGGAAGCTGGAACAGAAAGACGTCGTCGCGGTGCTCAGCGGCGGCACCAACGACGCGGCAAACTGGGCCTACTCCGACGTGGACTGGTTCATACGTGAAGGCAAGCTATGGCGCCGCGCACGCGAACGCGTGGAGGAAGTTTGCTGGACGCAGACGGAAATCCGCTCGACGCTCATCGGTGCCGGCTTCAACCGTATTGTGTCAAGCGATGCGGCGCGTTTCTGCCGGGATGGCGTCATCAAGCCTGGCCACCGCACCGTTTACCTGGCGCGCAAGGCGCGCGACTGAGTCGAAACCGTTATGCTGACCGGCTGCGCTGTTTCGGGTAGCGCAACGGCGCCCGTTGCCGAGCCTACGTCTCTCCATGCCGCGCCGTTTTGCTGGCATTTGCGCCGCCAGATTTCAGACCTGCGTAACCTGATCAGTCCTGAAAGAGTCAAAAGGTCAGTGGTATATTGTTGGAGCCGCAACTAGCGGCCTCATTTGAGGAGATCTGGTTCGATGAAAGCTCTGCGCCTGATCCTGCCCGTCGCCGCGACGCTGGCGACGTTTCTTGCAACCAACGCCTTTGGCACGGTTGAGATGAGCAAGAAGGAAAAGAAGCCTTGCGCCACCTGCCACGAGAAGGGCAAGGCCACCAAGGATAATCCGCTGCTGAACGACGTTGGGAAGTACTATAAGCAGCACAAATCGTTGGACGGTGCGCCGAAGAAGTAACTCCGTTCTCATTCCACGGCCAGTTTCGATCAAATGGCGGGTATGCTAAAATCCTGATCATCCCGCAACCTGCGGGGCATCTGGGAGTCCTATGAAAGCATTGCGTCTGCTCGTACCGGCCGTGGCCGTCCTGGTCGGCCTGCTGGCCACGTCCGCTATCTCTATGGCCACACAGGAGTTCAGCAAGAAGGAAAAGAAGCCTTGTCTGACCTGCCATGTGAAGGCCGGCAAGAAGGACCTCAACGAGGTCGGCAAGTATTACAAGCAACACAAGTCACTGGATGGCGCGCCGAAAAAGTAGGCTCGGCGTAGGGATTTGCTGAGAGTTTCTGAGCGGTCCGGGCACTGTTTCGTCAGTGTCCGAACCGCTCTTATTGTGTCTGGGCTGGCTGGATTCGCGGTTGTCGGCCCTTGCCGCCGCCGTCCTCGTTCCGGCTGCGGTTTATTTCCTGGTTGGCGGGTTGGACGATCTGGCTCTCGATCTTTGCTGGTTATGGTCCCGTTTTCGCCACCGGCCGGCGCCGCCGATGCCCGCCACGGCTCCGTTAATTGCCGTTTTCGTCCCGCTCTGGCGTGAGTCCGCCGTCATCAAGCCGATGGTGGACCACAATCTCGCCGCCATCGACTACCGCCGTTATGAGTTCTTCATCGGCGTCTACCCGAACGATGCGGACACACGCGCCGAGGTGGATGCGTTGGCCCGGCGCTACGATTGCGTGCACCTGGCCGGCGTGCCGCACGATGGACCCACGTCGAAAGCAGACTGCCTGAATTGGATCTATCAACGCATGCTGCTGTGGGAGCAGAGCAATGGATGCCGTTTTGACGTCGTTGTCATTCATGATGCTGAAGATCTGGTCCATCCTGGCTCGTTTAGGCGCATCGCTCAGTGGGCCACGGCCTACGATATGGTGCAGGTGCCTGTGCTGGCTCTGGCCACGCCGTGGTACGACCTTACGCATGGCCTCTACGCCGATGATTTTGCCGAGAGCCAAAGCAAGGACTTGGCGGCGCGCGTTGCCGCCGGCGGTTTTCTGCCCGGCTGCGGTGTCGGCACGGCATTCCGGCGCGAGGCGTTGGAGTTGCTGGCCAGCCGGGAATCCAACCGCATCTTCAGCCCGGATTCACTTACCGAGGACTACGATATCGGCGTCAGGTTGTTCCGTTTGGGCTGCCGGCAGGTGATTCTCCCGTTCGAGTTCGAAACCGGCGCACCACTGGCCACGCGCGAGTTCTTTCCGCGCACGGCGGCGGCTGCCGCGCGCCAGCGCACGCGCTGGCTCACTGGCAACGTGATGCAAAGCTGGGAGCGCAACGGCTGGGGACGGGGTCTGCGCCGGCCTCTGATTCAGGCTTGGTTCTTCTGGCGGGACCGCAAGGGATTCTGGGGTAGTCCACTCAGCCTTGTCTGTAATCTGCTGCTTCTTTACGGTCTGCTGACGCATTGGATCAGCGCCTGGACTGGTCGGCCCTGGGGGTTGCTGACGGCACTCACCACCTCCCCGTGGATCTACCCCTTTATGACCGCAAACCTTGTCCTGCTGGCCGAGCGCATGGCCATGCGTGTGTGGTTCTCGGCGCGTATCTACGGACTTGGCTTTGCGCTGCTTGCGCCGCTACGCGTTGTGTGGGGCAACTGGGTGAACAGCCGCGCCGCTGTGGGCGCCTTTCGTGCTTGGGCCGCGGCCCGCTGGCGCGGCCAGCCCTTGCATTGGCTGAAGACAGACCACGCCTACCCGTCCTGTGCCGCGCTGCGGCGAATGAATTCCCGCCCCGCGGTTTTCGACGTACAATAACTTGATATGCAGCGCACGCCCGCCAGCTGGCGCCCCTCCCTGTTCGGCTCCGACTAGCCGCGCACTATCCGCGCGTCCCTCCGTTCCCACGTTCAGTCTTGAAGTGTCTATGTGGAGGTCGTCATGCCGAATTCTGTTTCCAGTTTGCTTCCCGAAGTGAAAACTGCCCTGCCTGGACCGCGCGCCGCTGCTATTATCGAGCGCGATGGCCAGGTTGTCTCGCCGTCTTACACGCGCGGCTATCCGCTGGTGATCGAGAGCGGCGAGGGCTCCATTGTTACCGACGTCGACGGCAACCGCTTCCTCGATTTGAATGCCGGCATTGCCGTATTGTCCACCGGGCACTCGCATCCGCGCGTCGTCAAGGCTATCCAGGAACAGGCCGCGAAGT
>CAYZIX010000026.1:0-35727 GCA_964478395.1 uncultured Candidatus Solibacter sp.
CAGTTCGCTAGCTAGCGGGAGCAACCAGGCCAAGCCGTAGGGACGCTCAAAGGTCTGACGGCCCTCGGTGGTCATGTAGGCCGCTTCGGCGCGCAGGTGCTCGCGCGTTAGACTGACGGCCAGAGCGCGGTGCGCCTCGGGGGCAAACGGCGCATTCGGGAAAGTGCGCGCCAGACGCGCGAGAAGCCAGTGGCCGTGCACGGCCGAGTGCCAGTCGTAGCAACCGTAGAAGGCCGGCGTGAGCTGGCGCGGCGTGCCCGCGTCCGCATCCGAGCGCATAGCGTGAGCGATCTTGTTCGGGTACTCCTGATGGACACAATCGAGCGCCAGGCGGGCGAAACGCGCGGCCGCACGCTCGTCAAAGCCGGTTTGCGCGTTCATAGCCACCTCCAACGCGACGGCGAGTAGAGCAATTCTGATCAGCATGCTATCCGTCTAGTGTGCGTCTTTCGCGATCTCGACGGCAAAGACGTAGCTTTCACCGAACATGTTGGAACGGAAAACCACGTATTTGCGGTCCGGCGTGAACAGCACGTTCGGTTCGAGCCGGTAGTTGTGCTTCGACATGTTCACCAGGCGCTCCGAGCGCAGCGTGCCCGGCTGAACGAAACCGGGGTCGTCAACGCCGCGATTCTCCATGCGCTGTGGACGGAACAGATAAATCCACTGGCCGTTCTTGGCATGCGCCACCTGGCCAGGATCGCCGCCATCGCCGGCAAACAACTGCCCGCCCGGCACTGTGTTGAAGTGCACGCTCCATTCATCGCGTTCGAGGTGATACCAGACGCGGCGTTTGGTTTCCAGGTTGTAGCCGGCGAGCCAGAAGAGTTCGCCGCGCGGCGTCTGTAAGTCGTACCAGATGGTCTTGCCATCGGGATCAAAGAACTCGTGGCCGAAAATCTCCATCTGCATCGTGCGCGTGTGGATCTTGGTCAGCGCGCTGCCATCGGTACGGATGGTCCAGATGCGGTCCACCTTGTGCCACGGCCCTTCGTGGCAAAACATGATCAGAGCGGGATCAGTGGGTGAAAACTGGAGGTGATTCAGCCAGTCGTTCGAGCGATGGATCACAGTGGTCTTGCCGGTGCGCGTGCCGGTGACGAACATCGCCATCGGCAATCGCGCGGCCCAGCGGCACTCCATCATCTCACCCTTATTCGGAGCCTGCAGGAGATTCTGAGTCTGTGGCGAGACAGGTTGCGGTGAACCCGCCTCACCTTCAATGTAAGTACCCGCAAGCAGGGTTTCATCGGCATTGACAGTGGCCACGCTGGCGCGTGGCGGCAGCTTCGCGAGTTCACGTGTCTGACCTCCGTCGAGATCCGCAACCCACGCCGAGCCGCCCTGCGTGTAGAAGACGCTGTTGGTCTTGCGTCCTGCAACAATCAGGCGCACGCGCCCCGCCACCACCAGACGCGAGGCGCGCGTTGCAAGGTCCAACACATGGATACCCTGGGGGCTGGTGTAGACCATCCGGCGGCCATCAGATGTGAACGGATTCTGATGGAAGTACAGACTGGCGCTGCCGGGCTCGTCGGTCAGCCGCAGCACCTTGTGGCCTGTATCCGGATCGATCCACTCCTTTGGCGGCGCCTGTATAGCGGCGCCAGCCAGCACGAGCATCCAAATGAGCATTGGCTAGATCTCCGCCAGCGGCAGCTTCATCAGCCGCGCCAGCTTCCGGATAGTAGCCCGTTGATGGCCCACGCCCAACGCGCAGTGGTGCGTGGGGCCTTCCTGGCACCAACGGTTGACGAATTCGGCCGGTGGCAGCTCAAAACGCAAACGCGAATTCGTGTTTCCGATCTTGAGCGTCGGCCCGGCGATGCTTTCCGCTTCGGCCGAGAGCAGCTTCAGATTGCCGTCGGCCGTTTGCGTGCAGGCCAGTAGTGTCACCGGCCCGAGCTTCACACTGAACTCCACCGAAACACCTGCACCGTGCTTGCCATGGTAGAGCCCCAGGCCGCGCAGAACAGGCTTGCGGTTGCTGATGGCCAGGTGGCCGGGACCATCGTGGCCCATCAGCACGAAGCCTTCATTGAAGTCCATCGCATAGAGTTCAGTAAAGCTGCCGCCGGCGTGCAGGCGGTCCATCATCAACATGGAGACGCAGGTTTTCAGATCGCCTTCGCCAGCAGCCGGAATATGGCGCGCGGTGAGCAGCGAGTTACCGAGAATCAGGCCCGCGCCCAGGCGCTCGGCCTCGTTGCCATCCAGACCGCGGTAATAATAGGTCAAGCCTTGCAGGTCGAAGTCGGCCACCATGCGATCCAGCGCAACGGCCACGCGAGCGGCCCAATTGAGACTATCGGGCTGCACGCTGGAGTCAATCTCGAAGACATGATGCGCCTCGTCCCGCTTGGCCGCGACCACGGCTTCACTCTCTTCGGGAAGGCGAGCGGCAAGGTCGCACATTTCGAGCACTTCAATGTGTGCGCCGGTCTGCGCGGTCACCTGCGTGAAGTCCGAGTACATATCGAGCATGCCCGGATAGGTGTGGCCCAGGAATCCGATGCGCGCGGAACGCAGCGCCGAACGCGCCTCGGCCGCGCGGCACCAGCGTTCGATCTCCCCCCACGCGTTGGCGTCGTTGCGCAGCGTGCCCGACACCACCTGGAAGTCGACCCGCGCACGCGCGAACGCGTTCGAGATCTCCGGCACGCAGCAGGCTGAGCACATCTCCAGCCACTTGCCCGTATCGGTGTTCTCATAATCGAGAGCCGCCACCGGCTGGAGGTTCAGGGCCACCACCGGAGCGTTGGTCCGCTGCACCACCGGCAGCACCTGTGACGAAGTGGCGTAGGTGGCCACGTGGCAGAAGATGATCTCCACCTGTTCCCGAGCCATCAGGTCGCCTGCCGCGCGCGCGCCCGGCTGATCGTCCACTAAACCAGCGGAAACCACCTCAACCCCGAAGCTGGCGATCTTCTGTTCTATTTCCTTGCGATAGGCCTCAAGGTTATCTCGCAGCCCGGGAAACTGCGCCCAATAGGCCTGTAGTCCAATTGAAAAAACGCCAACTTTGGCTTTCATGGTTAATTCATCTCCTCAGCGGCCAAACGACAGTTTGGGCGCATCCATTACTCCGTAATCCAATACGTCGTAGGCCGAGCCCGCCGGTTGATGATCGGGGAATTCCGACCAGGCGGCAGGCCAGGCGCGCATACGGGGCTTCGACGGCAGGTGGTAAGGGCCGAAAACATTGCGCGGCGTGGAGACCACACGCAACTCCAACTTGTGCGCGCCGGGCGCCGCGCTGATCTCCAGTTCATAGGGCGGCCATCCGAGCAGACCGGCACGCTTACCATCCATGAGCACTTCGGCGAGCGATCCGTTCCACTTACCCAACTCCACTTTCAAACGCTTCGTTCCGGCAGGCACATTCACCGTGGTTGAATAAAGCGCCGTGCCCGCAAAGAACGGACGGCCCTGGCTGGCCCAACTGCCCAGTTCCAGCTCATGCTGAGCCGCAATGCGGAAACCGCGTTCGGCCGTCTCCACCCCAAAACTGCCGAGCAGGTAGATGTTTTCCAGCTCCATGTGCACGTCGAACGGCGCACCTTCAATGGTGACCTCGTTCTCACCTGCTTGCGCCAACGCGGCCACCGGCGCGGCCAGGATGTGCGGATCCAACCAGCGGCGGCCCGCCTTGAAGTCAACGGGCTTGCCATTCAACTTAATGTGATAGAGCTCCGGCAACTCCACAGCCAAGCGCAGGTCCTTCGGCACTGCGCCGTTTACGGTGAAGTGGAAACGTGCGGTAAAGCCGGAGCCGGGGCCGAAGTGATTGCGGTCCAGCACCGTTCGCTTGAACTGCACGGCGTTATCCCACGCAGGCCGCTCAAAGCCGTGGCGCTGCCAGATATTCCAATTGGCCTTCCAGGTGTTGATGTCCGGGAACTGCTCCTTGCCGATGGTCAAGTCGCAGTAGTCGAGCACCAAAACGTTGTCAGTCGAATCTGTTTTGGCGGACCACGACACCTTTGGAGCGTCGCTCCAGGCCAGTTGTGTGACGGCGCGCGGCGTGGCGGCGGTGTTACGGACCACGTACAGAGCCGACGCCGCCGGTTCTAGATCCACCGTAAATGTCAGCTTTCCGCCAGCCGTAGCATAGGCTGCTGGATTGATTTTTCCGCTGACGGTGTCCCACTCCTCCAGCGCTGCGCCGTCGATGCGCGCCTCCGTCTTAATCCGTGTGAGGCCCGTGTTGGTGAAGAACAGCACGCGCTCCCCGCTGGCAAGGTAGCGTTCAGAAAATCCAACGGGAGCATCGATTTCGATGCGCGGCGCCAAGCGCTTACGGATACCAGACAGCAGCGCTTCGTGAGAATCCACCGTCTGCCATTGCGGCGCGTACTGGTCACGCAGACGCTGCATGGCATCACTGGGGCGCCCATCAATGAAAGAGGGCGGAGCGGAAAGCGAAATGATCTTGCCGCCGGACTTGAGCCAGGCTTCCAGCAACGGCACGGTCTGATGGCGAAGGTTGGTCAGATCGGGCGGCAGAACCAGTAGTTCATAGGTCGCCTTGGCGACCGTGAACTTACCGTTGGCGACGCCGCCATACCATTCGAGCATGTACTCGTCGCCAAGATCGTAATCCACCTGATGATCCACCAGGAACTGCGTCAACGCGGCATTGACCGAGCGCATGGCGGCCAGTTCCGGCGTGGCAGCGCCGCGGCGGGCCAACAGAAATCCGCTGGTGGTCTGCTGCAACATCAGCACGCGCGGACGGGGCTCAGAAAGGCTGGACAAATATGACACACGCGCCAGATGGTCGGCGTGCAGCCGGTAGTAGGGCCACCAGGGCGAGACATCGGAAAAACTCTGCGGATGATCGCGTTTACGCGCGCCGCGCACCGTCGAGAAGCTGAGGTGCTGGTCCATGAAATTGACGCCATTGACCATCAGCCAGTCGCCGAAGCGCTTGTAATGCTCAAACGTGGAATCCCAACCGGCAACGCCGTAGGCTTCGCAGAAGACCCGCCGCCCCAATTGGTGCGACACGCTGGCCACCTGGCGAATGGTGAACAGCATGTGTTCGTCCTTGCCCTTCAGACGCAAGTTGGTGCCTTCCAGCATGTCGATACCCGGCATGTGCTCGTAGGCGTAGAGAGAAGCGTCGTCCGGCGTAATCCAGGGATTGGGCCATTCATGCTCCATCCAGTGGCCAGTGAACTGCAAACCCTTGGCGTCGCACCATTCGAACATGGGGCGCATGTAGTTCTCTTTCCAGAGGTCGTGGAGCGTCTGCCAGTAGTCGAAACGCACCTTGCGGAAATCGCCGGTGTCCCAATAGAGCGAGGCGATCTGATCGGCCAAATCGTAACCGTTGCGCTTACGGAACTCGGACAACGTGTAGAAACTGAGCGGCAGGGCGAGTTTCGCCGTATCGTAGGCGCCACCAGTTGCGAGCAATGGCTCGTCGGCGAACGCCCAACGGATGCTTTTGCCGAATTCGGCCCCAAACTGCTTTTTGTAGGCCTCGTGCGTGACTTGGAGGAAGGCAGGCGTGGTGCGCGGATTGGTCAAATCGACATAGGGGAACTCGCCGGTCCAGGGATTGCCGGAAGCGCGGCGCAGGCGGAAGAGCGTGACCGTTTCTCCGTCGCGGACTTCAGCGCGAGTGAACACCCGCCGCATGCCCTCCGTTGAGCCCTTGGGCCCGGCGAAGCAGGCCACCACGAGCGGGTTGGATGTGACAGCCGAGGCGGTCAGATCCGTTTCCGCAACGACGTACTGCGAGGCGGTGTCGGGCACTTGCGAAGGGACATGGCCACCAGCGAATCCGGAGGGGTACGAGTTCTCATCGTAGATGTTGATGCGCAATCCGAGCGCCTTGCCCGTCTCCAGCGACCTCCGCCACGACTGGAACCACTCAGGCGACAGATACTCGGTAATCAGGCCGGGGCGCGGATGGACGAAAGCGCCTCCCATGCCTTGCTCGCGGTACTGCTTAAGCATCTCGTCGATGCGCGGAGCGCTCATCTCGTCGTTCCACACCCAAAGCGGCATGGAACGGTAGTCGGCCGGCGGGTTCACGAAGCCCGCGCGCGCCTGATTCAGTGTGACCGGCGGCGGAACGGGCGCGACGCGCGGCTTGGGTGGGCGCGTCTTGTCCTGACCGGCACAGAGCAGGCAGACGAACAGCGCGAGCGTGGTACGGACTTTCATGATGACCTCCGGACGTAAGTGATCGTATCAAGATTCACGGCAGAATATACTGGTTCTCATCATGAGCCTGGCCCTGTTGCTGCTGCTAGCCGAGCTCTACGATGTACGCGGCGTGCTAACGCCAGCGGCGCGGGCATCGGTGACGCTGCATGGATCCACCCGGCCCTTTGAAGCATCGACGCTGAGTGGGCCGGACGGGCGCTTTCGGTTTCGCAATATTCAGGCGGGCGCTTACACCCTGGCGGTGTTTATCGCGGGACGCGGCGAGACGGACAAGACCATTGAAGTAGGCCCGTCGACCGCCGACCAGAAGCGCCGGGTGGAACTCGTCGTCAGGCTGGACGAAAACCAGATGAAGGCCGACCGCAACGCCACGGTCTCCATGCGCCAGCTTTCTATTCCGAAGAGCGCGCGCGAGGCGTATCAGCAGGCCTCACGCCGGCTGGCAAAGCACGATGCGGTGGGAGCGGAGGCGCACCTGAAACGGGCAGTGGAACTGGCGCCGCAATTCACCGAAGCGTGGAATTTCCTGGGCACTATCGAGTACCAAACCAAGCGCTACGCGGAGGCCGAAAGCCACTTCCGGAGGGCGCTGGAGGCCGATCCGGACGCCTATTCACCGCTGGTCAATCTCGGCGGCGTGCTGGTGACGCTAGGCCACTGGGACGAGGCGTTGACTGTCAATCAACGAGCGGTGCAGCGGAGGCCGGACGATGCGCTGGCGCAGTCGCAGATGGGCATGACATACTTCGCGTTGAACCGCTTTGATCTGGCCGAGAAGTACCTGACCGAAGCTGTGCGCCTGGACCCCAGCCATTTTTCGCACCCGCAAATCCTGCTGGCGGAAATCTACCTCCGGCGCGGCGACAAGCTGAAGGCCGCGGACCAATTGGAGAGCTTCGTGCGGCACCACCCGGACTATCCAGGCGCACCAAAGATGCGCGTAGCCATTTCCGAGTACCGCGGATCGGTCGAAGACTGACAGATTATTTCAGCAGTAGCCCTTTCGGGATCAGGCCTTCGCCGCGCAACTCCACGCCCACCCAAGCCGGGCCCTGATGCTCAACAAGGATGGCGGTTTCACGCTTCTCGCCGGGCTTCAGGTTGAACGCGATAGCTGCTGGGGATTTGAGCTTGACTCCGGCGGGCGCGTCCACCCACACATCGTAGACGCCCGCAACGGGCTTGCGGCCGAGGTTTTCGATGACCAACGTGGCGCCATTCGGCGCGGTGGCAAGGCGGCTCTCGACAACATCGGTGGCAATGTCCAGGCCGATGCCGCGCACCCAGGCCGGGTCCACCGGTACCGCCTGATCGTGCACGTTGTTGTCGCGCTGCTCCATGTCACTGGGAGTGAGCTTGTTGTAGTAGCGGATCCAATCGCCACCCCAGATCTCGTTGCCAATGGCCGAATTGCCCTTGGCCTTGGCCGACTCGTCATTCGAAACAGTCAGCAACTGCGGGTAACGGCTACGCCAAGGCTCGGTTTGGAACGGCATCGCCTTCAGGCGGTCAAAAAGTGTGTTGTCACGGCCGTCGAACCAGAAACTGGCCCAGCCCAGGCCGCGCGCATCGAAGTGGACACCCATGTCACAGTCGATGATCTTGTTGTTCAAAATGCGATTGTCGCGGCCGCCACCAATCATGATGGCGCGATGGGCGCGGTGAATGATGTTGCCGTCGACAATGGTGCCGCTGGCGCAATCGTCCAGGTAGACCGCATTCACGTCGCCGTGGCCGAGATTGTGGAAATAGTTGGCGCGCACGGTGTTGCCACGCTCTGTCCAATCGCGGCCCAGGTAGAAGCCGCCCACATCACCGGTCTCCATTGCCACGGTGTGAATGTCGTTGTGCTCGATCAGATGTTCGTTACCATTCAGCAACACGGCAGTGTGCGGAGCATGGTCGAGCGTGTTGCCGACAACGCGATTGCCGACGCCGCGCAATTGTACGGCCGGCGTGTAGGTGCGCACCCAGCGGCCGAAGTCGTGAATGTGGTTGCGCACGGCGAAGTGCCCGGCAGCGGTGAGCGTCGGCCGGTCGCCACCTTCCAGCAAAATGCTGCCCTCGCCGGTGTAGCGGATCTCGCTATCCTCGACGCCGTTCTGCGAGCCGCCTTCAATCGTGACCGCGCGCACGCCAATATTGGCCAGCGTGCAATGCGAAACAAGATTGTTCGTGCCGCCACGCATCACAATGGCGTCGCCGCGCGTATAGGCGAAAGTGATGTCGTGGAACTCGACACGGGAAGCGCCATCGAGCACCACCAACGGCTGGTCGAGCATCGACACCGTCACCTCGGCGCGAGCCATGGGTGCGGGCGGCCAAAAGTAGAGCACGCCGGAGGAGCGGTCGAGGTACCACTCACCGGGCTCATCAAGCTCTTCCAGAAGATTCAGTGCACGCCAGCGCTGCCCGGCCTTGTAGCCGTAGACGCCGTGCGGGGCTTCGGTCCGGATGACGTGCGTTCCCACATCGATGGACGCGACGCGGTTGTAGCTCTCAGCCCAATCCCACATCCAGTAGCCGTGCACCCAGGCGTCCGACGCCTTCAGCCACCGTGCTGGCCGATCGCCGTCATAGGCAAACTGCTCCTTAGACTTTTCGGGCGTCGCGGCGCCAATGTGCGCCCAGCCGCGATTGGGCCAGCGTGCGAGTGTCATGGGACGGCCATTGAAGTAGAGTTCCAGCGCAGCGTTGAATGCGCGGTGAAAGCCACGCGGCTTCAATTCGCCAAAATCTGTGATGCCCTGCCTCTTCAGATCGGCTTGCAGGATAGAACCACGCCATTTGCGGAAGCCTGTCACTGCGCGTCCGCCGCTGATAACCACCTTCTCGCCCGGCACGGCTCGATAGACCACCGAAGAGTCGGGGCCAGACAAAGTGAAGCTGGAAGTGCGCGTGTATGTGCCGCCACCGAGCCAGATGGTAGTCCGGGAGTTCGTTACCCGGGCAGTGTCACGGGCGTGTTCCAGAGTGAGGAACGGCTTCGCCTTAGTGCCTGGATTAGCATCCGAACCACGAGGTGAAACGTAAAAGTCTGCTCCGTGAGCCAGTGTCAGGAAGAGGAGTGCGGACAGGGCGGTCTTAACCATCAGAACTATCGTATGGGATTGGAAGGGTTGAGGGGATGGGGCGGGTGGTGGGATTCGAACCCACGACATCCAGAACCACAATCTGGCGCTACTACCAGCTGAGCTACACCCGCCGTAACACACTCATTCTATCAGACCAGCCCGGCCTGCTTCCACAATTCGTCGACCCGGGCCTTGACTTCGGACGACATCACCAGCGGATCCGGCCAGCGGCGCGTGAAGCCCTCTTCGGGCCACTTGCGCGTGGCATCAATGCCCATTTTCGAGCCGTACCCGCAGAGGCGGCTGGCATGATCGAGCACGTCGACGGGGCCGAGCACAAACTCCGCGTCGCGCTGCGGGTCGATGTTGTTCAGCGCGCGCCAAGCCACGCCGGCATGGTTCTGCACGTCCACGTCTTCGTCGACCACTACAATGATCTTCGAGAACATTGCCTGGCCCATGCCCCAGATGGCATGCATCACTTTGCGGGCTTGGCCGGCGTAAGATTTGCGGATCGACACCAGCATCAGGTTGTGCACCACTCCGGCCGCGGGCATGGAGATATCGCGAATTTCGGGCAACTGCATGCGCAGCAGCGGCAGAAAGATGCGCTCGATTCCCTGCCCCATGTAGAAGTCCTCCATCGGCGGCGGGCCGACGATGGTGGTGGCGTAGATGGGCGAACGGCGCTGGGTGACGCATTCGACGTGAAAAACCGGATAAGGGTCTTCCAACGAGTAGTAGCCGGTGTGGTCGCCGAACGGGCCTTCCGTGCGCGTTTCGGCCGGGTCAACGTAGCCTTCCAGCACAATCTCGGCGTTGGCGGGCACTTCCAAGTCGACCGTCCTACAGTGCACCATTTCGACGGGCTGGTTGCGTAGAAAACCGGCAATCATCATCTCATCCAGATCGGGCGGCAGCGGCAGGATGGCGGAATACATCGTTGCCGGATCAGCTCCGATTGCCACGGCCACGTCCATGCGGCGCTCACCGGCCTTCAGACGGCGGCGATGGTGCTCGGCACCCTGTTTGTGCGCCTGCCAATGCATGCCGGTGGTGCGGTCGTCATAGACCTGCATGCGGTACATGCCGCAATTGCGCTTGCCTGTATCGGGGTTCCGTGTAAAAACCATGGGCAGCGTGATATAGCGGCCGCCGTCGCCCGGCCAGCATTTGAGAATGGGCAACTCCAGCAACGAGAAACCATCCTTGCGGATTACTTCCTGGCAAGGGCCGGAGTCGACCATTTTCGGGAAGAAGGCGGCCAGGTCGGCCAGCTTCGGCAACATCTTGAGCTTGCCGAGCAGTCCCTGCGGCATCTTCATTTCGAGCAGTTCAGAGATGCGCGCGGCGTGCGATTCCAGAGGCTCGCCGCCGAGCGCCAATTCCATCCGGCGGCGGCTGGCGAAAGCGTTGATCAGGACGGGAGTGGATGAGCCCTTGGGCTTTTCGAAAAGCAACGCAGGGCCGCCGCGCTTGACGGAACGGTCGGCAAACTCGGTGATTTCGAGCACCGGGTCGACTTCCACGCCAACGCGTTTCAGTTCTCCGGCAGTTTCAAGGGCGCGCACGTAGTCGCGCAGATCCTGGTAGGCCATTTTGGGGTGCGGCTCGATCCTCTCTTTCAATATACTGGTAGATTCGCGTTTGAATTCAGGAAGGAGAGTGTACTGACGATGTCTCAACGAGTAGCGGTGGTTACGGGCGGAAGCCGGGGAATCGGGCGCGCGACGGCGCTGCGGTTGTCCAAAGCCGGGCACGCAATCGTCATTGCCTCGCCCGAACTGGAACTGAATGAAGAGGTTGCGGGCGAAATCCGCGCCGCCGGCGGCACGGCCACGACGGCTAATCTGAACCTGACCAACAACGAGTCGATCCAACAGACGTTCGCGGCGGTGCTGAAGGAACATGGCCACATCGACGTGCTGGTGAATAACGCCGGCATCACGAAAGACGGCCTGTCGATGCGCATGAAGGAGTCCGACTGGCGTTTGGTGCTCGAGATCAACCTCTTTGGCGCCTTCTTCTGCGCGCAACAGGTAATTCCGCCGATGATGAAGCAGCGCTGGGGCCGCATTGTCAATATCGCCAGCGTGGTGGGCGAGGCCGGCAACGCTGGCCAGGCCAACTACGTGGCGTCGAAGGCCGGCCTGATCGGCTTGACCAAGACTCTGGCGCAGGAACTGGGTAGCCGCAACATCACGGTGAACGCCGTGGCGCCGGGCTTCATCCAGACCCAGATGACCGACGTGCTACCGGAAGAGGTCAAGCAGAAGATGATGGCCCAGACGTCGCTGAAGCGCTTCGGCCAGCCCGATGATATCGCCAACGCCGTGGCCTTCCTAGCCAGCGACGAGGCGGCCTACATCACCGGTGCGGTGTTGAAGGTCAACGGCGGAATGTACATGTAGGTCCGCCGGTAGGCGCTTATCATATTTCAGAACCAGGGAGTGCGCACCAGCGTGCTCCCTTGCACTTTAGTCGCATGTGCCGATACCGGCACTGACTGCGATGAATCAGTCGCGGCAGTTGCATTGATGAACGTCACTGCTAGCGCACTAACGTTTGGCGGCACAGGCCTTTTGCGCATCAGCCGCGCAGTTCTTTTTCTGCAACTCGCACGCCCGGCGCCGGTCTTTCAATTTTTGTTCCACAAAGTTCGCATATAAGCATCGGCTGCTTTTCAGGCTGTCTTGATCTTCCCACCGCAGTCCCAACGCTTTTTGATACCAGCTATCCGCCTCAGCCGTCTTTCCAGTGAACTCCAGCAGCCGCCCGAGGTTCCAGGCATCGATGGCATCGTCCGGCGCGAGCACGACCGCCCGCCGCAGATACGTCACGGCCTCCTCATCCTTCTTAAGCGCCATCCATACTGCCCCAATGTTACCGATGACATCGTGTGAATCCGGAAAATGCTTTTCCAGTACTCTCAACAGGCGCAAGCTCGCACTGTATTGACCTTCCTGAAATAGCTGCGCGGTGTACGTAATCCACACGGCCGCGTTCCGGTTCGTCGTATAGGTCCGGCAGGACTCATCCAGGGCGGCGGCCATTTCGTCGTACCGCGAAGCGATGCGTAACACATGTAGGCGCCCCAGGTGGAGCGATAGATCCTGCGGCGCCAATGCCAACCCCTGATTCAAGAAACTCAATGCTTCGTCAATCGCTTCCGGCGGATAACCGCCACGCAGCACACCGCCACCAGCCTCATTGCCATTCAACTCCAGAATCTGTTTACCGGATAATGCCACATTGGCCAGGCATTTACAGGCCTCGACCCGCAGCGCCAGCCCATCGGATTTCTGCCAAGCGATACACAGCGTCCGAGCCTCCGCAGTTTTTTCCTGATCGAGCAGCTTCTGCCATTGCTGACTTTCGGGCTTTTGCGCCGTACAAAGCGCCACGGAGGACAACAAGCACACCACGGTGCGCCACAACAGGCCGTTCGCACAATACTCCAGCAATTCCACGTTGCTCAATACTCCATTCGCGGCAAGCCTACCACGAAAGCATGGCTATTGAAACACGCGTCGTCCGAATTGAGTATCTCGCAAACCGCTAAGTGGCGGTCTTTTTAGCGCCGTAGTCGGGATGGCGCGCGGGCAAAATCGAGAAATAATCGACAAAGCGCTTGCGCGTATCCATGGGCGATTGCTTGCGATTGAGAATGGCGAGGGCGAGCGCATTGAACTGCTTGCCCAGTTCCGAATCCGGCTCTACGGCGCGGCCGGCCTGCAATGCGCGATGTATTAGTTGATAGTCGTTACTGAAACTGAACGCTACCGGTACTCCGAGCAGGTTTTCGATCTGCGCCGGCGTCACGACGCTGCGTTTATGGGCCCGGTTAAGCAGGACTTGGACGCGGTCGACAAGATCCAACCGGTTGAGGAAGCCCAGCTTTTCGCGCGCCAAGTGCAGAGACGGGATTTCGGGCGTGACAACCAGGAAGATGCGCTTAGCCTCCTGCATCACCTCAATGGAGTACCGTTCCAGATTGCCCGACAGGTCCACGCAGATGGTGCGGTAATGACGGCGTGCAAACTCAAACAGGTGCCGCAACTGCAAGCTTTCAATGCGGAAATCCGGGTTCAGACAGCCGGAGTGCATCACATCCATGTTGCATGAACGCGTGACCAGTTGAGGCCACAACGTTTCGTCCAATTGGTGAGCGTTTTCAGCCGCATCAACAAACGAATGTGCATTGTTCAGCTTCAGCATGAAGCCGAGAATGCCCGACGAAAGGTCCATGTCGAGTAGCAGGCCCGAAGAGTCGGGCTGGCGGGCCAGCGCCGCAGCCGTATTCAAGGCTACCGTGGACGTTCCCACACCCTGCTTGGCGGGTAGGAATGCGTATAGCTGATCGGTGGCACCAATCACGGTAGGCGCAGTCATAACCGCTTCAGCAACCCGGTCGATAGCCTCCTGCACGGCGTCACGCTGGAAGGGCATGGCGAGATACTCGCGCACACCTGTCCGCATCACGTCCAGCAGTACGCCAGGATCGCAAGTGCGCCCAACGGCGACGATCTGGAGCCCAGGGACTTCGCGCTCAGCCACACGTACGATTTCGACTGCTTTCTGGATGGATTCAGTGCTGAGAAAGAGCACTTGTGGTGCGTTGGCGCGCACACAGCGCATAAATTCGAGTTCGTTGGGATAGCGATCGAGATCGCGAGCGATCGCCACAGACGGAGTTTCCGACAGCGCCTGATCCAGGCGCTGTGCCAGTTCAGAGTCCGGGCAAATGACGAGTCCCCTCAACATATATCCGCGTCCTTGTATTCAAAGTAGAGCTGATCCTGGAGAACTTCAATCAGTCCATCATCCTAGTACATTGCGGCAACCTGAGACCGGCATCAGTCATTTCACCTAGTCACAGATAAGCCACAAGACTAGACGCCCCGGCGAACACCCCATATGGAGATATGAAGGCGCGGCCCGTACCGGTAGCCGCGCCGCAGACACTCGCCGACAATCCAGGCAGAACGCTCAGCCAACGACTCGGACGTGGTGGCCTCGGGCATCAACAGCACGCGTCCGGCCTCTGCGCCACACGCGCCAACAAGCGGCTCTATCTCGTCAAGATCGGTTGGCTTTGCCACAACGAACTTGAGCTGGTAGTCGACACCCGCCTTCATCAGGCGCCGTATGACATCCGGCCGCAAGCGTCGCTCCTCGTGACGTGCAGCCCATTCGCCAGAGGGTGTCGAATTACTGGTTTTAGGGCTGATACTCATCAGATCGCAAGCAACATCAAGCCAAACGGTGCCCGCGGTCTCGATGGTGACATGCCGGCCGCGAGCGCGCAGTCCGGCTGCAAGTTCGGCCACTTCAGCGAACAGGAGCGGCTCGCCCCCGGTAATGACGACATGCTTGAGCGTGGCTTCATCGATCAACTCGGCAACACTACGCTCAGTGCCTTCGGGCTGCCAGGAAGCGTAGCGCGTATCGCACCAGGAACAACGCAAATTACAGCCTGACGTGCGAATGAAGACCGACGGCACGCCAGCCAGCACGCCTTCGCCCTGGATGGAGCGGAAGACTTCAGCGATTCGCATATGGCAGCGGATCCTCTAGGCCGGCCTCGGCAAAACCGGCACGGCGTAGCAGGCAACTGTCGCACGCGCCGCAGGCCAGCCCCTGTTGCGGATCGTAGCAGCTATGGGTAAGGCCGTAGTCCACCCCAAGGCTCGTTCCAAGGCGAATGATTTCAGCCTTCGACAAGCGAATAAGCGGCGCGTGGATGGTGAGCCCGGCGCCCTCCACGCCAGCGCGCGTCGCCAGCCGCGCCATGCGCTCAAAAGCCTCAATGTATTCCGGCCGGCAGTCCGGGTACCCGGAGTAATCCACGGCGTTGACACCCAGATAGATATCCTGCGCGCCCAGCGTTTCGGCCCAGGCCAGCGCGATGGACAGGAATACGGTGTTACGCGCGGGAACGTAGGTGACCGGAATGCCGACGCCAAGCTCGGACTTATTGTGATGCTTGGGCACGGCAATGTCGTCGGTCAGCGCGGAGCCGCCAAAAGCGCGCAGATCGATGGCGATGGTCTTGTGCACCACGGCGCCAAGTGAGCGGGCCACGCGATCGGCGGCCTCCAGTTCCAGGCGGTGGCGCTGGCCGTAGTCGAACGACAGAGCGTAAGTCTCGAAGCCATCGTGACGTGCGCAAGCGAGCGTTGTCGTCGAATCCAGCCCGCCGCTGAGCAGGCAAACCGCTTTCTTCATCGCCCCAGGTCCTCCGGCAACCGCCGCGCCAGCCAGTAGCCCGCGGCCGGGAATATCAGCAACGAAGCCAATGCCACGTGCAACGAATAATGATCGCTCACCCAGCCGGTCAACGGCACGAAGATCATGCCCGACATGCCCCAGGCGAAACCCATCAGCAGCGCCGACACCGTACCGGCCTGTGATGGCACCAATTGCTGAGCCACGATCACGTTGACAGGAATTGTGAATAGCAGCACAAAACCACCAATAATCAGCGACGCGACGCCCCACCAAGAGTTGGTCAGGAAAAAGACGGCCATCAGTGGTACCGAGCCGGCAAATGAAACTAGGATGGTGCGCTTGGCGCCGAAGCGATCGGATAAGTGCCCACCAATAAAGCCGCCCAGCGCGCCGGCCGTCAGATACGCCGTCAACACGTAGGCCGCGGCGCCGAGCGAGTAATTGCGTTCCCGCTGCAGGTAGAGCACGAGAAACTGCGCCAGCGTCACCTGAACGGCGGAGCGGAAGAAGACGCCGAGGTAAAGCACGGTCATCGGCTCCCAGACAGCGCGCAGAGCGGGCCAATCGAAGGACGGCCCTCGCGAAGGGCCTTCATCCGGCCCATGGACGAACGCCAAGCTCAACAGAGTGACTCCAACAGCCGGCACGGCCGCCCACATCAGCGTGTCGAAGCCCAGACGAACGATCCATTCTTTGAAAAACGCCGGAGCCAACGCCACGCCGAGCGTTCCGGCGCTGATGAACACGGCCATGGCGCGCGCGCGTCCAGCATGAAAGCCTACCGCCGCCCATGACGAACCCTGCGGGTGAAAGGCCGCTACGCCTGCGCCGCCCAGCACCATCAGCGCCACCGCCCAGGCGAAATTTGGTGCGCGCGTCGCGCCAAGAATGAAGATGCCCGCTACGGCCGGCCCCAGCGCGCAGAACAGGCGCAGGCGGAAGCGGTCCGAGAGATATCCGTAGAGCGGCTGCGTGACTGACGAGCTAAATACCAGCAGTCCGCCCAGCACACCGGCCTGCGTCAGGCTGAGCTGGAAACGATCGACAAAGAACGGCTGCAGCACGCCGAGCGAGCCGCCGTACAAATCGACGGTAAAATGGCCAAGCGACAAAAGAACCAGCGTCATGACGGCGCTGATGGTACGAGGTTGTGTGGAGGTGTTCACGCCGGCGGAGTTGAACTTTTAGTATACCGTCCGCCCAGCCGTAAGCTCAGTTCGCCCGCCGCAACCGCAGCGCCACCACCTGCCGTGCCCAGCGTCCGTTGCGTTTCTCTCCCGGCACCACCAACTGGAACGGGCCATCTCGGGCCGGCAGCGGCTTGCCATCGCGCGCGGTAGCAACGTAGATGGCCTTATCCATAAAACCGGAGTCCAATTCGGCCCAGGAAAACACGACGCGATAGCCGTCCCGCGCCTCCGCCACCAGGTAATAAGAGGCGCCGGTGAGATGGAATTTATCACCCAGCGGGAGGTCTACTTTGGCGAGCACATCGGCAATGGCAACGACCTCGAATCTCGCGGCCTTGTCATGGTCGGTGATATCAAGCGTCTTATGTGGGAGCTTCGCCAGATCGTCGAGGGTGAGCGCAACCGTTTTTCCGCCGAGCCCCTCAACAACCAACACCTGCCCATAAACGCCGGCGGCGACAATGAACAGAATCAGTAGCACCCTCTGCATTCTGTGGCCTGCTCAGCTTTCCACTATGCGCCGCTCGGCGTTCCAGCGCAGGCGACGCCCACTGCGCAGCGAATCCATGGCCATCACCAGCACCATGTTGGTGGCCTGCCCCATTTCGACCGTCGCATTCGGGTCGCGGCGGGAGCCGATGCAATCGAAGAAATTCTTCACATGCGCCAACGTCGAGCGGCCAAAGCTGCCCAGTACCTTCTTCTCAACAGCCGGTTTCATCTCCGGCTCAGTCGACTCCATGTAAAGCGCATAGCCTTCGCGGCCGACATCCAGGCGCGCCTTCGAGCCGTGGAACTGCTTCAACTGGTCGTTGGACCAGTGGTACCGCATGGCACGATATCCCAACGTGAAATTGGCGAAGTAATTCTCCGGGTATTCAATACAAATGGTCGCCGTATCAGTAATTTGAGCACCGGGGATATTCGGTTTTCCGCCTGCACACGTGACTGCCAGCGGCGCCTTGGAACCCATGAACCACTGGATGCAATCCACCACGTGCGCGGCCTGGCCCACCAGCAACCCGCCCGAGTAATCCCAGTAGTAATACCAGTTGAAGTAACGATGCGCGGACTGTTCCGCCTGCGGCGCGCTGCCCAGAAACTGCTTCCAATCGATTTTGCCTTCAAACTGCTTGTTGGAAAGCGATGCCGTATGGTTCAACCACCAGGAATTCACCAGACGGATGTCACCCAAACGGCCTGAATCGACAATCGCCTTAGCTTCGATGAACAACTCCGCGCTGTGCCGCTGCGTGCCCACCTGCACCACGCGTTTGGTCGCGCGCACTGCATCGATAATTGCGAAACCCTCGTCAATCTTGTGCGCCAGCGGCTTCTCCACGTACACGTCCTTGCCTGCGTGCACGGCGTCGATCACCATGCGCGCGTGCCAATGATCGGGCGTGGCCACCAGTACGGCATCAATCGACTTGTCGTCAAGCAGACGGCGGTAATCGTCATAGCCTTTAGCCCCGGCCGATGCGCCCTTCAAGCCCGCGCGCAGATTGGCATCATAGATATCGGCAACGGCAACAACATCAGCGCCAGCCTCACGGAACTGACCCATCACGTATCGGCCGCGCCCACCACTGCCGATGACGCCGGCGCGGATGCGGTCGTTAGCTCCCAATACACGGCTGGCCGAGGCGGCCGTCACGGCGACAAAACTACGGCGGTCCATGGCTGACAGTCTATCCGTTTTCACGTCCGGCAGAAGCATACACTGTCAGGTAATGAAGCCCCGGCAAATTCTCATCTGGACGCTTGCCTGCAGCGCAGCCTGCGCGCAGCCGTTGCCCGGTACGCGCGAACTGAGAGCCAGCGACGACGTCGTCGCGCGGATGCACGCCGGGATGATCGACTACCTGCAACGTTTGACGCGCGCATCCATTGGGACACGCCAGCCGACGCGCGAGAAGTTGCGGTCGATTCTTGGCGTAGTCGATCAGCGTGTTGCGTCAGGGGATCTGCAACTCGACACAACTCTCAACCGCAGCGCCGCGCCCGCCACAACATCTGCATGGCGCGCCCTGGCCGTGCGCTGGGCGGTTCTCGATGGGGTCAGCGCCGAAGGGCTCTATTATCAGCCCACGCGCCCCGCGCGTTGCCACGTAGTGGCGTTGCCAGACGCCGATCAGGCGCCCGAAGCGCTGAACCAGGCGCAGGCGTTCGCCGCCGCCGGTTGCGACGTACTGGTGCCAACGTTGATCGATCGCGCGAATACGTATTCCGGAAGCGCCGCGCTGGGTATCTGGACCAACATGCCGCACCGCGAGTGGATCTACCGCATGAGCTTTCCGGTGGGCCGCCATGTGATCGGATACGAGGTTCAGAAGACGCTGGCCGCCGTGGATTGGTTTGAAGCGCGTAAGGACGGGCTACCCATTGGACTGTTTGGCGTGGGCGAGGGCGGAGGGGTGGGGTTGTATGCAGCGGCGCTGGATCCGCGCATTCAGGCCACCCAAATCCTTGGCTATTTCAACGCACGTGAGGAGATCTGGCAAGAACCCATCTACCGCAATGTGTTCGGCCTGCTACGCGACTTCGGCGATGCGGAACTGGCAGCATTGGTCGCGCCACGGCGGCTGATTGTCGCGCCCGACGGAGCGCCTGTTGTCGAGGAGCCGCGCGACGTCGCGGGCAAACGAAACGTAGCGGCACCCGGACGTTTGAAACAGATTGCCCCATCAGCGTTTGAAACAGAACTGGCCCGCGCCCGGACAACAAAGCAAGGTGCGGCGCCGGTGGCACTACTCGAGGCGCTGGGCGTACCCGCCGTGAAGTTCACACCTGTTACCGTAGCGTCTGCCCATGCCGGGCGCATGGCGGACCAGGTTCGTGAACTGGCCGATTACACGGCGCGGCTGGTGCGTGCATCGGAAAAAACGCGCGACACACTTTGGAAACAGGCCGGCCCTGCTGGCGTGCGCGAACGAGTGCTCAATAACGTCATCGGGGTGTTGCCGGATCCGCCAGTGCCGCCCAACGTGCGTACGCGACAGTGTTGTGAGGCACCAAGCTGGATCGCATATCAAGTTGAATTTGACGTACGGCCGGGCCTGATTGGTGCCGGCTACCTACTGTTGCCGCGAAGCTTGAAGGCGGCCGAGAAGAGGCCGCTGATCGTCATGCAACATGGGCTGAGCGGTCATGCCGACTGGCTGTTCAAATCCACCGACCCGGCCGTGATCGAAACCTACCGTAACTTCGGCGCGACGCTGGCCGAACAGGGCTACATCGTCTACCTACCGCAGGCACCCCACAGCGGCGACTTCCGCCAAATCACGCGCATGTCGCATCCGCTGGGCCTGACGCTGTTTTCGTTCATCCGCGCGCAGTACCAGCAGGCGCTCGACTGGCTGGTGACGTTGCCGCAAGTGGACTCCGGACGCATCGGCTTCTATGGTCTGAGCTACGGCGGCAAGACGGCGCTGCGCGTCCCCGTCTTTGACGAGCGCTTCAAGGCCATCGCCTGCGGCGGCGATTTCAACGAGTGGGTCCGTAAGCTGACAATCACCGCCGAGTCGAACAGCTACATGTTTTCTCCCGAATATGACGTACTTGAATGGGACCTCGCGCATGTAGCCAGCCACGCAGAACTCGCCATGCTGGCCGCGCCGCGTCCGTTTCTGGTGGAGCGCGGCCATCGTGACGGCGTGGGCCGCGACGAGTGGGTGAACTACGAATTCGCCCGCGTGCGACGCTACTACGACGAAGCGGGCATCGGCGATCGCGCCCAGATCGCGTTCTTCAACGGTCCACACCGCGTTGACGGTCCAGCCGTGCTCACTTTTTTCGCGCGCTATTTGGGCCGCTGAGCCAGTTGCACCAGTTGCGTGCGGGGCTTTGGCTCGCCTGGCCGGAAGGAGCCGGCGTGTTTGATCTTCAGCTTGCCGTCGATCCGCGCGATGGACGCCTCAACAATGGTCCTCAAGTCCTCAGGATCAGCCACAGCACGCAGATTGATCACCAGTTCATGGTGCAATTCCGCCGGTGCCAGCAGATCGCCGTCCGGCTCCGGTTCAGCGCCGTTTGCGCACACGCTCGCTTTCACGTAGGCGCATGAGGTGCGGTCAAACACCTTGAGGTGTGCGATGACGACACCTACCTCAGTAAGACTCGCATCGAGATCATCCAGCAGCGGACCGGCCAGCATCGCAGGCGATAGCGGTTGCCGCAGTTCGGCGTCGGCGTGATAGTTCAACCAGCCAAGCGCCGTTTCAGCCGCCGCATAGCGCCTATAATCTACGTCCAGCGGACGCGCACCCACCACACGGTTACCGTCCAGCACTTCGTCGAGCCACGCCTCGACGCCCTCCCCCGTTTTCGCGCTGAGACGAAAGTCCACGGGAAACGCAAAAGCCGGTGCTTCACCAAACAGATCCGCTTTCGTCGTGCAAATAAGATCGGCCTCAGCCAACTGCTGACGGTAGAGGTAAGCGACATCCTCATCCGCTTGGCCCGCCTCCACGCGCGCGGCCAGATCCGGGTCTACCAGCACCGAGAATGGCGCCAGCTTGAACTGGTCAGCGTGTTGCGTCTTGAGCGGCTCCAGAATGGTCGCGACCAGATCGATGCAACTGCCCACCGGTTCACTGAAAATTACGTCCGGCTTGAAGGCCGCCAGCGAACCGGCGGCCTCCAGCAGATCGGCAAAACGGCAGCAGAAGCACCCGCCTGCTACTTCGCGCGCTTCAAGCGCGCGACTCTCGGCGAAGCGCGTGTCCACCAGACCATGATCCTGATCGTTGAGGATCACAGCCACGCGCTGGCCGCGTGCACGCAGCACGTCGGCGGCACGTAGGATCAGTGTGGTTTTTCCAGCACCAAGGAAACCGCCGACAATAACCAGCGCGGTCACTTCGTTTCCAGGTCGTCGCGCGACGGCAACTGGGGGAACTTCTGGTGCGGCTCAGTCTGATACCAGTAAGCCACCGAAGCAATATCATCCTGCAAAGGCAGGTAGCGGCCGTTGTCGCGCCAGCCGAGCGCCTGAATGGTCACACGCAAATCAGAAGAGAAACGCACCGGATCCGGAATGTGCCAGCGGTACAACCCAAAGCGTTGTTGCGATACATAGAGCCCGTCCGGCCGGATCACTTGCGCCAGGCCAGTGTACGGGGACGTGAATTCCTCGTATTGCTTTTTGCTCTTATTTTCAAAATTATACGAGCCACAGAAATAATCTTCGGTCCCGGTACCCGCAATTGTGGGGAACTCCTTATCGCCGTCCATGTAGAACTTGATCTCGCCTTCACCCCACCAGCCGTTGGCGCGCGAGCCCCATGCCATATACGTGCCAACATACTGCCCTTTGCCCTGCACGCCGTCCAGGATCGTGTAGACCTGCTTGTACGGCAACGGGTTCACACGCCGGAACTGCGCGTGGAAGTACGCCGCATCGGCCGGGATCTCAGTCTCGGCATAATCGATCTGGTAAAAGAGAGTCATTGGCTTGTCGCCAATGTTCTCCATGGTGATCCGCGCTCTTTTCCGGAATGGCATCGGCCAATAGGAGTTGAACGCGCTGCCCGGATTCACGCAGATGGCCAGCGACGAGATGGGCGCGTACTTGCCCCAGCCCATGGCGAAGAAGTCGCCCACAGGCGTCTCCACGCTGGGCTCCGCCTCGCCGTCCCAATACATGCGCAGAATTGAATATCGCCACGTGCCGGTGGGCGTCATCCAGATATGCTGAATGGCGCCGGAGCCACTGATATCAGCCAGCGTGGCGGTCTGGCCAGGCTGGATGATGATATACGGGTTTACCTTCCACCCCTGTCCGAGGTCGCGCGCAGCCCGCGACGCGTTGCCCTGCGTGGCCATGGCAGCCTGGCCCTTGGCGCCGCTGAGGTTTTCCGGGCTGATGGAGCGACTGCGGGCGTTCGACGTCCGGTAAAGAGTGCTCAGGCTGCCGAAGACGCCATCCTGTGCGGCAATCGGAGCCACGGCCAGCGCGGCACAAGCTAGTAGATAGATGAGTTTCACTATTACATGCGTCCTTTCCGTCTAAATTGTCACAGTCAGCGTATCACCCGCACCGAGTGTCGCAGCCTGCCTGATTTCGATCCGTCCGCCGGGGCGCACGGCGCTCGCCAAGGCTCTGCCGTTAAGTTGCACCACCGCGGTCGCGCCTTTTGAGTTCAACTCCAATGAATGGCAGGCTAGCTTGCCGGCCGTCACTGAAACGCTCAAGCGCGTCTTGCCGCCTTCCACCGTATGTTTGAACACGCCCCACGCATCGGCCGTCGACCAGAAGCAGACAAAACGCTCCGCCTGGTAGCGCGGCTTCACTGAGAGATGACGCTGGCCTCCATGATACTGGAACCCGCTCAGCGCCAACACGCCGGACCACGCCGACATGGCGCGAGCGTAATGATGGCCACATTCAAACTCATCCCACGGATTGCGCCTCTCACCGTCGTAGCGGCGGCGTACGTCTGCAAAGCACTGCACGCCTTCACTTACCATCCCCGCTGTGATTAACTGTGTGCCGAACAGATACTCAATACCCGTCCACGCCTCTGACGCATACGGGAACGGG
Source organism: uncultured Candidatus Solibacter sp. (assembly GCA_964478395.1). GTDB lineage: Bacteria > Acidobacteriota > Terriglobia > Bryobacterales > Bryobacteraceae > Paludibaculum. Next base: position 23,220 of record CAYZIX010000026.1, read on the forward strand.
ATGCGCGGACGCTTGCCCGCAGCGTAGTCGCAGATGAGCATCGCCGCCTCATCGTTCAACGCATAAATGCGCTCCACCGAGTCGTGCCGCACCAGCGTGGAACGGTGATTGTAGTGGTAGATGCTCTCGAAGGTCTTTCGGATATGCGCCACGTCGAGCAACGGCCCGAGGCCAGCCAAATCGGCCAGGTATTGGCCAATTAACTGGTCGGTGAGACACCCCTCGCCCAACTGGAAATCGGGATGCTCACTGTCTTCGGCGCCACCGGTAGAGCGTAACGGCTTAGCTATCTTGTCCTGCGGAATACCCTGAATCTTCTGAATGTAGTGCTGGCCGTTGAAGAGATTGGCATCGATCCAGCGGCTGCCGGAGGCAAACAGCGCACCGCAGCGTTCGGCGAATGCCGCGTCGCCCACCTGACTCGCCATCTCCTGGCAAGCTCGTAAGCCCCCCAGATAGTAAACGCCGCACATCGGATTCGGCCCGTAGAACTCTACATCATACGTGTTGTGTTGAACACCTTCGGCCACGCCGTCGTGGTTGCCATCCCAACCGCCTTCCACCCAGGCGAACTCCATCGCCTTGCGCACAGCGGGCCACATTTTCTGCAGCCATGCCTCGTTGCCAGACAAACGCCAGTCGAGATAGGCCTTGATGATCTGGCCCATTGTGCCATCGGCCGCCGTGATGCCACCCGCCTGCTTACCCTCCGGCAGGGCCAGACGGATTGGAATCACACCATCGAGCCGCGCACCAAGCTCGAATGCGGCCTCACGCATGGTGCGCGCCAGCGACGGGAACAGGTGTTGCGTCGCCACCTCGTAGTTCCAGACATGTGTGCAGTTGCCGTGGCAGCAGCCGTGATCATCGTTGCAGCCTTCAAAGCCACGGAGTCTGCCATCCGCAGTGCGGAAGCAAGTGTTCGTGACCAGTGTGGACAGGTTCGCCGTCGCCGCGTCCTTCACCGCTGCTGGCAATGTCGACGCGCGCATGGCTGCGGCGAAGGCGCGCGTGCGTTTTTCAAGCGATTCGAGATGCTCCGCTGTATATTCGGCTACCTTCCAGGCGTCGGCAAAACGCGTCGCGTAATAGTTGCCGATGATGGCGTTCTCGTCGCCCTTCGGCGCCGACCATCCACTCCAGGCCGGCGTCCGATTGGGAAAATGCCAAGCCAGCAGGAACGTGAACTCCGCCTCCACGCCCGGCGCGACGGTGCGTTGCAGGTTGACTGAGCCCACCGCATTTTGTTTCTCCGCTTCTGGCCCGAGCAGGCCATCGGCTGAAAAGTCGTCCCAAAACAACAGCGCGCTGGCCCACCACTTGGCACGCGGCCAACCGCGCAGATGACTCACCTTCCCCGCACCGGCATTCAATACTGCCAACACCATCGAGCCGGCCATCGGCGCTTCTGGCCCGCATTTTGGATCACTCATAAAGAGGCCGTCGAGCCCGGCCTGTGAACGAAACTCATTCACACGCCCGCCCGCCGTTGAGCGCACACGCGGATCGATGCCGACAGGGTTTTCAAGCGACCAAGCGATGGAAACATCTGCCGCCTGTGCGCCGGTGTTGCGCACCTTGTAGCGCAGAATCGCCACCGGCAAACCTGACTCATCCGCCTCCAGCGGGATGAAGGGAGAGAACGCCTCCAGTGCCACATGCACCGGCAGAGACGCGTCATGAAAATCGACGTGCGCCAACGGGAACTCGCCACTGAACTCAGCGCTCTCCAACCGTGTGAGGCCGGACACCTGGTTGGGGTTGAGCCCGAATCCGTTGTGATAAGGAGGACTGAGCCTCGCTTCCAGCACACGTGCCACGGGCGCAGATGCCCCCGCGCGAACCCAGATGGCCGGAAAGGTGTAATTCAGCAGGTGGCCCTTGTCGGCACGATTGAAAATCTCCCAATCGCGCAGTTCGCCGCGTCCTCCCAGGCTGACACTACCGGCTCCGACACCACCGAGGGGGAAGGCGATCATGGCCGTCTGACGCCCCGAAAAACGCCGCGGGAAACCAACCTCAGGCCCGGCGGCTGACGACGTACCGAGCGCCGGCACAGCCGGCGCTACGGCCATTGTTTTGAGGAATCCCCGCCGTCCGGTGCCGCTGTTTGGATAGCTCATCACATACCTGCCATTTCTTGAGTCCGACTGGTCCTCGGTAGGTACTTTATCGCCAAAAGCACACCCGGTGGGATACGTGCCCTCAACAGGATTGCCCAGGTGTCTGACCGCAACTCAATCTATCCCGTTTTCAGACACTTCGAGGCTATTGCCAAAACCAAAACACTCATAATGCTTGCAGATCAGTGATACAATGTTATTTGAGATATGACATTCATCTATACGCAGAACGGGCATTTTCAGCGTTATATGTCATCTCATGACAGCCAGAAACCCATCGAGACAGTGCCTCTGAGTATATGGCACACCGGGGCGAGTTTCGCATTAAGCAGACCTTAACATTATTGAAGCGCCGTAAGTCTGCAACAATTATCCGCTGAGAACTTCAGATAAGACGCCACAAACATATCCAATGAGAACGCTAGACAAGAAAGCCATGAATGAACTGGTCCGGCGCGCTGAGCAGGGCAACGCCTCCGCACAATGCAACCTGGGCGTGCTGTACGGCAATGGTCAGGGCGTTCCGCGGGACTATGCGGAGGCTGCGAACTGGTTCCAGCTTGCCGCGGATCAGGGCAACGCCCCGGCCCAGTGCAATCTTGGGGCGTTGTATCGCGACGGGCATGGTGTCCGGCAAGACTACGAGGAAGCGGCCAACTGGTTCCGGCTGGCTGCGGACCAGGGAGTTGGCCCCGCCCAGTTCAACCTCGGCCTGTTGTATCTGAACGGCCGCGGCGTGCCGCAGGACTATGCCGAGTCCTGCAAATGGCTTAATCTGGCGATCACACGCACAACTGGCGAAAGCCAGGCCAAGTACGCTGAGGTCAGAGACAAGCTCTTGACCAAGATGACGCCTCAGCAGATTGATGACGCCCAGCACTTGGCACGCGCATGGAAGCCCAACGGAACGGATGTGCGTAGCACCAAGCGGCGAGCCACAGCTCGAGTGTCCGGGTGATGGCCGGCCGGGGCCGGTCTCCATTCCATCCAGCAGATAAAATGCACTACGCGAGCATTCCGGATGCGCACTTGGCCCTATAATCGAGCCAGGCCAGATGGAAATCCGTGGAACAGATGTGCGGCCCGAGCCACCCGAAGCCCTGCCTAGGCTGGCCTCGCGAATGGCAGATGCATCCATGATGATTCTCGCCATCGTGCTGGGCGGAGGCTCGCTCGCTCTCTTCGCTTGGCCGGGATGGCCGACGCTGGTGCCATTGCACCTATCCTCTCGCACTGCACTTGCGTGGAATGCACTGCTGTCACTCCTCTTCTTCCTGCAGCACAGCATCATGGTGCGGCGGCCGGTCCGTGCGCGCTTGTCCGCGGTTATCCCTGAACGATACGATGGGGCGTTTTACGCCATCACATCAGGGTTGGCATTGGCGTTTTTCGTTGTTATGTATCAACGTGAAGGACCGCCGCTTTACGTTTTACACGGTCTGGCGCACATCATGGTGACAGTGGTATCGCTGTTCGCTTTGGCTGTCTTTGTGTGGGCGATCCAGGCGCTGGACACATTCGATCCCTTCGGACTCCGGCCCATCCGCAGTCATCTCCGGGGCAGCAAGACCACGGTAAACCAGGCGACGCAGCTCGCCGCTGACGCGTTTGTCGTGAGTGGCCCGTTCCGTTGGGTGCGGCACCCAATCTACTCCGCCATCGTGTTGTTCCTGTGGGCTGCGCCGCAAATGAACGTAAGCCGGCTGGAATTGGCGGTGCTGTGGACCGCATACATCTTCACGGGAGCCGTGCTGGAGGAACGCGACCTGGCGGCCAAGTTCGGCGCTCCGTACCGGCGATACTGCAACGATGTGCCAATGTTGATTCCGTGGCGCCGGCCAGCACAAGTTGAGTCCCACCGAAATCTGCTCCATTAGAACCCATTCCGGCTTACAATGACAGGCACTACGGAGGGGCATGGGCAAAAACATCATCATCTGTTCTGACGGCACCGGAAATACCGGGATCAAGGACCGTGGAACGAACGTCTTTAAGCTGTTTGAGGCAGTTGACCTGAACGGCCATCGCACGGATCCGCAACTTGATCCGCAAGTGGCGTTGTACGACGACGGCGTGGGCACGCAGGGCTTTTTGCCGCTGAAGCTCCTGGGAGGCGCGTTCGGCTTCGGCTTGGCTCGCAACGTGAGGAAGCTCTACATGGAGCTGGTGCGCATCTACGACCCCGGTGACCGCATCTACCTGTTCGGCTTTAGCCGCGGCGCCTTCACGGCCCGGACACTGGCCGGCATGATCATCCACTGCGGCGTGCTGGACCGCCAAAAACTGCACACCAGCGACGCACTGAGAGACATGGTGAAAGAAGCCTACCGCACCTACCGGCGGCGATACCGCACCTGGCTACAACAGCTCTTTCACAATGCCCTTCTGAAGGCCGGCCAGCGCGAGCTGGACGACGACGTTCTGCGCAAGTTCCGCCAGCATCATTCAGTGGATTACGACGTCCGAATTCGTTTTATTGGCGTGTGGGACACCGTTGACGCGGTGGGCGGTCCGTTCTACACGAGCGATCTACTGAACGCACTGATATTCCGTTTCAAGTTTCCCGATCAGAGACTCCACCGGAACGTCGAGTACGCCTGTCACGCGCTGGCGATTGATGAGGCTCGGGCGGCCTTCAAACCGCGGCTGTGGGAACAGGATGATGAGCGGATCCAACAGGTGTGGTTCGCGGGCGTGCACTCGAACGTTGGTGGCGGCTATCCGAAACAGGGAATGTCACTGGTAGCACTGGATTGGATGCTGCGGTGGGCTGAACGGAATGAGCTGAGAGTCCTCGCAAGCGCGCGCCAAGACTACGACGAACATGCCAACGTCGATGACAAGCTATACGATTCGCGCGCCGGGCTGGGGGTCTTCTACCGCTGGCGCCCGCGTGACATCGGCAGAATCTGCGCCGAACAGCACGCGGGGCGGCCGGCGGTGGTGCATCTGAGCGTCGCCGAGCGGATTGCACACGGTACGGACGGCTACAATCCTGGTTCACTGCCGGGTAATCTTGAACTCGTCTATACGCCTAGCTACCGGAGCGGAGCCGATGGGCAAGCGCAGGACTGTGCGACGGCCGAACGGGCTCGCGGCGCGCAGGCCGCGCTAAGGGCAGCGTTTAAGAAGGACGGCGCCAGCCTGGAGGCGGCCCGGCCGACTCTCTGGATGGGCTACTTGGCCTATTTTCTGTATGTATTACCTTGCGCCTGGGTCGTGGTGGCACGTGCGGTGCCCACGCTGCGGCATCTGTTTACACCCCTCCGGTTGACAAAGATGAAGCTCGACATAGCAGGCCATTTGTTCCGTGGCGAGTGGCAGGCCGCTTGGAGCGGCACGGTGCGCACCGTCAATACACAATGGACGACCATCTTGCCTTTTATTGTGTTCGTCGCCGCTGTGGTTTTGGCCTGGTACGTTGATCACCGCCGGGACACGGTGTTCTCACGATTCTGGCACGATTCGCGGCAGGGTTTGCGCGAAGCCCTGAAGTCCGTACGGCAGGAATTGAGGGCCGAGGGCGGCGGCTCTTGCCGACCGTCGTATTAACCAAGCGAACTGATCGTCCGGACCTACGTCAGACCTTCCCGTATCTGGCGGCCCACTCACACGGCACCTGAAGTCCCATTGACTAACATTCGTTAAGGTGCTAGCATCCACACTTCGAGTGGAGGCGTTATGATCATTAACAGACGTTTTTGGTTGGTTTCCATCCTTCCTGCGGCCGTTTCCCTATTCCTGCCGCAGTTAGCAGCCGGCGCTGAAACGAGGGCCGTATGGGTTTGGGGAAGTACGGTGAGAACGTATGGCGCCGAGACCGTAGCATCGGCCTTGCAGGCACGTGGCATCACAGACGCCATCTTGCTTGTGAAGGGTACCGCGGGTACAGTGGCTTATCCCAGCGCCATTGCTCCGGCGGCAGCGGCCGACGACACCCTAGGGCATTTACTGACAGCGTGTCATGCGCGGGGAATCAAGGTCCACGCCTGGCTCAACTACCACCAGGACGACTACTTCGCGGTCACGAAGAACAAGTACAAATATACGATTTACCACAACCCCTCATCGACAAAACCGGCACCGTATGCAATCAACGACGGCCGGATTTGCCCACTGCGGGCGAAGGAGGAGTATAACGCATATTTCCTCAGCATTGTGGATGAAATCCTGCGTAATTACGCCGTAGACGGAATTCACCTCGACTACATCCGCTACCCTGGAGCTTACTATTGCTTCTGTCCGGCTCATATCCAGGCCGCGACAGAACAGGGCATCGACATGAACCATGTCGAGGACCTGCTGATGAAGACCTATTACGTCCCCAAGGATAACGAGAGCTACTTCAATGCCTACGCGGCTGGCGACCCCGACGTGGCAAAGTGGGTGGCGCTCCGCGTGGCGGAAATCGACGCGATGGTAAAAGCGGTCAAGGACGATGTGGCCGATTTCAACAAAAAGAACAAGACTTCAGTGGCCGTGTCCGCCGCTTTGATGCCAGAGGGCGCGCTGACCAGCACGATGGCCACTAGCGGAGCTCGCACCGACCAGTTCGGCTTAGCCCACTATGCCCAGAATTATCGCGACATGGCGTCCATGCTCTCCTTCTTGGCACCAATGGCGTATCAGAAGGATTACGGCCAACCGGCTTCGTGGGTTGGCGCCGTTATGGCAGGCGCTGTTGCCCAGGCCGGAGACACACCGGTGCTGGCGGGCCTGCAAGTCTATTCGGTGACCGCGCAGGAGATTGCCGATTCACTGTTCTACGCCCGTTGGGGCGGGGCTTCCGGCTTTTCACTCTTCCGCTGGGGTTACAGCACCTCGGCAGAGGCAAACTGGGGCACGATTGTCCCGACCTTGGATAGAGTGACGGCCTCGACTCAAACGGCCATCGATAACGGATGGATCGACAACCCAGGTATCGCTAACAGCCTGCTGACAAAGCTGGCTAACGTGAAGACCTCGGTAGACCAGTCCAAGACGGTCACGGCACAGAAGCAACTGGCCGCGTATGTAAACGAAGTATCCGCACAGAGCGGCAAGCACATTGAGGCAGGTAGCGCCCGCAATCTGGCGGGTGACGCGCAGTGGGTGCTCGACCTGATGATGTAGCAGCAGACTGCGCGGCGGCCAACCGGAGACGGCTAGGGCGGAAACGAAAGTTTCCGCCCTTTTGCCACGTTCTCTGCCCTACGTAGGCGGCTTGGTAGGCAGCAACCCGCTCCGCGTGTCGAGTCAGATGCCCGCCTTAATGGCCGAGCGCGATGAGAACCTTCTCGGAGATCTCCTCAACAAGTGTGGGCAAGCTGCGATCCAGAGCAAGGGTGACGGCTGCGCGAATAGCCTCAGCGTCAAGCGGTGGCGGTACGGCCACACGCACCGGGATCGCTTCCGGCCCGGGTGGAGGAGGCGGTGGAACCGCGTCGGCGAAAAGTCCCTGAGCGATGCGGGAACGCTCGATCAGCGGACCCACGGTTTCGATCATCACCGAAGCCTCAAAAGGCTTCTTCAGCACCGCGTCACATCCGGCGCGGCGTGCTTCTTCCTCATCGACCGGCTCAAGCAGACCGGCAATCAACACAACGCCGGCGTGACGGTAACGCTCATCGGATTTGATCCGGCGGCAGAGCTCATAGCCGGAGAGCTGCGGCAGAAAGACATCGGCAAGTACAAGGTCCGGCCGAACCTCCTCAAGGCGGGCCATGGCGGTTTCACCGTCCGTGACGGCGATCACCTCATAGCCTTCCTCGCGCAGAATGCGCTCTCCCATTCGCTGAGCGTGCGGGCTGTCATCGGCCAGAAGAACGCTCACAGGCGTGGGCAACGGTTACTCCTTGGACGTGGATTCGTCCTTCTTCGAGCTCTTCTTGTCAGCCTTCTTGTTACTCTTCTTGTCCGACTTGGCGCCTGCGGCCTGATCGGGCACCGAAGAGCGCCGGAAACCGAGGAACTTGCCCTTCTTCTTGGGCTGCACGGTATGATTGGCCGGCGGCGCATCAGCCGCTGGTTTCGCCGTGGCCGGCGTCGTCCCGGCGGCAGCCGCGCCTTGCTCTGCGGGCGGGTTTTGCCGGGCATCCGGCTGCGTATCAAGAGCGCTGGTTGAGCCCGGAGCCGCCGTCGATGCGGTCACGTCCGTGACACCACCTGCCGTAGCACCGGCTGGCAGCGGCACACTGGCCGGAATGCTGGGCCGCATGGGTGTCATGGAGGGCTGGCCCGAGCGGGCAGCGCGGGTCATGTTAGGTGATTTCGAAAACGGCTCCCAGCGCCGGCCCAACCACCCTTTGCCACGGTAGTTCTCCTGCTCATACTTCATGCGCGCAATGGACACCGGATCCGGCTCAGGGATCTCAGCCTCCATCTCATTCAGCTTCTTCTTGGCATCGGCCGCCAGCGGGCTGAGCGGGTATTCGCGCACGATGCGCTGAAAAGCAGTGACGCTCTTCGGTCGGAAACGAGCTCCCATGTGCCCGTAGCTGTCGCCCAGATCCCAGAGGGCCTGGTCCGCGGCGCTGTAGAGCGGATAATGATCCGTTATGGCCTGCAGACGGTTGGCGGCAGCCGGGAAAGAGCCCTTCTGGTGATAGAACGCGCCAACGCGGAATTCAGACTCGGCGATGACTTCCTGCACTTCGCGCAGCCGCTGCGCGGCCTGCGGAGCGTAAGAAGAGTTCGGGAACTGAGTCAGAACGTTGCGGCACTCATCCTCAGCCTTGAGCACGTGCGACGGATCCCGGTCCGGCTTCTCCAGTTGGTTGTAGTGCAGGTCGCAGACCTTCATCTGCGCCTCGGCGGCCTCCGGCAGTGTCGGGTAGAAGAGGATAAAGTCTTTGTACTCGGCCTCGGCGTTGGCAAACGCGGACGAGCCGCCCTCGCGCATCCAGGAGTCGGCAATGGCCAGTTTGGCTTTAGCCAGGAATTCGCTGGTGTCGTAGGTATTGATCAGTGTATTCAGCGTGAGCCGCGCAACTTCGTAGCGACCCTTTTCAATGTCGCGGAAGGCCTTGTCGAGCAAGACCTTGTCGGGCTGCTGCGTGTCCTTGGTGATGGGGTTCTCGTACTTCTTATGACGGCAACCTGCCGAGCCAGCCACCAGCACACACAGCAGCACTGTGGCGAGCCAGGCGCCGGAACCTTTCGCAAAAAGAAACATCAGTCGCATCACCTCAAAGATCAGACGCTCAAACCGCGCGGGCCCGCGCATCTTGCGCGGCCTGCTTCATTGCGGCGGCCATACGGCCCGGCTCGGCAGCGCCAAAGACGCTGGAACCGGCGACGAACCAGTCCACACCGGCCGCAGCCACCTCTCCTACATTATCCAACGAGATGCCCCCATCAATCTCGATGGCAAACGTCAAACCCAGACGGCGGCGCCACTCAGCCAGCGCCCGCGCCTTGTCCAGCACGTAAGGGATGAAGCGCTGACCGCCGTAGCCGGGATTCACGCTCATCAGCAGCACGAAATCGGCCCTCGGCAACACGTGCTCCAACGTTGCAATCGGCGTTGCCGGATTCAACACAACTCCAGCCCCGGCGCCGAGCGAGCGGATTTCAGCCAGCGTACGGTCGATGTGCGGGCAGGCTTCCTGGTGCACGCTGACGAGATTTGCGCCAGCTTTGACGAAGCGGGCGGCATAGGCATCGGCATCGGCGATCATCAGATGCACGTCAATGCGGAGCTTCGTCGCCTTCCGCAAAGACTCAAGCACTGGCAGGCCGAAGCTGATGTTGGGCACAAAATGGCCATCCATCACATCGAAATGCAAAGTCGAGACACCGGCCCGGGCGACATCGTCGATTTGTTCACCCAGGCGCGCAAAGTCGGCGGCCAATAATGACGGCAGGATTTCAATCATGGGCGAGAACATCTCACTCTACCACGGCAGCGAAAAAGCCGTCTCCGGCGTCACGGCCCGGCACGCGCAGCACGGTTTCAGAGACGCGGCCGGCGGCGACACGTTTCACCAACAACTCATTTTCCTCCGGCTCCAGTGAGCAAGTGGAATAGACCAGGCGCCCGCCGGGCTTCAGCACCGCGAGCGCGTTTTCGAGAATCAGCCCCTGCCGCGCCGCCTGGCGGGCGATCTCTTCTTCCGTGAGACGCCAGCGGATTTCCGGATTGCGAGCCAAGGTGCCCGTGCCGGAACAGGGGGCATCGACCAGAATCCGGTCAAAGATAGCGCCAAAAGGCAACGGGCGTGTCGCGTCCAGGCGCACACGCGGGCACCGCACCAGCAACGTACGCAAGCGGCGCGGGCTGATATCGCAGGCCACAGCGCGGATGGGCGTCTCCAACGCCTGCAGCGCCTTGTTGCCCGGCGCGGCACAAACGTCCAGAAAACGGTGGCCAGGCTCAAGGTGAAGCAACGGCACAATCGATTGCGCGCCGATATCCATCCGGCGGCCGTCCCGCCAGTACGCCTCAGGCTCTTCGAGCGACGCCGCGGCGGCAATACCGGCCAGTTCGGGACTGAGATTCGCACACCAGCGTTGCCACAGCCACGCCGGAATCGAATAGCGCACGTCGTCCGAGGGCCATTCACCAGTGTTTTCGGGCAGATGGCGCAGCACAGCGTTGACGAAGCCGGCGGCCGATGTCTTGCCAGACCGCCTGGTCAGACGAACACTCTCATCGACGGCAGCATGCGCGGGAATCTTGTCAAGAAACCGCAACTGAAAGGCGCCTAGGCGCAGGATGTTGAGGACGGTTGAGTCCATCCGCCCGAGTGGCCGGCGCGCTGCTGCAGCAATCCAGTGGTCGAGCTGCGCGCGGCGGCGCAGCACGCCGAAGACAAGTTGAGTGGCAAGCCCCGCTTCGCGCGTGTCCATCGAAGCAGTGAACGAATCGAGTAGCACTGCGGCCTGGGCATCCCGGCCGACGCCCTCCAGGACCTCCAGCGCGATGCGGCGGGCGCTCGGTTGTGGCGAAGAAATCATCACGTTTAGGGCTGGACGCCAGAGCGTCGCGCCATTACTATCATCCCGTATGCCCACCCTCGCTTTCTTGCTTCTTTTTGCGGTCGCCGCAACACCGGCTGCCGAAATGCCGCTACCCGTGCTCAAGATTGAAGCCACCGATGGCGGCAGTCTGTTCCGGATCCGGAATAATTCGACCGCACCACTGTCCGCCTTCATCATCGAACTGGTGGGCTATCCGGGAAGCTACTATATCTCCTGCCACGATTTTCTCCTGGAAACGCCCGTTGCGCCGGGCGCCGAAAAGAAGATCCCAACCACGAATATGACCATCGGTGCGGCGCCGGAGTACGTTAAGTTGCAGGCCGCAGTGTATGCTGACAGCTCAACCGCTGGCACGCCTGAAAAAGTGGCGTTGATTCTGGATGCGCGCCGGGCGGCGCTGGCAACCGCACGGGAATGGATAGCCAAAGGGCCGGACACTACGGCCGTGGCATTGCGGCAGGCCGCCGAACCGCTGGTGGTAACGGGGCGCGAGCGGCGCAATGCACAGCTTGTGGTGACGCGCGCCGCGTCGCGCGCGCTGCTGGAGGCGACAGCCAAGTGGATGGATGCACACCCGGGCCAGAGCTTGCTTAAGTACCTCAAGACAATCGAGAAAACACTAGCGGAGAGCAAACCGGCGCTCTAGGCGCGGCGCCTGGTCCATGTTGGAGCCGTAAGGATCAGCATCCGTGCAAAGACGCTGTTTAGCTAGGCCGACAACGCGCCGGAGATGGTTTTCTGCGCCGCATCCAGCGCCGCAGCGAGCGGCGCCAATTGTTTGCCGCCGGCTTCAGCCATATCCGGACGTCCACCGCCCTTGCCACCGACGGCCTGGGCCACGGCACCGGCCAGCTTGCCGGCGTGCAGTTTCTTGGTGAGGTCCTTGGTGACGGCGGCCACAATGGCGATGTCGCCTTCGCTGCCCGAGGCGAGCACGATAGCCGCACTCTTCCACTTGTTGCGCAGCTCGTCGGCCAGGTTACGCATCTGGGCGCGGTCCAGCCCATCCACCACCGCGCAGAGCACCCGCGCGTCGCCAATGGTCTGGGCCTGAGCCTCAAGTGAGCCGGCCGCGGCGTGCGCGGCGCGCTGCTTCAATTCGTCGATCTGGCGCTCCAACTGTTTCTGCTGCTCGACCACCTTTTCCAACTGCGCGGCCAGCTCGGATTCCGACGTGCGTAGCACGCTGGACGCCTGATGCACTAGCGCCGTGGTGTTCTGGAAGCGCTCCAGCGCATTCAGCCCGGTGACGGCCTCGATGCGCCGCACACCAGCCGAGATGGAGCCCTCATAAACCACCTTGAACAAGCCGATGTCGCCGGAACGCGTGACGTGCGTGCCGCCGCAAAGCTCGCGGCTGAAGCCGTCCACGGTGACCACACGGACCTTGTCGCCGTACTTTTCACCGAACAACGCCATGGCGC
>CAYZIX010000027.1:0-35686 GCA_964478395.1 uncultured Candidatus Solibacter sp.
CAGTCGTGGCAGAGTAGAATCATGCGCGCAATACTGCTCTCGCTCTTCGTCGCCGGCCTTGCCGCCGCGCAGCCGCCCAAGACGGAATTGCTGTGGCCTGAAGGAGCGCCGGGCGCGCTCGGCAATGCCGAGGAAGATAAGCCGGCGCTCACCGCCTACCTGCCGCAGCACGCCAATGGCGCCGCTGTGCTCATCTGCCCCGGCGGCGGATATGCCCATCTGTCGATGGAAAAGGAAGGCTCGAAAATTGCGGAATGGTTCAACTCGTTCGGTGTTGCCGGTTTCGTGCTGAAGTACCGCCTGGGGCCGCGCTATCACCACCCGGCCATGCTTGACGACGCCCGCCGCGCCATTACCATCATCCGCACGCGGGCCAAGGAGTTTGGTGTCGACCCGTCGCGTGTTGGCGTGATGGGCTTCTCGGCGGGCGGCCATCTGGCCTCGACGCTATCGACGCATTTTGGTCCGGGCGAGCGGCCTGATTTTTCGATCCTGGTCTATCCGGTGATCAGTTTCACGACGCGCTACACGCATTCCGGGTCGATGATCAACCTGCTGGGCAATCCACCCGACCCGGCGCTGGTTTGGGATTTGTCGAACGAGCTAAAAGTCACCTCGCAGACTCCGCCCACGTTCTTGTTCCACACCGACGCCGATACGGGTGTGCCGGCCGAAAACAGCGTGCTCTATTACCTGGCATTGCGCTCGGCGCGCGTACCGGCTGAGCTGCATATCTACCAGAATGGCCCGCATGGAGTGGGTCTGGCGCCACAGGATCCGGTCATTGGCACGTGGCCGGCGCGTCTGAAGGACTGGCTTACCGTGCGAGGCGTAGTCCCCGGCGGAAACGGACGATAGATGTAACCCATATTATGCGGCTACGTCTCTTTATTCAGAGACAGGTCATGACCTGGCAAGCAGCCCGCGGTGGAGCTGGTCCGGAGACGAGAGTTATCATTCCGCGCGAAACACAACCTCCCGCAAAGCACTGGCCTTTGCGAGCGTGGCAATGTATTTCTGGTTTACGGCTGGCGAATTTCTGCGACCGCCGCGGGCTGTTGTATATCCTGGCCGCGATTCTCGCGTTCCCCCTGGCTGCACAGCAAAATCAACAAACCCAGCAAAGTCCAGAAGACCCTGGCCGTCCGGTGTTGCGCCGCGGCGGCGCCGCGCAGAAGCACGAGCAGGTGCCGGCGATTCCGGCCGATCAGCGCGTTCCCAAGGTCCAGCCGGGCGACGTTGTTGAGGTAGACGACCAGGGCCGCACCGAGCGCGTCGTGCCCGCCCAGTCTGCGAAGCCGCAGCCGCCAGACCTGATTGAACGTGCCCGCGAGGCTGCTTTCACGTTCTTTGAGTCGCTACCCAACTTTGCCTGCGATGAGCTGATTTCCCGGTATGAGAGCAAAACGCTCAAGCCGGACTGGAAGTTTCAGGACCGCTTCGAGCTGGAACTCCTGATGGTTGGCCAGAAAGAGGACTACCGCAATCTGCGGCGCAACGGTAAACCGCTGAAGAAGGGCTCGCCTGAAGATACGGGCAGCTGGAGTTCCGGCGAATTCGGCTCCGTGCTGGCCTCGCTCTTTTCTTCCAATACGGACGCGGCCTTCCGTGTGCGCGGTGATTCAAACGCCTCCGGCATGGCCGCCAAGGTCTACGACTATTCAGTGCGCCAACCGAACTCGAACTGGCGCATCCGGATCGGCTACGAAACCAAACCAGCTTACAAGGGTGCGGTATGGATTGATCCGGTGTCGGCGCGGGTCCTAAGGGTTGAGATGAACTCGCGCCAATTGCCGCCGGACTACGCCGTAGACACGGTGGAGACCTACGTGGATTACGGCTGGGTGACCATCGCCGGCCAGCGCCACCTGATGCCGCTGAAGAGCGAAGTTCTCAGTTGCCAACGCGGCACGTTCCGTTGCTCGCGCAACGAGATTGAATTCCGCAATTACCGCAAGTTCCAGGTCGAGTCGCAGGTGATGCAGGTGGAGAGTGAAATCAAGTTCCCCGAGGAAGAGCAGCCCGCCAAAAAGGACGAGAAGAAGAAAAAGCCCTAGCGGCCGGCCCAGCGTGTCCAAGCTTCCAGGTAATTCGCACCACGGAAGCGGAGCGTGCGCGGCGCCACGCGTTCCACTCCAGCCGGTAGCACCGCATCCGGAAACAGCGTGCTGCGTGTGGAGTACTCAGTGAGGAACTCAACCGGGCCTTCGACTTTGTAGGGCCGGATAGAGCTCACTTTTTTCATGGCCGCCTCGGCCTTGGCCTCAATCAGCTTTTCGGCTTCCAGCATGGTCAGCGATAAGCAGGCATAGTAGCCAATGCCTTCCTTCACCACTGCCGTTTCAGCGTCCGGCACGATAGCCAGCAGATCTTCGGCGGCCGCCTTATCGCCGCTCAGGAAGATGACGGGCACGTTGAAGGCGCCGGCCAGTGCGGAGCGAGTTTCAATCTCGCCGACTTCTTTGCCGTTCATCACCACCCGCTGAATACCGAGCGAGCTGTAGCTGTGCGCCATCACGGCGCGCTCGCGGCCGGCGCGGGCGTGCTGGCCGACAAAGGCCACTGCCGCAATGCCGCGGTCCAGCAACATCAGAGGACCTTGCGCACCAATCAGCAACTTCGCCGGAGGGGCGATGGTGGTGGCCGAAAGCGTACGGCTTCCGCCATGCCCGTCCCAGACAATCACTTCATCGGCGCCGCCCTTCAGCAAGCCGCGCACGGCGGCGTTGGATTCGGAAGTCAACAGCTTTTGCAGCTCCGGGCTGGTGGGCTCTGTCTGTTCCTGACGGCAGACGCCCGCCACGCCCTCGGCGTCGGTGATCACCAGCACCGTGCGCTTGCCTTGTGCAAAGAGAGCCAGTGGCAGCAAGAAGGGAATCAATCGCCTCATGTGCGCCACTTTATCACTTCGGCACGTCCAACTCGTCCAGCAACTGAATGGCATAGCGCGCCGGCCAAGTGGCGACACCTCCAGCCAGCGCCACGGCGACGGCGGCGGTCTCCAGTACCTCGGCCCGCGAGGCGCCATGCTCCACCGCTGCGCCGACGTGATATTCGACACACGGGAAGCAGCGCTCGGCCATGCTGATGCCCAGCGCGATCAACTCCTTATGCTTCTGCGATAAAGCTCCGTCTTTCAGCGCGTCGGCTTCCAGATCCTCGAATGCGCGGAAGGTGCCCACGCCGCTGGTGAACAACTTTCCGTTCAAACGCTTACGGGTTTGGCGGATATCAGCGGTGTTATCGAACATGGTTCCACAATAACGCCGCGCCGCTGAGCTGAACTACGCTACTGCTTCGGACCGCCGCCGCCGTAAAGGTCGGGCTCACCGGTCTCGATCGAGCCTCCGTCCGGGGCGTCCAGTTCATCCTGTATGGCTGCCATCCGTTCGGCACACTGCGGACAGGCGTAAAGATGCTGTTCCACCCAACGCACTTCTGGCTCGTGGTGCATCATGCCTGTCACATAGCGTTCCAGGTCACCGTCGCTCAGGTGTAGGTTGTCCATCTCTACCCGCCATCCTAGCCCAATCGCGATAGCTTAGAAAGATGTTTCGACGACGCTTCCTGCAGGCCGCCACGGCGGCGTTTCAACCGGACGCGAAACTCCCGCCTGTGCGGGCCCTCACTTCGGCTCCCGGCCATCATTGGTTCGGCTATTACGACAAGCTGGAATTCGATCCCTCCGGCCGCTATGTCCTTGGTATGCGGGTGGATTTCGAACACCGTTCACCGCGCCCGGACGATGTCATCGAAATTGGCATGGTGGACACGGCTGCCGCCGACCGCTGGATCACGCTTGGACAAAGCCGCGCCTGGTGCTGGCAGCAGGGCGCCATGTTGCAGTGGATTCCCGGGTCGAAGACAAAAGTGATCTGGAATGACCGGGATGGCGATCACTTTGTGGCTCGCGTCCTGGACGTGCACACACGTAAGCTACGCACCTTGCCCGCGCCCATCTACACGCTCAGCCCCGATGGCGCCTGGGGCTTTGCCCCCAATTTCGCGCGCCTGCAGGATTGCCGGCCCGGCTATGGCTATGTGGGCGCCCCGGATCCGAACAAGGCTGTTGCGGCGCCAGAGGATGACGGCATCTGGCGCATGGACCTGCGAACTGGCGCGAAGCAGTTAATTATCCCCTATGCCGCCGCGCGCAGCGTGCCGCACGCCACGTCGGATCTTGCCGACGCCAAGCACTGGTTCAACCATCTGCTGGTATCGCCCGACGGCAAACGGTTTGTCTTCCTGCACCGGTGGCGCGCACCTCGCCATGGCCAGGGTTGGGAGACGCGAATGTTCACCGCGTCGACCAACGGCAAGGACCTTTTCGTGCTCAACCCCGCCAATATGACATCCCATTTCATCTGGCGCGATGCTCGGCACGTCCTTGCCTGGGCCGCGCAGCCGGGACGGCCGAACCATTTCTACCTGTTCGAAGACGTTACACGCAACGTCGAGGTGATCGGCGATGGGGTCATGACCGTGGACGGCCACTGCACATACTCTGCCGACAGAAACTGGGTACTCTGTGATACCTATCCCGACCGGGAGCGCAAACAGAATCCGTACTTGTTCGATCTACGGACCGGTGTGCGCCACCCGCTCGGGCACTTCCATCTGCCTGCCCAGTATTCCGGCGAATGGCGATGCGATTTACACCCGCGTTTTAGTCCGGACGGCCGTAAAGTAGTGATCGATTCGGCGCACGGCGGCACCGGCCGTCAACTGTACATGATTGATGTGGCAGGTGTTGTGGGCTAAACAGCCGTTCGGGGACTCCACGCTAACAGCGGCGCGGAATCTACCCGAACGGTGCCTCCGAAAATGCAATTCACGACCGCCAGCGCTGCTCTGCCCTCACAGCTTGAGTTGCCGACGAACGTGTGCATTGAGATGAGTTCCCGCATTGGGCGTCTCACAATTCTAATTGAACCACCTGGCTGTGGGGAACTCCAGGCGAAATATGTGAAATTATCTGCAAAACGCTGCATCGGGGTAGATCTGAAATCTGTAACCGTTAAGCATTTCCGGAAGGCGTGGGCGTTTCACGTGAAATCGAAACAATATAATGAGAAAGGTCGGCCGTGCGGCATGCCCTTCTCACGTCATCCAGCCAACTGGTATAAGCTGTGAACGTTCATATGCTACGTGACCTCCTTCTCCTCTCTCTCTGTTGTGCGTTGCCCGGAATGGCGGCACTTCGGCCGGTCCACCTGCGCTGCGAGTATCTAACCAATCCGTCCGGTATCGATACTTCCCAACCCCGGTTCAGCTGGGTGTTGGAGGCTGGCCTGGCCGGAGAGCGTAACCGCTCGCAGAGCGCCTACCGGATAGTGGCCTCGGCGGCCAGCGGAGTTGTCTGGGACTCTGGCAAGATCCAGTCCAGCGCCCAGGCGCAGGTCGCATACGCGGGCAAGCCGCTGGAGTCCGGGCGCGCCTACACCTGGAAGGTGCAGGTTTGGGACAACAACGGCCAGCCTTCGCCCTGGAGCGAGGTGGCCCGCTGGTCCATGGGAATGCTTGACCGGGCGCGTTGGGCGGCGCAGTGGATCTCAGATCCTACGGCGGTGGTCCCTTCCGACGCCGACGCCAAAGCCCGTTTATCGGCGCACTCCGGCTATTGCTCGCGGATGTCGGACAAGGCGGGAGACAACAAGTGGGTGGGAGTCGATCTGGGATCGGTCAAGACGGTTGACGCCGTACGCATATGGCCCGCGCGCGCCGAGGAGGGCGGTCCGTCGTTCCTCTTTCCGCGCCGCTACACCATTGAAATAGCGTCGGATGCCAAGTTCAGCGACGCGAAGGTAGTAGTGGACCGTTCATCGGCGGATCAGGTTGTGCCGCCTCCGGGAACACCGGCCGAAATCCGTTTCGCCCCGGTCGCGGCGCGCTTCATTCGTCTCGTCCGCTTCGAGTCGCCCAATTATAAGGAAGTTGCCCATGCGCTGGCTCTAGCCGAGATGGAGGTGTTCGCTGCGGGTGTGAACGTGGCCGCCCATGCAGCGGTCGTCGCATTCGATAACAGCGAAAACGCCGGCTGGTCGAAGGGTTACCTCACGGATGGCCGTACCGGCTTCGCGGCCGGCGCAGCCCCGGCACAGCCCGTTTCGGCTTTCCGCAAGAGCTTCAAGTTGAATGGCCCCGTGCGGCGCGCCGTTGCTTACGCTACCGCGCGCGGCGTCTACCAGTTGCGCGTGAACGGCCGTGCCGCTGACGACCGTGTGCTGGCGCCCGAATTCACCGACTACGCCAAGCGTCTCCAGTACCAGACCTATGACGTTACCCATCTGCTCACGCCCGGCGAAAACGTCCTTGGCGCCCTGGTCGGCGCCGGTTGGTACGCAGGGCGCGTCGGTCTTTACCACCGTCATATGTATGGTACGCAGCCGCAGTTGCTGGTGCGGCTCGAAATTGAGATGGCCGACGGCAAGACCATCGCCGTGGTCAGCGATGGCACCTGGCGCCGCCACCCGGCTCCCCCGGAAGTGTCGTCGGACATGCTGGACGGCGAGGCTTACGACGCCCGCCGCGCGACGCCCGGCTGGGATCGCGCTGGCTTTGCCGATTCCTCCTGGCCTGCCGCCAACGCCGATGCTAATCTGGGCGGCGCCGAGCTTTCGGCGCAGCCCAATGAGCCCATCCGTCCGGTGATGGAGCTGAATCCGGTGGCAGTTACCACGCCACGGCCGGGCGTCTACATCTTCGACATGGGCCAGAATATGGTGGGCTGGTGCCGCGTGGCGGCGCACGGCAAGCCGGGCTCGACAATGACTATGCGCTTCGGTGAGGCTCTCGCCGAGGACGGCTCGCTCTACACCATCAACCTGCGTAGCGCGCGCCAGACCGACAGCTATACGTTCGCCGGTACGGGGCTGGAAACCTTTGAGCCGCTGTTCACCTACCACGGTTTCCGCTATGTCGAGGTGAGCGGAGCGTCCGAAAAGCCGGCCATCACGGGGCGCGTCATCTACTCCTCCGCGCC
Source organism: uncultured Candidatus Solibacter sp. (assembly GCA_964478395.1). Classification (GTDB taxonomy): domain Bacteria; phylum Acidobacteriota; class Terriglobia; order Bryobacterales; family Bryobacteraceae; genus Paludibaculum. Next base: position 6,983 of record CAYZIX010000027.1, read on the forward strand.
GGCGGCGGGCCAGTTCAAGACCTCCAACGCGATGCTCAACCAGTTGATGTCCAATATCTTATGGACGCAGCGCGCCAACATGTACTCCACGCCGACCGATTGCCCGCAGCGTGACGAGCGCCTCGGCTGGATGGGCGACGCGCAGACGTTTTCGCAGACCGCCATCTTCAACATGGACATGGCCGGCTTCTACTCCAAGTGGATCCGCGACATTCGCGACGACCAAGTGGCTAATGGCCAGTTCCCGGACTATGCTCCCAATCCGGGCATCCGCGAGACGCCGCCGCGCCAGGTGGGCGCACCGGCCTGGGGCGACGCGGGCGTCATCGTGCCGTGGCGCATGTGGCAGAACTACGGCGACCGCCGGTTGCTGGAAGAGCATTACGCCGCCGCGCGCGCCTGGGTGGATTTCATCGAGAAAAACAACTCGAACGGCTTGTGGATGAACCAGCGTGCGTCGGACTACAACGATTGGGTGAACGGCGACTTCGTCATTCTGGAAGGCTGGCCCACCAGTGGCGCCGCCATTCCGAAACCGGTCTTCGCCACCGCCTTCTGGGCCCACTCGACCGACTTACTGGCGCGAATGGCCGCTGTTTTGGGCAAAAAAGACGACGAAAAGCGCTATTCTGAGCTGTTTTCGCGCATCAAAACAGCCTTTAACCGCGAATGGGTGAAGCCCGATGGCACTATCGAGGGCGACACGCAGGCGGGCTACGCGCTGGCGCTGCACTTCAATCTTCTGCCCGACGACCAGCGGCCCGCCGCCATGAAGCACCTGTTGGCGGGCATCGATCAATACAAAGGCCACCTCTCCACCGGCATCCATGCGACACACCGTCTGATGCTGGAACTCACGCGCGCCGGCCAGACCGGAACGGCCTACCAACTGGCCATGCTCCGCGAGTTCCCCTCGTGGGGCTTCATGATCGGCAACGGCGCCACCACCATCTGGGAGCGCTGGGACGGCTACGTGAAAGGGCGCGGTTTCCAGAACCCGGGCATGAACTCGATGAACCACTGGGCGTTTGGCGCGGTGGGCGAGTGGATGTGGCGCACCATTGCCGGCCTGAATCCGGATGACTCAGCGCCCGGTTGGGCTAAGTTCGATGTGCGTCCCATTCCGGGTGGTGGGTTGACGTCGGCCGAAGCAAGTTACGATTCAATCCATGGCCCCATCCGCGTCAGTTGGGAAGTGGCCGGCGGCGCCATCACGCTGCGGGTATCGGTGCCGCCGAACACGCGCGCGACGGTACACGTGCCGACGTCGGACGCGGCGAGCGTCACCGAGAGTGGCAAGCCGGTGAAGGCGGTGAGTGAGGTGGGCAGCGGCGAATACACCTTCCGCGCGCGTTTGTAAGCATTTGGAAGCTTTCCCGAAGGGAGATTCGCGGCGGTTTGGGGTGATGCTCGGACTGCCATGAACGCACTTTCGAGTTTCACCTGGCGCGTGGCCACCTTTCTGCGGTGGGCCGCGCGCATTGCCGGCGGACTGCTCTTCCTGTTTATCGCCGCCTTCGTTGCGGCCGAGGGACTGCCTGCGCCGTGGCGCATGACAGGGCGCGAACAACTGTTCGGTCTGGGCCTGCTGGCGCTATTCGGCGGACTGGCCGCCGCCTGGAAGTGGCCGCTTGGGGGCGGCCTGACGACGCTGGCCGGCTGGGCACTGTTTTCCGCCGTGAGCGGCAAGCCGATGACGGGCGGGCTGTTCCTGACGCCGGCCGTCGTGGGCTTGGTGAATATCTTTTGCTGGGCGCGGCTGCGGGGCGCGCCTCCGCCGCCCTTCCGCTGGACCCGGACAGCCGTGGCGCTGGCGGCGCTGACCGGCGTCTTCATCCTATTAAGCGCCAACGAAATGTTCGGCCAGCCGCCGTTGACGACGCCGAAGCTCGATGCCGCGCCGTTCGCCGGCGAGTGGGTGGCCGACATCCCGGCCGAGTTCAACATCGCCGCCGATGGCAAGGTGACGGGCTCGATTGCGGGCGTCCCCATTCTGGAGGCCGAGATCATAGGCAACCGGAGCTGGTTTGGCCGCCTGCTGAACTGGCGCACGGACTATATCATTCGCGGACGCCTGACCCGCCTGGCAGAGACGCCCGCGGGACCTTCGGGCGACCGCTTCACAGCCCCTTTCAACGCGGCCGGGGCCGATCTGCGCGGAACGCTTTTCCTGGCCCATCCGGGGCGTGAACTACCCAGCCGGCTGCTGCTGCGCCGCCGCTAGGTGTGAACGTCTCCCAAACTAATGCTCACGCCCGTGACATTCACAACCAGATCATATAGTATTGTTGACTAACAGACCCGCAAACCTGCTTAAAGTAGACGCGGTAGTACTGTTTGTTGCCGGCTTCTACTGACGGGGATGGTCCGGCCGATGGGATGACGGAGCCCGCGATTGCCCGATGGCGTCTTGGGTCGGCGGCACAGGTTCACTGCCTGTGACGGCGAGCCGCCGGAGCGAGGGCTCAGTCACAAACTACACGGGAGGCCTTCGGGCGCGGCCCGGGGGCTGGAAAGGGTTTGGGTGATGCGACCAATCAACCCGCGCCATTGGATCTTGTCTTTTGCGATCCTGGCGCTATTCACGGCGACCGTATACCTTCCGGGCGCCAAAGCCGTAACCAGCAAAACGGGGTGGACCATCATCGGATGGAACGACCTGGGCATGCACTGCATGGACCGAGACTTCTCTGTCTTCTCTCTGCTGCCCCCCTACAACAACATACGGGCTCAGGTGGTGAACTCTTCAGGCAAGCTCGTCAAAAGCGGCTCCGGCCTGACGGTCACGTATGAGCCGGTGGCGGACCCCACTGGTTCAATCAACTCCACCTCTTCCGGCAAGACGAACTTCTGGGCATTCGCCCAGGCGCTGTTCAGCTTGCCCTCCGCGCTGGCCCCGAACATGGGGCTGGCCGGTTTCTCTATGCCGGGAGCCACCAGGTTTCGCAAGCCGATGACGTTCGACTCCTCCTTCAACGGCTTTGTCGCGACGGGCATACCCATTACGCCCACCGATGACGCCGGCGCCACCAACACGTACCCGATGATGAGACTGTCCGTCCGGAACAGTTCGGGCACGGTGCTGACTTCCACCAACATTGTGCTGCCCGTCTCCACCGAGATGAGCTGCAAGTTGTGCCACTCGCCGGACTCCACGCTTTCGGCGGCCATGCCCGCCGGCGGCTGGATTGCCTACACTGGCACCACGGAGGACTCCAAGGACAAGACCGTCCGCCTGAACATCCTCAAGCTCCACGACGACAAGAACCGGAGCACGCCAGGCAATGCCGGCGTGGCCTACACCGCGCTGTATCAGGCGGCGCTGGCCAAGTTTGGCTACTCGGCGGCGGGGCTTTACGCCACCGTCACCGCGGCCAGCGGCGCCAAACCGGTGCTCTGCGCCAACTGTCACGCATCGAATGCCTTGCCTGGAACGGGTTACACGGGCGTGCCGGCGCTGACGGCGTCCATCCACACGTTGCACGGCAAGGTGATCGATCCGGTGGCCAGCAAGCTGATGAACGATTCGACCAATCGTGATTCCTGCTACCGCTGCCATCCGGGCTCGGCCACCAAGTGCCTGCGCGGGGCGATGGGCAGCGCGGTGGCGAGTGACGGCTCGATGTCCATGCAGTGCCAGAGTTGCCACGGCAACATGGCCACGGTGGGCGCAGCGACGCGCACCGGCTGGCTGGAGGAACCCTCCTGCCAGAACTGCCACACCGGCACGGCCATCAAGAACAATGGCCAGATCCGCTACACGTCCGTTTTCGACGCCAGCGGGAACCTTCGCACGGCGGTGAATCAGACGTTCGCCACCAGCGCGAACGCGCCGAAGGCGCCGTACTCGCTCTACCGCTTCTCAGCGGGACACGGCGGGCTGCAATGCGAAGCCTGCCACGGATCGACACACGCCGAGTATCCGTCGTCGCACGTGAATGACAATCTTCAAAGCATTGCCCTGCAGGGCCACAAGGGTCTGCTGGGCGACTGTGCCGCATGCCATGTGACCGTCCCCGCCACCGCGACGGGCGGCCCGCACGGCATGCATCCGAACACGCCCGACTGGGTAAAGAACCACCACGACTACATCGAAAAGGTGGGTCTGGCCGCTTGCCAGGGCTGCCATGGCGGCGATTACCGCGGCACCGAACTATCCCGCGCCAACGGCGACCGGACGTTCAGCACCGAGATGGGCACGAAGACCTTCTGGCGCGGCTTCCAGATTGGCTGCTACACCTGCCACAACGGGCCGCGCTCCGATGACAGGAGCACCAACACGCCACCTGCCGTCTCCAATGCAAGCATCACCACCAGCGCCGGAATGGCAATCAGTTTTGCGCTGACCGCCACCGACGCCAACGGCAACCCGCTCACGTTGCGCATTGTCTCTCAGCCCGCTCATGGCACGGCTGGGCTGAACGGCGTGACTGCGTCCTATTTTCCCGATCCCGGCTACAGCGGAGCTGACTCCTTCACCTTCGCTGCATGGGACGGCTACACCAACTCGAACCTTGGAACTGTCGGCGTGACGGTGAAGTAGGTCACGCAGCCTCGATTAGCAGCCAGGGGAGGCGCCGCGGCGTCTCCCCTGATTGTGTTTTAGAGATCCCACTCCGGCCGCCACTCAATACGGCGGCGCTGCTGGTAAGCGATGTTGCCGATGTGGCAGGCCATGGCGGAGTAGTGCCCGTCTTCCACCGCGGCATTCGGGTCCTTACGGCTCTTGATGCAATCCAGCCAGTTGCGAATGTGCGGCGCCTCAGGCGCGCCGGCGCCGGTGGCTTCGCTCAGTTGGTTGCCATCGTCCACGGGCGTGAAGACGTAGCCGGACCGGAAGATGGACAGGCGTCCGCCGGTGCCGTGGAAGACAATGTCGGCCTCGTTCAGCTTGCGCCAGATGTCCGGTGGCGTGCGTTTCTTGATGGCGGAGTTCTTGACGCCCATTTCGGACTGGACCGGCGACTCCACCTGCTTGTCGAGCCACGTGCTGAGCGTCGCTTCGAAGCTCACCACCAGGCGCTGCGGGTATTCCACCAGCAGGTTGACGTTATCCGGCGTGTCGCGGCCGTCGTTGTATTGATAAATACCGCCAGCCGCGACCGCGGCCTGTGCGCGCGTCAGGCCCAGATACCAATGCACCACGTCTACCATGTGCACGAACAGCCCGCCCGTCTGGCCGCCGGTGGAAAGATCCCAGTAGGCAAAGCGGTTGAAGTAGCGCTTCGGATCCCAGGGGATCTTCGGCAACGGGCCCAGACAGGCGTTCCAGTCGAGCCCTTCCGGCTTCTTCTCCATGCCTGCCGGGTAGGGGTAGAGATAGCCGCTGTTCGAGTTCCAGAGGGTCCGTACCATATGGACCTCGCCCAGCTTGCCGGTATCGACAAAGCGCTGCTTGGCCTCGATGAAATTGGCCATGGAACGCTGCTGCATGCCCACCTGCAACACACGCTTATGCTGGCGCACAGCCTTGACGAGCGGCTTGCCCTGTTCGGGCTCCGACGTCATCGGTTTTTCAACGTAGACGTCCTTGCCCGCCTTACAGGCGTCGATGGCAATCTGCGAGTGCGTGTTGTCCCAGGTGGCCACAATCACGCCGTCGATGTCCGGCCGCTCCAGCAGCCGGCGGTAATCGGCGTACTTCTCGGTGGCGCCAGTGAACTCGGCGGCGGCGGCGGCGCGCTGGTCCCAGGCATCACAGGTGGCCACGAATTGCACTTCCGGGTTGGCCTTGGCCAGCCCCATCAGATAACGGCCGCGATTGCCGCCGCCAATGGCGCCAAGGCGGATACGGTCGTTCGCGCCCGCCACGCGCGCGGCCGAGGCGGCCGTCACGGCGCCGGCCAGAAATCCACGTCTTGAAGTTTCGCTCATTGCTGTCCCCCCCTTATAGAGCCTTTAAATGCGCCAGGCTGCCGGCCGCCTGCTGGGCCGTGCCGCACTCCACAGAGAACACGCCATTCCAGCCGTGCTCGTTCAAAATCGTGATCACACGCCGCCAATCAATCACGCCCTGACCGCATGCGCAGCCTACGGGCGTGCCGGTCACCTTGCCGCGTTCGGCGCCGGCCTGCTGGATGGAAATGTCCTTGGCGTGGATATGGACCAGCAGCGGCAGCACCGCGCGCAGGCCGCCATACGGGTCAGCGCCGCCGAGATAGGCGTTGCCCAGGTCGTAGTTGACGCGCAGCATCGGCGAATCCACCAGTGTGGCAATGCGTAGCAGGCCCTCGGTGGTCTTGGTGATGCTTTGGTGCGGCTCGATGGCGACGTATACGCCGTAGCGCTCGGCCACTTGCAGCACCTTCTTGAGCGTGTAGCGCATCACCTGGAAACACTCCTCATCGTCGAGCCAGGCGGGCCGTATGCCTTCATCGGTACACACTGTGGGCGCGCCAACAGCGGCGGCCACGCGGATAGCCTTTTCGAGATACGGCACCGCGATCTCCGGCCGCATCAGCGGCGAATGCGCGCTCAGTGCGGAGGCGCGCACACCATTCGCGTCGAGCACCTCCTTCATTTCGAGCGGATCGTTATCCATCGAGAAGGAATGGAAGTAGCCGGCCTCGCTCAACAGTTCGCGGCCGTTGTGCACCATGGGCTCGACGTACTCAAACCCGATTTCCGCCGCCCGCCGTACACCGTCAGCAAAGCATTTGTCTTCGCTACGGATGAACTCCATGTTGACGCCGATTGAGATTGCCACGCGGCCATTGTATCGACACGCGGGCTCAAGGGCGACGCGCGCGTTCGATGAATGGATGGAACCAACGCTCGCGCGCCAGCGCGTCGGGCGTCAGCGTGCTGAACTCACGGAACTCGGCAATCATGTGGGACTGGTCGGCGTAGCCCAGCTCCAGTGCGACGCCGGCCCAATTCGTCCGGGCGCCAACATGCGCCAGCCCGGCGTGAAAGCGGGCCAGCCGGCAGTAGAGTTTTGGCGTGACGCCCGCCCAGGCTCGAAATTCGCGCGTCAAATGCTGGCGCGACACGCCCGCCGCGCCGGCCAGACCGGCCACGCTCACGCGCCCTTGCCGCTGCCAGATGTAGCTGGCCAGCTCGCGTAGCTTCAGCCGCCCGGCGGGCGCCAGGCGGCGCCGCTCCAGGAGCACCTGCTCCAGCCGGTCCAGGCCAATGCCAGCCTCCAGCCACGGCCTGTCCAGCGCCACCACCTGGTCTGTGAGTTCACACGCCTCAATTCCCGTGAACGCCCGTGCACCGCCGAGACGGAAATAAACGCCCATCACCTCGCGTTGCTCGTCGGGCCGTACGTCCACGCCCCGGCTGATGGCACCGATCAACTCACCGCGTGGCCGAATTCCATCGACCACCAGCGAGGCGCGCGCGTCGGCAAACATCGGCGCCGAGCACGGATCGTCGGGTCCGAACAGTACCTCGCGCAACGGTGGACGGTGGGCGGTGCGCCGAGGGGAGCCGAAGGTGAATAGTGTATCGACGAATTCGCACAACCCGGGCGGCGGTGCGAATTCGCGATATGCGACCAGCGCTTGTCCGGCCGGTTCCATTTCTTCTATATTGACGCACGGCCGCCGCCCTAAACTGGCCGCATGTGGAAAACACTTCTTCTCGTTCTCGGTCTGCCGCTGGCGGTGGCTGCGCAGTCGACGGCCGACAAAATCATTGCCATGGAGCGCGCGGCGCTGGACCGCTGGGGCCATGGCGACCCGCAAGGCTATATCGACATCTACGCGCCCGAGATCACCTACTTCGACCCATACCAGAAGGCGCGCATCGACGGACTGGCGGCACTCACACGCCTGTACGAATCGATCAAAGGCAAGTCCAGCGTTCCACGGGTGGAACTGATTTCACCGCGCGTGCAGATGCACGGCGACACCGCCACGTTGACGTTCAACCTGGTGAATTACAGTGCCACCGGGGAGGCGACCAGCCGCTGGAACTCAACCGAGGTGTACGCGCGCATCAAGGGCGAGTGGAAAATCATCCACAGCCATTGGTCGCTCACCACGCCGCAATTGAAATAGCGTTACAGCGCGGCCAGCACCTTTTCGGCATGTCCGGCGGCTTTGACGTTGCGGTAGATCTGCTCCAGCTTGCCGTCGGCGCCAATGACGAACGTCGAGCGGCCGATGCCCCAATAGACCTTGCCGTAGTTCTTCTTCTCGACCCATGCGCCGTAGGCCTCGGCTACCTTGTGCTCGGGGTCGGATACGAGTGTGAAGGTAAGACCGTACTTCTGCTTAAAGCGGTCGAGCGCGGGCACTTTGTCGGGCGAAATGCCGACAATCACGGCCTTGGTGGACTTGGTGCGGTCGCGGAAGTCACAGGCTTCGGTAGTGCAGCCGGGCGTGTCGGCCTTGGGGTAGAAATACAGAATTACGCGCTTGCCGCGCAGCGAACTCAGCGTCAACGTGCCGTCGCCGTCGGTCGACAGCGTGAAATCAGGTGCTTCAGATCCAACTACGAGTTCAGCCATATCACCTGCTTGGATGCACTAGGAGCGGTGTCCGATGCGGCGCAAAGGAAGGCCGATGAGCGACCACGCCAGCGCCGCGAACGCCGCAATCGACAGCCAGCCTCCCAGGGCGGGGAACCAGGAGAACTGGTCAGCGCCCGTGAGCGTGTGCGTGATGGACGATACGCCCGTCAAGAACAGCACGGCCAGCAGAATGCCCACCACAGCCTCGCCGGCAATCAGGCCGGAAGCCAGCAGCGTGCCAGCCTCCTCGGCGCGGGCGCGCGCTTCGGACGAGCGCCGTTCTGCAATGCGATCGAAGATCCACTTCATCACACCGCCGGCGAAGATCGCCGAACTGGTGTCAAACGGCAGATACATGCCGACGGCAATCAGCATCATGGCGCGCGCGCCGCACAGCAGCAGCGCGATGCCGAAGGCAGCTCCAATCGCGAGCAGCCCCCACGCCATGTCCCCACCCACAATACCCTTGGCGAGCTGCGCCATCAGCCCGGCCTGCGGCGCGGGCAACGCGCGCCCGCCGATGCCGCCCGTGGAGAGGTTGGCCTCGTGCAGCGCGATGATGGGCCCCATCAGGAACAGCGACAACAGCACAACAGCGATGATCTCGACCAGTTCCATCTTCCACGGCGTGCCGCCCAGCAGGTGGCCGGCCTTCAAGTCCTGAATCAACGAGCCCGAAACGGACACGGCCACCGCCACCACCGCGGCCACGCCCAGCACCGCCGCCACGCCCGCCGCTCCGGTGACGTGGATCACCTGCATCAACAGCGCCGAAATGATCAGGGCCGATAGCGTCAGCCCGGAAAGCGGCTGATTGGAACTGCCGACCAACCCCACCAGGTAGCCGCCCACGGCCGATAGCAGAAAGCCCAGAGCGCCCATCACCAGCGCTGTGGCCAGCGCCGCGCCTGCGCCGCCGGTGAAGCCGTAGTAGATGGCCGTCACGGGCAGCACCATGGCGATCAGCGCGAACAGCACCCAGCGCGTGGGGATGTCGCGCTCCGTAACAGGCAGAGCGCCGGCGTGCGCCGTGTGGCGCGACGCGCGCAGCGCCCCGCTGAGTGAACGTGCGATGGATTGGCGCATGCCGATCATCGTGTTGGCCGCGCCCACCAGCATCATGCCCACGGCGATGGGGCGCACCACGTTATACCAGAGCGTGTAGGCGGCAACGTCTGTGCCCGCGCCACCGATGCGGCGCGGCAGATCGGGGTCGAAAAAGAGCAGCAGCGGGATCAGCACCCACCACGCCAGCACGCCGCCGGCGACGTTGATGGACGCCAGTTCCGGCCCGATGATGTAGCCGATGCCGATCAGCGCCGGCGACAGCGCGGGCGTTGACCACGCGACGCCACCGCCGTGATGCACGTCGCCGATGGGCGTCTTCGAAAAGTTGAAATGCCGCACCACGCCGGCCGGAAATGCGAGAAAGCCCTCGCTATATTCACGGAAGATTTGCAGGCCTTTGTCGCTTTTCAGTATTTGCAGCAGCCCGCCGAAGGCCATGCCGCCGAACACGAGCTTGGGCGCGTCGCCCGCCTCCTGGCCAGCTTTGACAATTTCGTAGCTGGCCACGCTTTCGGGGAACGGCAGCTTTGCTTCCACACACAGTGCGCGCCGCAACAGGATGATGAAGAAGATGCCCGCCAGCCCGCCGGCCAACAGGATGCCGGCCGCCTGCCAGTAGTGGTCGCGCAGGCTGGTCCACAGCCGCGCACCATTCATCTCCACCATCAGAAACGCCGGCAGCGTGAACACCGCGCCTGCTACCAGCGCTTCGCCAACGCTAGCCGCCGTGCGCGCGATGTTCTGTTCCAGCAGCCCGCCACGCATGGCCGGAATACGGAACAGCGCCATGGCGATCACAGCCGCTGGAATGGTCGCGGCCACGGTCTGGCCTGCCTTCATGCCCAGGTAAGCGTTGGCCGAGCCGAAAACAAAGGCCAGGAATAGCCCGAGGGCCACCGACTTAAATGTGATCTCGCGCGCCGGCGCGCCGGGTGAAGCCATAGGCCGATCTTACTTCACCCGGGCGATATACTCTTGGCGAGGCTCCTCCATGCCGTACACACGCCTTGCTTTCTTTGCGTTTCTGGCAGCCGCGCCCGCGCTGGCTCAGCCGCCGAGCTTTGTCTCCCCCGGAAATCCTTACGGACAACCGCGTCACTTTCCGCATTCTCGCTCCGAAGGCGTCCGAGGTGACGCTACGCGGCGAGTGGATGGAGGGCGCCGACAAACTTGTGCTTGTTAAAGACGACAAGGGCCTGTGGAGCGGTACGACTCCTGCGCCGCTACGCCCGGACGTCTATTCCTATACGTTCAGTGTCGATGGAGTGTCCGTGGTGGACCAGCGTAACGGCTCCATCAAGCCTGGCCTGCGCTCAACAGCCAGTGTTATCGACATTCCCGGTCCCGGCGTTGAATACCACGCGCTCAAAGATGTGCCGCATGGCGTGGTGAGCGAGCAGTGGTATATGTCGCCCGTGACCAAGGCGCTGCGCCGCGTGCATGTCTACACGCCGCCGGGCTACGACGCGAAGAAGAAGACCACCTACCCGGTGCTTTACCTGCTGCACGGCAGCGGCGACACGGACCGCGAGTGGAGCGCCTTCGGCCGCGCTAATTGGATTCTCGATAACCTGATCGCGGCCGGCAAGGCCAAGCCGATGATCATTGTGATGCCCTTTGGTCACCTCGCTACGGAAGGCCCGCAGCGCGGCCAGAACACGAAGATGTTCGGTGAGGATCTGCTCAACGGCGTGATGCCGTTTGTTGAAACGCACTATCGTATTGCCCGTAAGCGCGAATCACGCGCGCTGGCTGGGCTCTCCATGGGGGGCGCGCAGACGCTGGCCGTGGGGTTGAAAAACCTCGACAAGTTCGCCTGGCTGGGCGTTTTCAGCATGGGCGCCTATGGGTCGTCTTCCACCGCCGGCGCGGCGGGCTTCGCGAAGGAACACGAGGCCGAGTTCACGGACGCGGCAAAGACGAACGCGCAACTGAAGCTGTTTTGGATTGCCTGCGGCAAGTCGGACTTCCTCTGGAAGAGCGCCAACGACCTGCATGGCCTGCTGGATGAAAAGCAGATCCGTCATACTTGGGTAGTGAGCGACGGTGGCCATGTCTGGTTCAACTGGCGCCGCTATTTGAGCGACTTCGCGCCGCTGCTGTTCCGCTAAGGAGTGATGACAAAAATGCGATTGTTCGTTTTGGGCGCTGGATTGTGTGTTTTTGCCGGTTGCGCCGTAGCGCAGGAGGCGCCGCAGTCCGCCCCCGCTGCGGCGCCGCTGGCCTTCGACATCGCCGGCGTCAGCATCACGCTCCCCTGTCCAAGCGGCGAATACATCGAAGTGGGTGACGATCTCCGTTCGCTCTTCACCAAGTACCTGGTGCCGTCGGAAAACCGCGTGGTCAGCGGCTATGTCGAGAAGAGCTACCTCACCAAAATCGGCGAGGACGCGTCGAATGCTCCTCCTCCATCCGTTTACGCGATGATCCAGGTATCGCGCATGGCGGATGCGACGGTGTTCGACGAGAACGAGTTCCGTAACGTCATCCGCAACATTCCCGATCCCTACGGTAAATTATTGCTGTCGACTCGGGCTGAAATGCGTGCCGACTTTCAACGCCGCAAACGCCAGATCGACGCCATCCCGATTCCACCCGGCCGCAGCCGCCCGCTGGGGGCCTTTTTCTCCAAGCCGGACGCTGCCGGTTTCGGGCTGCTCCGCCGTGTGGTCACCGATAGCGGTCCGGCGTACCAAGTTCAGGGCACGGTGTTTCTGCGCGTGCGCGGCAAGCTGCTGTTCGGCTATATCTACACCGGATACAAGGGCGCCGAGACCATCGACTGGCTGCCGAAGGTGCTGGAACAGTGGGCCGACGCCATCCTGGCCGCCAACCAGTAGAGCCAGTCACAGCAAATCGACCAATTGAAATCAATAACTTAAGTAAAATTCCCGGCCCGCCGGGGTGTAAGCTTTCTGGCGGGTGAGAACCGCGCTGGAACGCGGTCCCCCAAACGCCGGTCCATCGGGCGGCGGACGCAGCGGGCGTCCGCTTCCATTCCAGGCTGTTGCGCTCCCCGTGTGGGGCGGGTTTTGAGCGCCTTCTTGACGAGTCCGATGCTTGTCGCGGGATCTCCTCGGGCGAGGAGGAGGTCCCGCGCGGCTGGCGGTCTATTCGATGAACAACAGCGTGGCGCCGTCCGGGTCCACCACAGCTACGGCATGCTTGCCGCGCACCTGCGGCTTCAGACCACGCTTCTTCAATTCAGCTTTCGTGCGCTTCGCGCTGTCCACTTTGAATGTGAGACGCGGCTTCCACGCCGTACCGGCCTGCTCCAACTCCACCTCTTCACCCAGCGGGCCCGGCATGGCCAGACGCGCGCCGTCCAGCGGTTTGAATTGCAGCTTCCCGGTGAAGAATTTGCGCCCGGCCTCGATGTCTTTCATCGTCGCCGATGAACGGATGAAGCGCCGCGACAGGGCCGGCCGCGTCATGTGCTGGCCGTTATCCCGGGTGTGCATCGAGCCCGGCATGTACTGCGTGTATTCGAGCGTCTGACCCTCGGGGTCGCGCAGGTTGAACAGCCGGTTGCCGGCGCGCGCCGTCCGCAGGTTGGTGGGCGTCAGTCCGCGCGCGACGTAGCTTTCATACAGCGTGTCGATCGCCGGCGTATCAAAGCACAGGTGCATCAAGCCCAGCGGCTCGGCGTCAGTCTTGCGGCGGTAGAGTTCGATGTACTGGCGGTCGTTCACCTTCATGTAATAGGTGCTGACGCCCTTGTCATCGCTGAACTCAAACGCCGGCTCGTAGCCGAGCTTCAAGTAAAAATCGCGCGCTACCGTGACGTCGGCCACCCTCAGCGCGACGTGCGCCAAGCCGAGTTCGTCGGCCAGGATGGGCGCCATCAGACAAAACAGACAGGCGAGTATTCGCATGATCGGCTCCTAGCGGCCCATCCAGCCGCCGTCTACCACAAGAATGTGGCCGTTGACGTAATCTGAAGCCGCGCTGGCCAGAAACACAGCCGCGCCGCCCAGGTCAGACGGCTGGCCCCAGCGGCCCGCCGGAATACGCTCAAGGATCTGCCGGTACCGTTCCTGGTTAGCCGCCAGCGCGGCCGTATTGTCGGTATGGAAATAGCCTGGCGCGATGGCGTTGACGTTCACGCCTTTTCCAGCCCATTCATTGGCCAGCGCTTTGGTCAATTGTGCCAGCCCGCCCTTCGCGGCCGCATAGGCGGGCACCGTGATACCGCCCTGGAACGACAACAGCGAAGCGGTGTTGATCACTTTGCCGTAGCCACGCTCCACCATGCCACGGCCCACGGCGCGCGCCAGCCGGAACGGCGCCGTAAGGTTCACCTCAATCACCGCATCCCAGTCTTCGTCTGAATAATCCACCGCCGGAGTGCGCCGGATAATACCAGCGTTGTTGATCAAAATGTCCACCGGCCCGAGTTTCTCAACCACCTCGTTTACCAGCGCGTCGCTGGCCGCGCGGTGGGAGAGATCCGCCACCACGGTGGCCGTGCGCACCTTGCAAGTGGTCTGAATCTGGCGTTCCGTCTCAAGCGCGGGCTTGCTGCTGGAGTGCAGTGCGACGTCGGCGCCCGCTTCGGCCAGGGCCGTGGCCATGGCCGCGCCCAGACCGCGCGATGCACCCGTCACCAGCGCTACGCGGCCGTCCAGACGGAATAAAGAATCGCTCATTCCGATCCTCCTTGAATTTTCCACGGCGATCTGTATGCTGAATACTGCCATTTCAGTTTGACACCATTGAGGAGTATTCGCATGTTGCGTTTTTGTGTCGTATCCGTTCTTTTGACGATCGCGGCCAGTCTCGCTCCGGCTTGTGCTCAGGCGCCCGGAAAAAGTGATCCGTCATTCTCCCAGCCTTCGCGTGCGCCGGGCGTGGATTACGTTGTGCCCACCGTCGAGGAAGTGAAAGCCACGCTCGACCGCATCCGTGATCACTTTGCGCGCGCCACGCCATACACCATCATCGACACTTCGACGGGCCAGGTGATTACAGATCTGTCCAAACCCACCAAGACCGCCGGCATCGACATGCGCGAAGGCCAGTTCAACGATTGGGATTATCCGATGGGCGTGGTGCTGGCTGCGATGTTGCACGTGGCCGACGTCACGGGCGACAAGAGCTATCAGGCCTACACACTAAAAAATTTCGATTTCATCTTCAATCATGCCGATTACTTCCACGCGCAGGCCAAGGCCTTTGGTGCGCAGAACTACGGCTACCGCCGTTTTCTCGAATTTCGTGAATTGGACGATTGCGGCGCCATCGGCGCGGCGCTCATCAAGGCTTACAGGGCGAAGCCGGACCCGCGCTATCGGGAGGCGATTGACCGTGTTGCCGACCACATTGCCAACAAGCAGTTCCGCATGAGCGACGGCACGCTGGCGCGCCGCCGCCCGCAGCCCGTTTCACTATGGATCGACGACATGTATATGTCGGTGCCGTTCCTGGCGCAGATGGGCGTGCTCAGCGGGGATCGCAAATGGTTTGACGACGCCGCGCGCCAGGTAATCCAGACCTCGGCCCGCCTGCAGGACGCGCGCTCGGGGCTCTACGACCACGCCTGGTACGAGAACACGCCGAACGATCCGAAGTTTTTCTGGGGCCGCGGTTGCGGCTGGGTGTTCATGGCCACCGCGGAGCTGCTCAGTGTTTTACCCGAGGACCATCCTCAGCGTGCGCAAATCTTGGCTATCTTTCGGCGAACAGCGCAAGGCGTTGTGGAAGCGCAGAGCGGTACGGGGATGTGGCATCAGCTTCTCGACAAGCCGGACAGCTACCTGGAGACATCCGCTTCGGCGATGTTCACCTTTGGCATCGCGCGCGGCGTCAAGCGCGGCTGGCTGGCGCCGACTTATGCTCCAGTGGCGCAGGCCGGATGGCAGGCGCTGGCCACGCGTGTTCTTGCTGATGGCAGAATCCAGGGCATTTGCGTGAGCACCACGGCGGCGTATGATGCGGTCTACTATTACAACCGCCCCACGGACTTGAAAGCGATGCAAGGCTACGGTCCGGTGCTGATGGCAGGCGCCGAGGTGATCGCCATGCTGCGCTCTTTCGATATTCAGCGCACGCTCAATACTTTTCACTATCGGGAGCATAAGCACTGAAGACTATCTATTCACATTGCCGTTGAACGGTATATAATGGGGCCGCTTCGTGGGTTTTGCTGAGTGAGTTTACGCCAAAGGAGAGTCGTGCGGGCGCTTTGGCAGGTTACGTCTCATCGCGGTGGTGCGTCCTCGTGCGCGCCCCGGCCGGTTTCTATCCACAGGCTTCCATCTTCGACCCTCTCCATGTTCAGCCCGTCGGGAACGAGGATTGTGTGCTGTCATACAACGCGGCCGCTACGGCAGGCTGCGGCTACAAAGAAAGACAGGAGTGCAGACTATGAGGCAATGCTCTCTCTCCAGGACGAGAAGACAATCGCTAGTGGGATTTGCTGTCGTCTTCCTGGTCCTCAGTTTGTGGTGTGGAGCCCTTTACGGACAGGGCTTAACCGGACAAGTGTCCGGAAACATTACTGATAGCAGCGGCGGCGCGGTGGTTGGCGCCAGCGTGCAAATTGTAAACAACCTTACGGCCCAGACCCGTACGGCCGAAACGAATGCTGAAGGCTACTTCGTCTTCCCCGAGTTGCTACCCGGCACTTATAAGTTGACGATCAACGCCAAGGGCTTCAAAAAACTTGAGCAAAAAGACATCGTTGTCACCGCTACTGAGCGTGTGAATCTGCAGAACCTCACGCTTCAGGTCGGCGAGCTTTCGGAGACCGTGTCGGTTACCGCCGACGCCGTCCGTCTGCAAACCGAGAGCGCGGAACGTTCCGGCTTGATCGGCGCCCGCCAGATGGCGGAGTTGCCCCTCAAGGGCCGCTCTTACATGGGCACTGCCAAACTGCTGCCCGGTGTCATCGATACGGCCAACCGTGAATCCCCGGGTTGGAACGACCTGACAGGCATCAACATCAACGGCACCCGTTCCGGCTCCATCAACCTGACCCTGGACGGCGTGTCGAGCCTCGACACTGGTTCGCTCACCGGTCCGTATCTGGCGCCCAGTATCGACGCCGTCGGCGAAGTGAAGGTGCTGCTTTCGAACTACCAGGCCGAATATGGCCGCAGTTCCGGCGCCACCATCAACACCGTTATTAAGAGCGGCACCAAGGATTTCCATGGCAGCGCGTATTACTTCCTCCGCAACGAGGCCTTCAACGCCAATGAGTGGTACAACAACAAGAACGGCGTGAAGCGTCCGCGTTACCGCTACAACTATCCCGGCTACACCCTGGGTGGCCCCGTGATTCTGCCTGGCACCGACTTCAACAAGAATCGCGACAAGCTGTTCTTCTTCTGGTCGCAGGAATTCCTCCCTATTCAGACCCCGTCCAGCATCTACACGGCGACTTTCCCGAGCACGATTGAACGTACTGGCGACTTCTCCAAGTCGCTCGACACCAACGGCTCGTTGATCACCGTGAAGGACCCGCTGAATGGCAGCGCGGCCTTCGCCGGCAATATCGTGCCCACGGCCCGCATCGACGCGAACGGCCAAAAGCTGCTTTCTGTCTTCCCGACACCTAACATTTCGGTTGCTAACAACAACTACAACTGGGTGGGCATCAGCAACAACAAGCAGCCGCGGCGCGACTCCATTCTGCGCCTCGACTACAACATTGGCGCAAAGGACATCTTCTATACCCGCCTGATCCAGGACTACCAAGCGTATCAGGGTGAATTCGGCTTGGCCGTCGGCCTTGGCGGCAACAACAGTTGGCCGCAGCTGCCGATCGATTACAACATCCACTCGGCCGGCGTTGTCGCCACCTGGATTCACACCTTCAATCCGACCATGGTCAATGAGTTGACCTTTGGTGTGAACCGCGCCAAGCAGGCCACATCAGCGCTGACTCAGGACCGCCTGGACGCAAACGTCCGCACCAAGCTCGGCATGACACTCGGCCAGTTCTACCCGGCCGCCAATCCGCTGAACCTGATTCCGAACGCCACCTACAGTGGCATCACCGGCGTGCAGTCGCTCTCCATCGAGGGCCGCTTCCCCTTCTACGGCACCAACAACATCTGGAATTACTCCGACAACCTGTCGAAGATCGCCGGCAAACACAGCATCAAGACCGGTATCTATGTCGAGCGCACCACGCGTAACGCGGCCCGCTCGACGACCTTCAACGGCTCGTTCAGCTTCGACCGCAATTCGCTGAACCCCTATGACACCAACCATCCGTATGCCAACGGCCTGATGGGCATGGTGAACTCCTACTCCGAGTCGAGCGGCCACCCGGGTGCCCGCGGCCGTTTCACTAACGTGGAATGGTACGCGCAGGATAGCTGGAAGGCCACCCGGCGCCTGACCGTCGACTACGGCGTGCGTTTCTACTACATCCAGCCCAGCTACAGCGCCAACAGCAAGTTGGCCATCTTCGATACCAGCGTCTACAGCGCTGCCCAACAGCCGCCGCTGATCGCTCCCTACATCAACGCCAGTGGCACGCGCGTGGGCCGCGACACGTCCACCGGCACCGAATATCCGGCCGTCAAGATCGGTTCTTTCTCGCCGGTTACCGGCACGCCCTACCAGGGCATGACCCAGTATCAGGACAAAGTCCTCACCACGCCGTCCATCCAGGTGGCGCCGCGCATCGGTTTGGCCTTTGACGTTTTCGGCAACGGCAAAACCGCCATCCGCACCGGCTTTGGCGTCTTCCCCGATCGTTTCAACGACGACCAGGTATTGCAACTCGTCCAGATGCCGCCACTCATCACGACGGCAACGGCGAACTACACCACCATCGGCAGCCTGCTGAACGCCACGACGACCCTCGGCCCGGCTTCGGTGTACGGCTTCCAGCGCGACTTTGCGCCGCCGACGGTTTACAACTGGAGCTTCGGCATCCAGCAGGCCATCGGTTTCGGCACTGTGCTCGACGTTGCCTACATGGGCAACACGCAGAAACACCTGCTCGTGTACCGCGACTTGAACGCCACGGCCTACGGCACGAACTTCAAGACGTCGAGCATCGACCAGACGCTCAGCACCAAGACTGCGCTGCCGTCCAACTTCCTGCGCCCCTACCTCGGCTATGGGAACATCAACTACCTTGAGTTCTCGGGCTACGGTAACTACAACTCGCTGCAGGTGCAGTTGACCAAGCGCTTCTCTCATAACCTCACTTACCACATGGCCTACACGTGGTCTAAGGCCCTCGACCTCACCGACAGCCAGGGTGGCTCGCTCAACCCGCTGCTGGACTTCAACATGCGCAACTACGGCTTGGCCGGCTTCGACCGCCGTCACGTGCTGATGTTGAACTACACCTACAACATGCCAGACATGAGCAAATACTGGAACAACAAGTTCAGCCGCGTTGCCTTCGACGGCTGGGAGTTGAGCGGCGTCAGCCAGTTCAACACCGGCTCGCCGACCAACCCTGGCTACTCGCTGTCCTACTCGGCTGATCTGACCGGCGCTTCCGGCAACGGTGTGGATAGCCGCGTTGTCCTGGTGGGCGATCCCAACGGCACGGCTCCGGCCGGCAAGGCGTTCAATACCGACGCCTTCAAGCCGCCAACAGCCGCCTACTCGGTCAATGGCATCGGCAACGCCGCCAAGACCACCATCACGAACCCGGGCCTGAACAACTGGGACATTTCTTTGTTCAAGAACTTCAAGCTCGGTGCGAACGAGGCTCGCAAGCTCCAGTTCCGCTTTGAGACGTACAACACGTTCAACCACACGCAGTACTCGAGCATGAATACAACGGCCCGTTTCGACGCTTCGAACAACCAGATCAACTCGGACTTCGGTACCTATACCGGCGCCGCCAACTCGCGCCGCATGGTGTTGGGCCTGAAGTTCTACTTCTAAGTCTGGTTTAAGACGGAACCAGGGCGGTGCACCGGCCAATCGCCGGTGCACCGCCCTTTGTGTCTAGTTCTGCTCCGGGGCCAGCACCGGGTCACCGGGCAGGCGGCCGCCACGCTATGCCACGGGAATGTTCAACGTCTTCGCCGCCGCCGTTCCGTCCAGCTTCAGCGTCAGCGCGTAGTCGCCCGCGCTTAACGTAGGCAGTTGTACATACAGCTTCTGCTGGCCCGGCTGGCCGTCCATTAGGAAGGTGACCGTGCAGGCCTGGTCGCCAGCGAACACTTCTATGCGCTCCAGGTCATCGATTCCCGCCACGCCGCTTGTTGACAGCACAATTGTCTCGCCACTCAGTGCTGGCCGGCCCATCCACGGTTCTGTGAATTCAGACAGCGGTCCCACCAGAGTCCCATCCTCGTGCCACGCCAGCGCAACCGGGCCGCGTGGCTGAATTCCAATGGTCCGGTCCGTGATTGTGACAGTGGTCGAACCGGTGCTGCCGTTGGCGTTGCTCAACTCCACTGCCACTTCTCCCCGTGCTTCCAAAACTGGGGTCAGTACGTAGACCAGTGTGGGCGTCACCGACAAAATCTTGGCATCAGTCTGGGCTACGGTGACCTTGACCCCTGCCAGTTCCGCCGGCGGCGCGCCGTCCTCACCTGGGCTGGCAGCCCAGTGCCGGCTCACGCTATCCACGGTCAAATTGGTTCCAGACAGGGCCAAGATGTTGCCCCACGAAGCTTCCGTTCCGCCAGTTGCAGCATTCAATACCGGGCTCGTTGAACTCCACGACGGAGCGTTCGTTACCGGAGTCGTCTCCGCCGGGGTCAGCGTGTACGCTGCTGTGTATAGATTGCCGCTGCGCGTGCCCGACGTGGCCAGCCCTGCAACGTAGATCTTTACCTCACCCGTTGCATCCGATGGTGGTGTCCATGTGATGGTGTAGCTGCTGGCCGACGCGGTCTGGCTCATGTAGACTTTGCCGCTCACCGTGCCCACCACGACTCCGTTCGACGACGACAGCGAACCTGTGCTTGCCATCAACTGGTAGCCATAGCGCTTGCCGGAGCTGGAATCCGCAATGCTTAGCACCCACGATTGCGCTTCACCTGCCTTGTAGGTCAACGTGTCTGGCACACTCAATGAAACATTGCCTCCGGAAGGGTTCACCGAAACCGTATGGCAGGAGGAGCACGGTGTGCCAGTGCCCGGCTCGCCGGCGTTGCCCGCCGGAATCCGTGATCCCGATGGGTAGGCCTCAAGAAGGAGGCTAGAAAATAGTAAAAGAGGAAGTACTCTCATTGCAGTTCCTGTCAAAATGAACACAAGCACCATCAAAAGGTTGCCATCAACAAAACCGATTTTTCCATTAAGTTTGAGGGGACTGGATGATCCGTCGTAACCTGCTGTTTTTATGCGCCTTGTGCTCAATCATCGGCGCTGCCGCTGAGGTTCGTTCCGGCCTGCCAGCCGGCGCTCAGAACACGCAGTACACCGCCAACCGGGCGCCGCTGCGCCCGCTGCCGCTGGTGAAACTTCCGGTCGGCGCCGTCGTGCCCGGCGGGTGGCTGGGTGAACAGTTGCGCCTGATGGACGATGGCTTCTCCGGCCGCCTGCCCGAGCTGAGCAAGTTTTGCGACTACAACAACAATGCCTGGACGGATTCCTCCGGCCACGGCGGCTTCGGCTGGGAAGAGCTGCCCTACTGGCTCAAGGGCTATATCGATCTTGGCTACGTTTCGCGCGACGCGCGCATCATCGCCGACAGCAAGCGCTGGGTGGACGCGGTGCTCAAGACGCAACGCGCCGATGGCTACTTCGGCGCCTCCACCAACCTCATCGGCAAGAACACGCTTGACGATCTGCAGGCGCTCGATCTCTGGCCCAACATGGTGATGCTTTATGTGCTGCGCACGCACTACGAGGCCACCGGCGATGCGCGCATCATCCCGTTCATGACGCGCTACTACCGCTGGTTCATGCGCCAGCCACTGCACAACATTCTGCCCTCCAGTTGGCAGAAGATCCGGGGCGGCGACAACCTGGATCACATCTACTGGCTCTATAACCAAACCGGCGAAGCCTGGCTGCTGGATGCCGCGCGCATCAATCACGAGCGCACCTCCGACTGGGTAGGCGGCATCGCCAGTTGGCACGGCGTCAACTTCGGCGAGTGCTTCCGCGAGCCGGCCGAGTACTTTCAACAGACGAAGGATGCCCGCTACCTTGAAGCTACCGAGCGCGACTACGACACCATGATCCGCCTCTACGGCCAAGTGCCCGGTGGCGGCTTCGCCACCGACGAAAACGCGCGCCCCGGCTTCACCGGGCCGCGCCAGGGCACCGAAACCTGCACCTGGGCCGAGCTGATGTTCAGCCACGAGATGCTTGCATCGATCACCGGCGCGTCCGTCTGGGCCGACCGTGCTGAAGATGTCGCCTTCAACTCGCTGCCCGCCGCCATGACGCCCGACCTGAAGGGCCTGCACTACCTCACCGCGCCCAATCAGGTGCAATTGGACCGCACCTCGAAATCGCCGATGATCGAAAACGCCGGCGACATGTTCAGCTACAACCCGTACAGCAACCGCTGCTGCCAGCACAACACGGCCATGGCGTGGCCTTACTATGCGCAACGCCAGTGGATGGGCACCAACGCGAATGGTCTGGCCGCGGTGTTCTATTCGCCGAACACTGTCAAGGCGCGCGTTGGCGCGGGCGTCGACGTCACCATCGGCGAGCAGACAGATTATCCCTTCCGCGGCACTGTCGCCTTCACCGTCAAGCCAGCCAAGGCCGTCGCGTTTCCGCTAGCCGTGCGCATTCCGGCCTGGGCCGCCGCACCCGTGTTGAAGCTGAATGGCAAGGCGCTGGCGATTCCAGCCAAGCACGACGGCTGGATTACTGTGGACCGCACCTGGGCGCCGGGCGACCGTCTGGAGCTCACCTTGCCGATGAAGGTGGAGGTGAAGCGCTGGCCCACGCAGTTCAATGCGGCCTCCGTGCACTACGGCCCGCTGGCGTTTTCGTTGAAGATTGACGAGGACTGGCGCCCCTACGGCGACAATCCGCAATGGCAGAAGTTCGAAGTCTTTGCCCGGACGCCGTGGAATTACGCGCTCGACCTGAGCGCGCCCATGGAGGTCGCCGCCACCGCCGTGCCCGCGCAGCCGTTCACGGTTCAAGCGGCGCCGGTGACCATCCGTGCCCGCGCCCGCCGCGTGCCGGAGTGGAAACAGGAGCCCAACGGCTTGGTGGGCGAGATTCAGGCGAGCCCCGTGCGCGCCACAGGTGCGGCCGAGCCCGTCACCTTGATTCCGATGGGCGCCGCGCGCCTGCGCATCTCCATGTTCCCGGTGGCGGGCGGCGAGAAGAGCTGGGATCCGAACCCCGGCTACGTCTGGGCCTCCACGGCATCGCACTTTAACCAGCCCAATGAGCCCAACTTCAGCTGGGACGGCAAGCGCAACTCCACCGAATGGATTGAGCGCCGTTATTCCGAGCCGCGCACCTTTACCTGGGCCGAGGCGCGTTTCGAGCCCACCGCCACGCCGGAAAGCTGGCGCTGGCTCGCCGCTGACGGCGATGGCTGGAAAGAGATCGCGCGGGGTACTTCGGCTCGTGTCACATTTCCCGCTGTCTCCACGAAAGTGTTACGTCTGGAAGTGAAGATCGCCCGCCGCGAAACTGCGCGCTTGATTTCATGGGAAGCGGGCAACTAGACTTCCCGCTTTTGTTCCCGGCTTTAGCCGGGGCGCAAGGGAGCTTGCTGAATGAGTCTCGACTACACTTACTCCGGCGTCGCCAAGATGATCGATCACTCGCTGCTGAATCCCACCATTCCGTGGGAGCAGCTCGACGCCGGCATCTCGCTGGCGCTGGCCTACGACGTGGCCAGCGTCTGTATCCTGCCTTACGCGCTAGCCCACTGCGCCGCACGGCTGAAGGGCAGCAATGTTCGTGCGTCCACCACCATCGGCTTCCCGCACGGTTGCCACACCACGGCCATCAAACTGGCCGAGGCGCGCCAGGCGCTGGCCGACGGCGGCGAGGAGCTGGACATGGTGGTGAACATCAGCCAGGTATTGAGCGGCAATTGGGACTATGTCGAGGCCGACATCGCCGCCATTGTCGATGAAACACACGCGCATGGCCAGAAGGTCAAAGTTATCTTTGAGAACGCTTATCTCAACGACGATCAGAAGATCAAGTTGTGCGAGATTTGCGCCCGCCGTGGCGCCGATTGGGTGAAAACGTCCACTGGCTACGCGCCCTCCGGCGCTACCGATGACGATCTGCGCCTGATGCGCGCCCACACGCCGCCCAGCGTGCAGGTAAAGGCCGCCGGCGGTATCCGCGACCTCGACGCCCTGCTGCGCGTACGCGCGCTCGGCGTCACGCGTTGCGGCGCCACGCGCACGGCAGGGATGCTCGACGAGGCCCGCCGCCGTCTGGGCCTCGATCCGATTCAGCTCTAATTCAGCAGGCCCAGCCGGTCGAGCAGCGCGTTCGGGTCGGCGTCGCGCCCCATGAAACGGCGGTACAGCACGTCCGGATCTTCGCTGTCGCCTTTCGACAGGATGGCGTCGCGGAAAGCCATGCCCGTGGCGCGGGAAAATACGCCCTCGCGCCGGAAACGCGTGAAGGCGTCGGCGTCCAGCACCTCCGCCCACTTGTAGCTGTAGTAGCCCGCCGCATAGCCGGTGGCGTCGGCGAACAGGTGCGTGAAGCCGGCCAGCATGGCGTAGTCCGCCGGCAGCGCGGCGGGCGTGAAGCGCTGCAACAGGCGGTTGGCGTAACTCACCGGGTCGCCGTCGTGCGCCGCGTCGTAGTCGACGTGCAGCGCCAGGTCCACGGTGGCGAAGCCGAGCTGGCGCATTTGCGCGTTGGCCCCGCGGAAGGTGCGCGCGGCTTTCATCTTCTGGAACAATTCCTCGGGAATTGTGGCGCCGGTCTCGTAATGCCGCGCGAACAAATCCAGCGATTCACGTTCCCAGCACCAGTTTTCCATGATCTGGCTGGGCAGTTCGACGAAATCCCACGCCACGTTTGTGCCGGCCAGCGATTTGATTTCGACGCGGCTCAACAGGTGGTGCAGCAGGTGCCCAAACTCGTGGAAAACGGTCTCCACTTCACGATGTGTCAGCAGCGCAGGCTTGCCATCCAGCGGTGCGGTCAGGTTGCCGCACATCAGACCCACGTGCGGTGTCCACGTTCCGTCGCGCAGCGTCCCCGTGACAAATGCATCCATCCACGCCCCACCGCGCTTTGTGTCGCGCGGGTACCAATCGGCGTAGAAGCCGCCCAACTGCGATCCCTCTTCGTCGCGGATCTCGTAATAGCGCACCTCCGGGTGCCACACCGGCATGCCGGGCTTTTCTGTGACGCTCACCCCGTACAGCCGCTTCACCAGCTCAAACATTCCTGCGACGACCCGCTCCAGTGGGAAGTACGGCCGCAGTTGCTCTTCTTCAAACGCGTAGCGCGCCTGCCGCAATTTCTCGGCGTAGTAGGCCGTGTCCCACGGCTCCAACGTGAAGCCCGCAAATTCGTTGAGCGCCTGGTTCTCGCGCTCAAAGGCCGCCTCTGTTTTTGCGCACAGGTCGTCGACAAAAGCGCGTGCGCGGCCGCCGTCCTTGGCCATGCGTTCCACCAGAGCGAAGTCGGCAAAGTCCTTAAAGCCGAGCAGCACGGCCTTGCGCCGCCGCAGTTCCAGGATCTTGGCGATCAGCGCGGAGTTCGGCTCCGCCGCGCGCCGCGTGTAAGCGCGCCAAACCAGCTCGCGCGTGGCGCGGTCGTCCAGATATGTCATCACCGCCAGATACGACGGTGCGTGCAGCGTGAAACGCCAGCCGGCATGATTGTGCGCCTCGGCGCCGGCGCGCGCCGCAGCCACGGCCGAGGGCGGCAGTCCGGCCAGCCCGCTCTCGTTCTCGATGTAGTATTCGAATGCGGCCGTCGCGTCCAAAACATTTTGCGCGAATTTTGTCGTGATGGTGGCAAGCTCCACGTCCAGCGCTTCTAGCTCGCGCTTGCCCGCTTCGTCCAATGCGGCGCCGTGGCGGCGGAACGCATCCAGCGTTTTCTTAAGGAAGCGTGCCCGCACGCCGGTCAGCGCGCGCGCCTCGTCCGTTGCCGCGTACGTGTTCAGCATCTGCCATAGCCCGGAGTGCAGCGGGATGGTGGAGTAAAACGCGCTTACCTCCGGCTGCACTTCGTTCCAGGCCTCGCGCAACTCCGGCGAGCTGACCACACCCTCCAGGTGCCGCACCACGGCTACGGCCAGGTCCAGCGCATCGGTGGCCGAGTCGAGCGCGCCCATCGTCGCCGCCCACTTCAGTGGCTGCGGCGCGGCGGCCAGTTCGTCGATGCGTGTGCGCGCCGTCCCTAGCAGTGCGCGGATACCGTCCCGCACATGCGCGGGCTCAATCTGGTCAAAAGGCAAGGGA
Source organism: uncultured Candidatus Solibacter sp. (assembly GCA_964478395.1). Classification (GTDB taxonomy): domain Bacteria; phylum Acidobacteriota; class Terriglobia; order Bryobacterales; family Bryobacteraceae; genus Paludibaculum. The sequence goes on from CAYZIX010000027.1 coordinate 32,819, forward strand.
AGGCTCAAGCCCAGCAGAGGGTTCGATTGGGTCACGATTTCAGGATAGCCGTCCGGCGGCGCCGTCAGCGCTTGTCGTAAATCTCGGTCCAGCTTTTGGAGCCTTCAGGCGACCGCACCGTCAGCTTGCGTGTCAGAAGTTTGCCATCGCGTGAAACCGAGGTGCGCGCCATTTCCATGTACTGTTTGTCGTCGCTGTGAAACACCGAATCGAACGTGGAAAGGTTCACCCGCCGCAGCGTGATTTCGCCGTCGCCGTAGGAGCGGCTCATCCGGTACGGCTTGCCGTCGAACATGCCGCCGAAGCCGAACGCGCGTGTCTCCTCGTTCGCGTATGTGACTGAGCCGTGGTATTGGATCTCGTCGCCATGATGATCGATGACCACCACCACTGCGACGGGCTTGGTCGCGCTGCCCCAGCGCGACTTCTCCACGTTCAGATGCCAGTTGCCGCTGAAGTTCTGGGTCTGGCCCGCGCACACGCTCCAGGCAAAGACGAGCAGCGCGGCCGCCCAGCGGAAAGAGAACGTCGAAGAGATCTGCATGGTGACAGTCCTCCCGTAGTTCCGTGCGGCTATAGAATACTCCCGCGCGGGCGCGTTGAAAACCCTGTCCGGCGTCTGTTATTCGATGCCCAGTTTATGCTGCATCTCTTCAAGCGTGTGCCCCTTCGTTTCGGGGAACATCGCCGCTACCACCACAAACTGCAACAGCATCATGGCCGAGAACACGCCAAACGGCGCCGCCTTGGAATGCGCCGCAATCATCGGGAAGATCAGCGAAATCAGCGCGTTCATCGCCCAGTGCGTGAAGCTGCCCAGGCTTTGACCATTGGCGCGCACCCGTGTCGGGAAGATTTCGCTCAGATACACCCAGATCACCGCGCCTTGAGAGAAGGCAAAGAATCCGATAAACGCCATCAGCAGCCACACCAGCATCTCCTGATGCGTGCCGGCTGCGAACACCCATGATACGCCCGCCATTGCCGCTGCCGTACCCACGCTGCCGATCAGCAGCATCGTCTTGCGGCCAATCAGGTCGATCACAGACATGGCAATGATGGTGGCCACGAAATTCGACAGCCCCACGGCCACGGCCTGTAGCTCGCCCGACGACTTTGAAAAGCCAGCGCCCTGGAAGATCGTGTTCAGGTAATAGAGGATTGCGTTGATGCCGCTCAACTGGTTGAACATCGCAATCGAAATAGCCAGGAAGATCGGCAGCCGGTATTTCCAGCGGAAGAGCGACTCGCTGGCGCCGCCGTGGCTCGAATCGAGCGACGCCACAATCTCGCTCATCGCGCCGTCCACACTCTCCTCGCCGGTCTCATCCAGCACCTTCCGGGCTTCGTCCAGCCGCCCGCGCTTGGCCAGCCAGCGCGGCGACTCGGGAATCGTGAACAACATCAGGAAAAACGCAGCCGCCGGCACTGCCGCCACGCCCAGCTTCCAGCGCCACTCCGCGCCGCCCAGCCCACTCAGCCCCAGCAGGTAGTTCGACAGATACGCCACCAGCACGCCGAAAACGATGTTGAACTGGAACATTCCCACCAGCCGGCCGCGCGCCTTCGCGGGCGCAATCTCGGCAATGTACATCGGCCCGATCACTGAACTGCCGCCGATGGCCAATCCGCTGATGAAGCGGAAGAACAGGAACGAATTCCAGTCCCAGGCCAGCGCGCAGCCCAGCGCCGTGGCCAGGTAGAGCAGCGCCAGCACAAACAGTGACTGCCTCCGTCCCAGCCGGTCCGCGGGCCAGCCGGCGGCGGCCGCACCCAGCGCTGTGCCGACAATTGCCGCAGCCACGGTGATGCCTTGTAGCAGCGGCGTGAGTTGATAAATCAACTTCAGCGCCTCGTTGGCGCCGGCGATGACGACGGTGTCGAAACCGAAAAGCAGGCCGCCCAGCGCGGCGACAAGTGTGGACTTGACGAGGGTGGAATTCAATTTCATGACTCGAAGAACGGACTTTATCACAATGGCGCGCCGTGCCGATACGTCCGTTAGAGAGTGACGACGCGATGATCGTGAAAGTACGGTTGGATGCCGATAGCCTTCTGCTTGGGATGCGAGGGAATTTGCTGCCTGCGCTGCGGACTGATTCCGCGCCGCCCGGCGCCGGCCGCCGCGAGGCGCTGCTGTGGGGCGCCGGTGCGGCCAGCTTCCTGACGGCGCTCTTCTTCCTGATGCGCTTAGGGGCCTAAGCACTCCACCCTAAACACGCGGCCCCTGCCCGCCGATAGTTGCGCCAGGGAGACTCGCTCGAATGAACGTTCCGCAATCCGAATCGTGCGGAGACCGCATTGTCTTGCAGTTCGATTCGCTCGAAGATGCACGGCGCCTCTTTACCCCCTGGCGTGACGCCGTGCCGTGTGCCCGGGCTGCCCGGAAAATTCACCGTGCGCTGATTAGAGCCGGTATGGCCCTGGACGTCCAGGTGAACGGCCGCTGCGTGGCTGCATTGGGTCAGAGCGCAATAGACAATTCGTCAATCGCCCGGCCGGACCGCGTCGCCTAACGCGCGTCCACGCGCGCCGGGATCTTCTCCAGGTTGGCGATATCCAATCCCAGCGCGAAGCCGAAGCGCGCAAACTGCTCCATGCCGGAGCAGTCCCAGCTTTCGTCGTATTCATCCGAAGGCTGGTGGTAACGCGATCCCGCCAGCTTTCCTCTCTCCGCTGCATAGCCTTCCGGCTTGCCTTCGTAGTCGGATCCCATGTTGATGGAGAACGCTGGCACCCCCACACGGGCGAACGAGTAGTGGTCGGAGCGGAAGTATCCGCCCGATTGCGGATGTCCGTCCACTTTGATGGTCAGCCCGTAGCGCTTCGCCACATTCTCCACCAGCGCTGCAAACGACGTGCGCTCGT
>CAYZIX010000028.1:0-35388 GCA_964478395.1 uncultured Candidatus Solibacter sp.
TATCTATCTTCATCGGGGCCGTCATCACCGCCGCCGCTTTCGGCCAGACCAACGACGCCAACCTCGTTGGATCCGTCATGGACGCCACCGGATCCTTTATCCCCAACACGAAGATTGAGATTGAGAACACCGCCACTGGCATCCGCACTTCCACGGTTTCCAGCGCCGAGGGACAGTACCGCTTCAACAACATCCCCGCCGGACAGTACACGCTACGCGCCTCAGCCGAAGGCTTCGCCGCCACCACCGTGCGCGGCATTCAGATCGAGCTCAGCAAGACCGCCAGCATCATTGTCCACCTCGATCTCAGCAAGGTAGCCACCACCGTGGAGGTGTCCGAGGCCGGCGTCGTGATCGACACCACGACAGCTCAACTGCAAACCAATTTTGATTCGCGCCAAGCCGTCAATCTGCCCATCATCGAGAATTCGAACAGTCTGTTTGGCGCCCTGAATCTCGCGCTGCTTAGCGCCGGCGTCACCTCGAACGGCGGTGTCGGACAGGGCACGGGGCCATCGGTCGGCGGCCAGCGCCCCATGAACAACAACTTCATGGTGGAAGGCGTCGACAACAACAACAAGTCCATCACCGGCCCGCTGGTTTACGTTCCCACGGAAGCCACCGCCGAGTTCACGTTGCTGCAAAACCAGGTGGGCGCCGAGTTCGGACACTCCTCCGGCGGCCAGTTCAACACCATCATCAGGAGCGGCGGCAATCAGGTTCACGGCTCAGCCTATGAGTATTTCCAGAACCGCAATTTGAACGCGGTTGACGAACAATACGCCCGCCAGGGCATGCGCGAAAACCCGCGCTTCGACCAGAACAAGATGGGAGCCTCCATTGGCGGGCCCATCAAGAAAGACAAACTCTTCTACTTCGCCAATTTCGAATATGCGCCGCTCGGACAGGCCTACACAGTTGGCTCGCCCGTATATGCACCTACGGCCGCCGGCTACGCCCTGCTCGACAAGATGCCGGGCATTTCGCAAACCAACTATCAGATCCTGAAGCAGTACGTGCCGGCTGCGTCGACGGCCTCTGACTCCACGCCGGTCAACGGCGTCGACATTCCTATCGGGGTTCTAAACACCAGCGGCTCGCTCTTCACCAACAACTACGCTCTCGTCACCAGCGGCGACTACACCATCTCGCCCGCCGACCAGCTTCGCGTACGCTACATCTACAACCGCAATTCGACGCTCGACAACACGGCCAACCTGCCCACTTTCTGGATCCCCTTGCCGCAGAAGTATCACCTTGCATCGGTGGCCCACTATCACACCTTCAGCCCGACACTCACCAATGAACTGCGACTCGCCTACAACCGCTACAGCCAGTTCGTCGACATGCCGGCCGGGCTTTCGTTTCCCAACCTCGATGTCTTCCCCAATATCCAAATCGACAACGACCTAGGCATCCAAATCGGGCCCAATCCCAACGCCCCACAGTACACCGTGCAGAACACGTATCAGCTGGTCGAAAACCTGAACTGGACGCGCGGCCGCCACACCTTCAAAGTCGGCTTCGACGGGCGCAATGTCATCTCGCCGCAGCACTTCATTCAGCGCGAGCGTGGCGACTACGATTGGGGCTACCTGGAGGGCTACCTGAACGACATCGTCCCCGACGATCAGGCCCAGCGCAATCTCGGCTCCACCTCCTACTACGGCAACCAGTGGGCCACTTATCTCTATGCCAACGACAACTGGCGCCTGCGTCCCAACCTGACAATCAACCTTGGCCTGCGCTGGGAGCGCACCACCGTCCCGCTGGGCATGACTTGGCAGGAACTGAACACCATCGCCGACGTGCCCGGCCTGATCAGCTTCCACGCTCCGCAAACCGCCAACAAGAACTTCGCGCCGCGCATCGGCGTTGCCTGGTCACCCGGCTCCAGCGGACGCACTTCCATCCGCGCCGGTTTCGGCATGTCGTACGACGTTATCTTCGACAATGTCGGCTCCACCGCCTACCCGCCGCAGTTGAGCTCCACCTACGACGCCGGCAACTACCCCGACATCTTCCGCCAGCCTTTCATGGCGAACGGCGGCATCAAGCCCGGCAGTCTGGCAGGCGGCGGCGATCTCACCCAAGCCGAGGCCCGCTCCGCCTCTTCCAGCTACCTGCCCGACCAGGTGCTGCCCTACTCCATTCAGTGGAACGTCGGCGTCCAGCGCGTCTTCATGAACAACTACACCTTCGAGGCCCGCTACCTTGGCACGCGCGGCGTCCACCTACTGGTTCAAAACCGTCTCAACCGCATGTCCGCCGTCAACTCCGACCGCTATCTACCCACTTACCTCTCCGCCCCCAGCCAGTCGCAGCTCGACTCCCTGAAATGGACCCTGCCTCAGCTTCAGGCCATTGATACTTTCGAGCCGCGCTACGAGGCTGCCGGCTTCAATGGCGCCAACATCGTCGGTTTCATGCCCTGGGGCAACTCCACCTATCACGGTCTGGCGCTGCAACTGAACCGCCGCTTCTCGCGTGGCCTGCAAATGGTTGCCGCCTACACGTGGAGCCATAACATCGACGACTCGACGGCCACACACTTCTCCACCCTGCTCACGCCGCGCCGTCCGCAGGACTTCCGCAACCTGCGGCCCGAACGGTCCAGCTCCGCACTTGACCGCCGCCAGCGCTTCACGCTCAATGCTCTCTGGGAGCCCACTTGGTTCTCCCAGTCGAGCTCCTGGGCCGGACGCAATCTGTTGGGCAATTGGCGCATCGTCGCCACAGTCATGGCAGAGACCGGCGAACTGGTCACGCCGCAGAGTGGCGGGGACACCAATCTAGACGGCGACTCCGCCGGCGACCGCAACGTCATCAATCCCGCCGGTGACGCCAACCGCGGCAGCGATGTCACTTCACTCCGCAACTCCTCCGGCGCCGTTGTCGCGTATCTCGCCACCGATCCAACCGCGCGCTACATCCGCGCCGCCACGGGCGCCCTGGCCACCGGCGGACGTAACACGCTCCAGATGCCCGGCATCGCCAACTGCGATCTCTCGGTGGGGAAGAAATTCACGTTGGCCGAGACGCGCTCCGTCGAGGTCCGCGCGGATCTGTCGAATGCCTTCAACCACCCGCAATACGCGGCCGGCTATACCAATTCCATCCGGCTAACATCGCAAATCACCAGCCGCACGTTCTTGTTGCCGTCCAATGCGCAATTCGCCAATTGGAGCGGCAATTTCCCGTCGAACGCCCGCAGCATCCAGCTCGCTTTGCGGTTCGTATTTTAGCTTTGGGGTGGCATTCGCCCCATCCCCACCGCCTCCGCCGGCTTCAGGCTCCTGAGCCCGGCGGAGGCGGCTTCTTCATCGAGTCCCCGCCACCGCGATAATCTGGTGAACGTCTGCAAAGAGGTTCCCAGGATGCCGCATTCGTTTCCCCTCACCCGCCGCAATCTGTTGCAGTGCGCTACGCTCACCACGGCACTGCCTGCACTCAGCGCGCCCGCCACGACGCCGCACCGCGTCACAGGCTTGCGCTGTGAAGCGCTGATCGACCCCATCGGCATCGACGAGCCCGCGCCACGGCTGAGCTGGGCGATTGAAAGCGCTCGCCCCGGCTGGCGTCAAAGCGCCTGGCAGATTCTCGTTTCGACGGACCGCCAGCGCCTTCTCGCCGGCGAAGGTGACCTCTGGAACTCCGGCCGCATTGCCGGCGCGGACTCCATTGAAATCGAATATCGCGGCCACGCGCTTGCGGCGCACCAGCGCGTCTGGTGGCGCGTGCGAGTCTGGGACGAAACGGGCGCAGCGAGCGACTGGAGCGAGCCCGCCAGTTGGGTCGCCGGTCTACCCAAGGCTAGCGATTGGGGCGCCAGCCTCTGGATCGGCCACGACGCTGTGCTCGAAGGCACTCAGGAAAAGATGCCCGGCAGCGAGCCCGAGCGCGCCCCGCAGGCCAAGCCCGCACCCTATTTGCGGCGCGAGTTCAAGGCTTCCGGCGCGGTTCGCCGCGCCATCCTCTCGGCCAGCGGCGTTGGTTACGCCGAACTCCAACTGAACGGGCACAAACTTGGCGGCGCGGTCGAGCGGGAGCCCGGCTTCACCAACTTCGACTATCGCGTGCTCTACGTCACGCACGACGTCACCTCGCTCATTCACCCAGGCGCCAACGCGCTCGGCGCCATTCTCGGCACCGGCTGGTACGACGTGCACGACGTCGCCACCTGGCACTTCAACACGGCCAGTTGGCGCGCGCGGCCCGCGCTGCGCCTACGTCTCACGCTCGTCTACATGGACGGCCGCACGGAAACGGTCGTCAGTGATGAGAGCTGGAAGACCGCGACCGGCCCCATCCTGCGCGATGGCATCTATTCCGGCGAGGCCTACGACGCGCGTCTGGAAATGCCCGGCTGGAGCACGCCCGGCTTTGACGATGCCCGCTGGCGCCCGGTGCTGGCGATGCCCGGACCGCGAGGCCGACTCGTCGCACGCGCCTGCCCTCCCGTAGCCGTCACGGAAAGCTGGCCGCCTGTGTCCATCTCGGAGCCCCGCCCCGGCGTCTTTGTGCTCGACATGGGCCGCAACAGCTCCGGCCATGTTGAAATCAACGTGCAAAACGCCCCGCGCGGTGCCGACATCACGTTGCGCTATGGCGAACTCCTCGCCGCGGACGGCATGTTGAACGTCTCCAACATCTCGCAGTTCATGGCCAAAACCGTCCCGCCGCAGCCCTTCCAGCAGGACAACTACATCTGTTCGGGCGCCAAAGAGGAGCGTTGGGAGCAGCGCTTTTCCTACAACGGTTTCCAATACGTCGAGGTCACCGGCTGGCCGGGCCGCCCCACGCTCGCGAACTTCCGCGGGCGCTTCGCCCATACGGCCTTTGAAAGCGCCGGTGAATTCACCTGCTCCGACGACATGGCCAACCGTATCCAGGCCGCAACGCGCCGCGCCTATTTGAGTAACGCTCAGTCCATTCCCACCGATTGTCCGCAGCGTGAAAAGAATGGCTGGACCGGCGACGCGCAACTCGCCTCCGACACCGGCCTGATGAATTTCCACTCCGCGCCGTTCTACACGAAATGGCTGAACGACTTTGCCGACGCAGTCCGTCCCGAAGGCGGCGTGCCCGTGCTGGTGCCTAACGGCGGCTGGGGCAATGGCGAAGCCTGGCCCGGTGAAATCACGCCGCCATGGGACGCCGCCTATCCGGTCGTCGCTTGGAATCTTTATTACTACTGCGGCGACAAGCGTGTGCTCGCGCGCCATTGGGCGCTGCTCGATCGTTTTGTGAAGAACTTCGCCTCGCGCCAGTTGGAAGACGGCACCGTGCCGGGGCTCGGCCTGGGAGATTGGGTGCCGTGGAAGACCAAAGCGCCACTCGATTTCATCTCCACGGCCTATCTGTTCTACGATGCCCGCCTAATGGAGCAGATGGCCACCGTGCTGGACCGCAAGGCCGATGTGGCGCGCTATCACGCGTTGGCCGAGCGTGTTCGCTCCGGCTGCCAGTCGCGCTACTACGATGCCGCGCGTCACACTTATGCCGACGACAGCCAAACCGCGCTCTCGCTGGCGCTTGATTTTGAACTCGTACCGGAGCCCCTCCGCCCGGCCGTTGTCGCTCGCCTGATCAGCAACGTCGAGCAGGCCGGTCACATCGACGCTGGAATTCTCGGGGCCAAGAGCGTGCCGCGCGTTCTGGCCGCCGCCGGACGCGCCGACCTGGCCTACCGAATCATCGTCCGGGACTCGGAGCCCGGCTGGGGCGCCTGGATCAAACGCGGCGCCACCACGCTGTGGGAAGACTGGCTTGGCCGGAGCTCGCACAACCACATCATGTTCGGTGATGTCAGCGCCTGGATGATGTTCTGGCTGGCCGGCCTTCAGCCGGACCCGGGCGCACCGGGCTTTGCGCGCGTTTTGCTGCGGCCCAATTTCGTCAATTCTCTCTCTCACGCCCGCGCTTCGCACATGACGCTACGCGGCGTCATCGAGTCTGGCTGGCAACGCACCGCTGCGGGCATTCGTTACGAATGCACATTGCCCGCCAATGTCTCCGCCACGCTCGAACTACCCACGGGAGTGAATGGCCCCGTCATGCTCGACGGCAAGCTAATCGGCCAGAAGCCTCACTATGCTCTGACGTCCGGCAAACACATTGTCGAGATCAGAGCATAAAGAACTGGGACATTCGCGCTCCCACCATCGAAAACGTCGATCGGCCCCATAAAACGAATCAAATTCCCTTTTGTGGAATCCCTGGGCGAAGATGAGTTTCAGCCCTGGAGGAACAGTATGCACTTCGATGGCTACGAGACGGAGGGCTTCTATGACGAGATGTTTGACGGAGATGGCTCCACTCGTCCCCATGCCCGCATGCTCCTGGAAGCCATCGAATCGCTCTCGGACGGTGAACTTCTGCGCCATAAGCACGCCGCCGAACGCCTGCTCTTCCAGATGGGCATCACTTTCAACGTCTACGGCGACTCGGCCGGCTCGGAGCGCATCTTCCCGTTCGACCTGATCCCGCGCATTGTCCCGGCCGGCGAATGGGACCACATTGAGCGTGGGCTGAAGCAGCGCGTGCACGCGCTGAACGCCTTTATCGACGATATCTATCACGACCAGAAGATTCTGAAGGATGGCGCCATCCCAGCCGAGCTGATCCTGTCAGCCGCCTCCTACCGCAAGCAGTGCCACGGGCTCAATCCGCCGTTGCGCATCTGGTGCCACGTGACGGGCACGGACCTGGTGCGCGACCGTGATGGCCGCTACTACGTACTGGAGGACAACCTGCGCGTGCCCTCGGGCGTCTCCTACGTACTGGAAAACCGCGAGGTACTGAAACGCATCCTGCCGGCCGTATTCGAAGGACTCTCCGTGCAGCCGGTGACCGAATACCCCAGCCGCCTGCTTGAAATGCTGGAATCGATTGCCCCGTCGCACGGCGGCACGCCACGCGTCGTGCTGCTCACGCCGGGCATCTACAACTCAGCCTATTTCGAACACAGCTTTTTGGCCCAGCAGATGGGGATCCAGCTTGTGGAGGGCCGCGACTTGGTTGTGGACAACCTGAACGTCTACATGCGCACCACCAAGGGTCTGGAGCGCGTCGACGTCATCTACCGCCGCATCGACGACGATTTTCTGGATCCGGAAGCTTTCCGCGCCGACTCGCTGCTGGGCGTGCCCGGTCTGATGGCCGCCTACCGCGCTGGCCGGGTCGGGCTGGCCAACGCGCCCGGCAACGGCATTGCCGACGACAAGGTAATCTACGCTTACGTCCCGGAAATCATCCGCTACTACGAGGGTGAGGATCCGATCCTGCCGAACGTGCCCACCTATCTCTGCTGGCGCGATGCCGACCGCGCCTATGTACTCGAACACCTGGACCAGTTAGTGGTCAAGGCGGCCAACGAATCCGGCGGCTACGGCATGCTGGTCGGGCCGCATTCGACCGCCGAGCAGCGCGAGGAGTTCAGCCGCCGCATCCAGGCCAATCCGCGTAACTATATCGCGCAGCCGACACTGGCGCTGTCCCGCGTGCCCACCATCGTGGACGACCATTTCGAGGGCCGGCATGTCGATCTCCGCCCTTACGTCCTCTGCGGCAAGGACATCTATGTCGTGCCCGGCGGGCTGACGCGCGTCGCCATTCGCAAAGGCTCGCTGGTGGTCAACTCGTCGCAAGGCGGAGGCAGTAAGGATACCTGGGTGTTGTCGCGGCCGGAGACGGGAGGTGCGCTGTGATCAACTTGAACCCGCACTCCGAGGTTCTGCTCAGCCGCGTGGCGGACTCCGTCTACTGGCTGGGGCGCTACATCGAGCGTGCTGAAAACGTGGTCCGGTTCATTGACGTGAACCACAAGCTCATGCTCGATCTGCCGCTCGACTACGGTGATCAGTGGCAGCCCATCATCGATACAACCGGCGACCACGCCGCCTTCGCCGAACGTTATTCGTTGGCCAGCCGCGAGAATGTGGTCCAGTTTCTCGCTTTCGACACGTCTAATCCAAATTCAATTCTGTCCTGCGTGGCGGCCGCGCGCGAAAACGCCCGCACGGTTCGCGAGACCATCTCTTCGGAGATGTGGGAGATGGTCAACAGCCTTTATCACAAGGTGACGGCGCAGAGCCGCGAAGGGCTGCCCGAATCGCTGCCGCAATTCTGCCACGACATCCGCATGGCCTGCCATCTCTTCCAAGGGATCACGCACGGCACCATGAGCCACAACGAGGCGTGGCACTTCATCCGCCTGGGGTCGAGCCTGGAACGCGCCGACAAAACCACGCGTATCCTCGACGTCAAGTACTTCATCCTGCTGCCGTCGGTGAGCGACGTGGGCACGCCCTACGACGACATCCAGTGGAGCGCCGTGCTGCGCTCAGTCAGCGGCTTTGAGATGTACCGCAAGCGGTATGGGCGCATTGCGCCGGACCGCATTGTGCGCTTCCTGGTGCTCGATGGCGAGTTCCCGCGCGCCGTGCGTTACTGTATCGGCGTGGCCAACGCGTCGCTGCACGCCATCACCGGCGCACGCTTGGACGCCTTCTCCTGCAGCGCCGAGCAACGGCTCGGCCTACTGCGCTCCGAGCTCGACTACGCGCAGCTGGAAACGGTCTTCCAGTGCGGCTTGCACGAGTTCATGGACAACCTGCAGAGCAAAATGAATACAATCGATGAGTGCATCTTCAACGATTTCTTCGCCCAGCGCCCGACGCTGAATGCGCGCGGCAACGCTTGAGCCCAACCCTATGACATTCTGCCTGGGAATCAGTGTGGACGAGGGGCTGGTCGCCATTGCGGACACGCGCGTGGTGGCGGGTAACGAATGCCTTGTCGCTAAGAAGACGGCCTGCTATCAGGGACCAGGGTTCGCGTTTTTCGTCCTGACCTCCGGCTTGCGGTCGGCACGCGACAAGATCCTGCTCTACTTCGAAGAGGCGTTTGCCAAAGACCTGGACGCGCGCGAACGCCTATACAAAGTTGTCAACCTCTATGCGAGCCAAGTGCGCCGCGTGGCCGCTGAAGACGGGCCGGCGCTCAAGAATTCAGACCTGCGATTCAATGCCTTTTCACTCATCGGCGGCCAGATGGCAGGCGATTCGGCGCACCGGCTTTTCCTGGTGTACCCGGAAGGCAACTGGGTGGAGATCGGCCCCGACACGCCATATCAGATCATTGGGGCTTCCGGATTCGGCAAGCCGATTCTGGAGCGCTCGCTCACGCGCGCCGACACCATGTTGTATGCGTTCAAGGTCGGGTTGCTGGCCTTCGATTCCACGCGCCTTTGCGCCGCCGACGTTGATTTCCCGATGGACGTTATCCTCTATCCGCGCGGCAGTTATGTCATGACCGAGCGGCGCTACACGCGCGAGGATTTTGCCTCCATTTCCCAGTGGTGGCAGGACCGTATGCGGCAAAGCGTCCACGATCTACCGGCTGAATGGATTGAAGCCGCGTTCTCCCGGCTCACGCACGACGAAACCGGACCTTGATGCGCATCTCGGTTGTCCACTCGACGCTTTACCGTTACGGCACGCCGGTGCTGCTGGAACCCCAGACATTCCGGCTGCGGCCGCGGTCCGACGCCACGCAGAGGCTGGTTCATTATGCCATCGACATCGATCCCACTCCCGCTGGGCAGTCGTGGTGCCTGGACCAGGACGGCAACGTGGTGCTCAACGCATGGTTCCACGCGCCAGCGGACCGGCTATCGGTAACAAGTTCCTTCGAAGTGGAGACCTTGCGGGAGAATCCGTTCGACTTCGTGCTCGGCTCGTCCAGTCACGATATAACCACTCTTACGCCGTATCAAACGCCTTGGCAGGCATCAGCCGCCGTGGCGGACTATTCCCGTGCAAAGGGTGATGCCGCGTCGGACGTGCTGGCGTTTCTGTGGTGCTTGAACAGGGCGTTGTTCGAGGATTTCGCGCATACCGTCCGGGAGGAGGGCCCCCCAGAACTGGTGGACGCGACGCTCTCCAGCCGCGCCGGAACGTGCCGCGATCTGGCTGTCCTATTCTGTGAGGCATGCCGCGTGCAGGGTCTCGCCGCGCGGTTCGTCAGCGGATATGAACAGGAAGCCTCGTTACAGGAACGGGCTCACATGCACGCCTGGGCCGAGGTCTATCTGCCGGGCGGGGGCTGGCGGGGGTACGATCCCTCGCAGGGGTTGGCCGTCGCCACCTCACATGTTGCCGTTGCGGCGGCAGCCGATCCGCTGCTCGCAGCACCGGTTTCGGGTTCCTACCGCGGCGGCGCACAGGCGGAGCTGTCCTACAGCATCGCCATGCAAGTCGCGTGAGACTCGACACCTGGCGGAATCAGCTAGAGATGCTTCACCTTGCCGCGTTCCCCACCGGCTGCCCCGTTGTCGGCTTCACCGGACCATTCAGCGGCGCTCCTGGAAACTCTTGGACTGGCGCGCTCAGATTCGTCGGGTAGACTGGCACGCGGTTCGAGATGTCGAACAGCGTCCAAATCAGGAACACGCCCAGAAATAGCAGCCCACCGCAAAAGATAATCGCGTTGAATTTGTCGTGCCGCAGGTGCATGAAGAACAACGCCACCAGCGATGCCTTCAGCGTAGCGATCACCAGGGCGACGACGGTGTTCATCGATCCGAAGTCGATGTAGCTGGCCCCCACCGTGATCACCGTCAGCACCAGCAATGCCGCCAGCACCGCGCCGTATGTTTTTGGTCCCGTAACAGCGTGTGTCGTATCGCTCATCGCATTCGCTCCTCAACGGATCAGGTACATCAACGGAAACAGGTAGATCCAGATCAGGTCCACCAGGTGCCAGTACAGTCCTGTGATGTCCACCGGAGCGTAATACTGGGCCGAGAAGTCGCCGCGCAGGGTGCGCGCAAGCACCCAGACAATCGCCGCCATACCCAGAATGACGTGAATGCCGTGCAGCCCCGTCATCATGAAGTAGAAGCTGAAGAACATGAACTGGCCCGGCACCGTGTCGCCCTGGTGCGAGTAGTACTTGCCCGGCAGCAGCCCCTCGTGAAACTTGTGGCTGTACTCGAAGTACTTCACCCCCAGGAAGGCGCAAGCCAGCAGCAGCGTCAGCACCAGGAACAGGATCAGCAGCTTGCGCCGCGACGTCTGCGCGGCCCAGACACTTAACACCATCGTGAAGCTGGAAAGCAGTAGCACTACAGTGTTCGTCGCGCCCAGCACGCGGTTCAGATGATGGTGCGCGGCGACAAACGCCTCCGGATGCTTGGCGTGCATGATGCCGTAGCCGACAAACAGGCCGCCAAACAGCAACACTTCGGTGACCAGGAACAGCCACATGCCAATCTTGGCCGCCTCGAACTGCTGCCCCATCTCACGGTAGTGGTGCAGCAGAAAGGGCGATTCCTGTTTTTGAACGGCGGTGCTCATACGTGAACCTCTTCGGCCGCCGCCGGGCGATAGTCGTACGGACCATGCTTCAGCACGGGCTGCTCGGCAAAGTTGTGCGTCGTCGGTGGCGATGCCGTCTCCCATTCCATCGTCCGGCCGCCCCACGGATTGGCCGTCGCGGTCTTCGGCTGGCGGAGGCTGGCCAGCAGGTAGGCCAGCGTCAGGAACAGGCCAGCGGCCAGAATCCAACTGCCCACGGTGGAGGCCACGTGCAGCGACTGAAATTGAGGCAGGTAGTTGTAATAGCGCCGCGGCATGCCGCGGCTGCCCAGCACGAACTGCGGCAGGAAGGTGGCATTGAAACCGATAAAGATCAAGGCACAGCCGATCGCGGCCAGACGGGTGTTGTACATACGGCCATACATCTTCGGCCACCAGTAATGGATGCCGGCCAGGAACGCGATCAGGTTCGAGCCGGCCATCACGTAATGGAAGTGCGAGACGACGAAGTAGGTGTCGTGCAAATGCACGTCGGTGGAAAGCGAGGCCAGAAACAGCCCGGTTAGCCCGCCGATGGTGAAGATCAGCAGGAAGCTCAGCGCGTAGAGCATCGGCGCATCCAGCGCGATGGAACCGCGCCACATAGTGGCGATCCAGTTGAACACCTTAATGGCCGACGGGATGGCGATGAAGAAGGTGAGGAAGCTGAAGATGGCGCCGGCGAACAAGCTCATGCCGGCGACGAACATGTGATGCGCCCAGACGAAGAAGCCCAGCAGCGCGATGGTGACCGAGCTGAACGCAATGGCTTTGTAGCCGAAGATGGTCTTGCGGGAAAACGTCGGAATCACTTCACTGATCACCGCCATGGCCGGCAGGATCATGATGTAGACCGCCGGGTGCGAGTAGAACCAGAAGAAGTGCTGGAACAGCACCGGATCGCCGCCCAGTTGCGGGTCGAAGATACCGATGCCCCAGACGCGTTCCATCACAATCAGCAGCAGCGTGATGCCCAACACCGGCGTGGCCAGGATCTGGATCAGCGCCGTCGAATACATGCCCCAGGCAAACAGCGGCAGCTCAAACCAACCCATGCCGGGAGCGCGCAGCTTGTGGATGGTGGCGATGAAGTTGACACCGGTAAAGATGGAACTGAAGCCCAGCACAAACGCGGCCAGCACCATCATCGTCACGCCGCCGCCGGTAGTGGTCGAATAAGGCGTGTAGAAAGTCCAGCCCGTATCGACGCCGCCGATCAGGAGCGTGGACACCGCCATGGCCGCGCCAATCCAGTAGACATACAGGCTGGCCAGATTCAGCTTTGGAAACGCAACGTCCCGGGCGCCCACCATCAACGGCAATGCGAAGTTGCCCAGCGCCGCCGGAATGGCCGGGATGATCACCATGAAGGTCATGATGGCGCCGTGCAGTGTGAACACGCGGTTGTAGGTTTCGGCCGTAATGATGGTCTGGCGCGGGGTGAGCAGCTCCAGCCGGATGACCAGTGCCAGCATGCCACCCACCAGGAAGAAGAGCATGACGGACCACATGTACATCAAGCCGATGCGCTTGTGGTCCACCGTCGTGAGCCAGCTCCAGAGGCCCTTTGGATTTGTCAGATAATCGCCCGTCTCTTCGTGCATCCCGCTTCCCTCTTCCTACTTCTGCGCCTTGATGAACTCGATCAACGCCGCAATCTCGCGTTCCCGCAGCAGCCCCTGGAAAGTGGGCATGATCGGCTCGTAGCCCTGCACCACGACGGCCTGCGGCTGAAGGATGGACTGGCGGATGTAGTTGGAGTCCACGACGTAGTCCTTGCCATCGGCGCCGCGATGCGTCTTGCCCCAGATGCCTTTCCACGACGGCCCCTGGCCGCGTGCTCCGTCCAGCGAGTGGCACGTGGCGCAGCCCTTGTTCTCGTAAACCAGCTTGCCGAGCTCTGCCAGAGGCATCTGGCGCACCTGCTCGTCGCCTTCTTTCAAAAACGTCTCGTACTGCTCGGGCGTGTCGACGAAGATGCGCGCCAGCATGTCGGAATGGCCCTTGCCGCAGTACTCGGCGCAGAACACCTGCTCGACACCGGGCCGGGTGGCGGTGAACCACAACTCCGTGTAGCGGCCCGGGATGACATCGCGTTTCAACCGGAAGCCGGGCACGTAGAAGCTGTGGATCACATCTTCGCTGTGCATCACCAGTTTCACCGGCCGGTTGATGGGCACGTGCAGGTCGTTCAGCGTTCGCGTGCCGTCGGGGTATTCAAACTCCCATACCCACTTCTTGCCCGTGACGACAATCTCCATGGCCTCGTTCGGCGCCACCCAGGCGCGCAGATAACCCTTGAAGCCCCAGAAGAAGATCAGCATGACAACAACCAGCGGAATCAGGCTCCAGGTCAGTTCCAGCCGCGTGTCGTGCGTGATGTGCGGGGTCACGTCGGAGTCCGAACGCCGGCGCCAGCGCCGCACGGCGTAGAGGATCAGAGCGCCGTTAAAGAAGAAGAAAAAGATGGTGAGGAGGATGATGAACATAAAGAGTCCATCCACCTCTCCGGCCTGTGTCGCCCCGCTCTGGGGCAGCAGAAAGTCGCGAAACCAGTTCATTTAACAGCCACCAAGTTTGGATGCCGCTCATGGCGCCACAGACCCACCAGAAGGAGAACCATCACCAGCAGGGCTAACGCGCCACCGGCGCGCATCAGATTCATGGCGAAAGGCACGTAACTGCGCGCGACGGGGTCGTAGTGAAAGCAGTAGAGAACGATCTTTTCGCCAGCCGTGGCGCGCTCGCCCGCGGCCTCAGCCAATGCCAGGCGCAAGTCCAGCGGCTTGAAGCGCACGCCATACAGATAGCGGCAGATCTTGCCCTCCGGCGAAAGCACGAAGATAGCCGTCGAATGGGCGTATTGTCCGGTGACCGGATCCATGCGGTAGCCGAAGCCTACCTGATGGGCCAGCCGCGCGGCGTTGCCGTCACGATCGGCGAAAAAGCGCCAGCCGGCGGCCTCACGGCCATAGCTTTCGACGTAGGCCGCGCGCTTGTTCTTGGCCAAACCGTAGTTTTCGGTTGGATCAAAAGAAATCGTGACTACGTCGAAGTCCTTGCCGATGACGCCGTTCACCTGACGCAGCGCTTCAGTCTGTCCGTTCAGCACCAGATTGCAGAGCATTGGACAGGAGTAATAGACGAGATTGAGAATCACCGGGCGCCCCCGGTGGAAGTACTCGGCAAGGCGGTGCGGGTAGCCGTCCGTACCGGTGAACTCGAGGTTCAGGTCGACCTTCTGGCCAAGGTGTTCGACAATGCCAACGCCCTCCAGCTCGCGCGGCGTCTTCTCGTCGCGCGTTTGCGCGACGAGACCGAGCGAGGCCAGTACTGCCAGTGCGAGTGCGAGCTTCATTGTTGTCTCACTTCACGGCGCCGGCCGCGCCACCCAGCGGCTCCGGCTTCGCGGCATAGGTCTTCAAGTTGTAGGCTGGCTTACCTGCGGCCGCGTCGCGTTCAACCAGTTCCATGGCGCGCTCCACAGGTACACGAACCAAGCCCTTATCCTTATCGATGAAACTGTAGCGATGAAGATTCTGTTCTTCACGATCGTGGATGGCCTGCAACTCACGCGATGGGGCTCCGGCATAGACCTCCTGATCCACCTTTTCGTAGGCGGTCATGTAGAGCCAATAGATGCCGATGATCATCACCACCAGCAGTCCCAGCACAGACGCCGAGGCCAGGGCGATAAGACCGGGGCGGGCTTCACGGCGATCGTAGTCAACGGTGCTCATGCGTCAGTTCCCTTCCCCGTTCAGGCGTTATTAAAAGCCAGGCATTCGTTCAGGCGCGGATCGCCCAGCGGTATCAGAGGCCGCTCTTTCAGCCCGGTCCAAAAGACCAGCGCATAGAGGCTGCCGGTGGCGAGCCATGCTACCGCGTCCAGCCAATGCGGCGCGAAGCCAGCGCCGTGCAGCACGGGCATCACCTGCCAGTAGAGGTCGCAGTAGTGCATGAACAGCAGCCAGCCAGCGAGCGTGCCCAGCAATAGGAAGTTACGTTTGGAAGCGCGCGGCAACAGCAAGATGAACGGCAGCGCGAAGTGGCCGACGGCCAGCGCGGGCCGCCACCACCACCACGAACCAGCCAGACGGCGCTGGAACCAGACCGTCTCTTCCGGCAGGTTGCCGTACCAGATGAGCATGTACTGCGAAAAGGCGATGTAGGCCCAGAAGACAGTCAGCGCAAAGAGCCACTTGCCGAGATCATGGTAGTGCTCCTCGCGGATAACCTCGGCAAGATAGCCGGCCTTGCGAAGCCCCAGCGTGATGGCAATGAGCGCGGCCATGAAGGCGACGCCGCCGCCCGATAGGAAGTAGACGCCGAACATGGTGGACCACCAGTGCGGGTCGAGCGACATGATCCAGTCGAAGCTGGCCAGCGAGGCGGTGAGGAACAGCACCACCATGCCGGGCGCGCTCCAACGCACGGCCGAGCGTGTTTCGCTCAACGAACGCGTCAAATCCTGCCGGCGCGACAGCGCGTAGAGCCGCAGCGCAAGAATACTCCAGAGGCCGATGGCGATGAAGGCGCGGATGGCGAACCACTGCGGATTCAGATAAGCCAGCTTCTTGACGAGCAGAGCGTCGTGCGCGGCCGTGGCGTGGCTCCACTCGTAAGTGGCGTGTACACCAAAGATCACCGGGATAACCAGCAGCGCGGCCAGCGGGATGGTGCGCATGATGTTTTCCATCAAACGGCGCACGGTGACGCTCCAGGCCGACCCGGTGAGGTGCTGCACCATGACGTAGAACAGCGCACCGAGAGAGAGCGAAACAAAATAGGCAAAGGCGACAAGGTAAGAGAAATGCGCCTGACGCGCGTCGAGCGCAAATCCAACGGCGAGCGCGGCCCAACTGGCCAGCGCCACCAGCGCGATGGAGTTGCGCACCGTGTTCCAATGCGCGGCCGAGAGTGTGTAGACGGTGGATGGCTGCGTCATAGGGGTTACCTCACACTGGCCTTGAGTTCGGCCGGAACATCGTCGAGCGTGGAGCGCCAGGAGCGCTGCAAGGCGCGCAGATAGGCGACGATGGCCCAGCGGTCGCGCTCACTGATCTGGAAGCGGTAGCCGGGCATGGTGCGGCGGCCGTTGGTGGCGACATGGAAGAGCTCACCATCGACCATGTTGACGATGCGGTCGTCATGCAGATTGCCGGCCAGCCAGCCGGAGCGCGCCGGCACAATGCCGCGGCCGGAGCCAGTGCGATCGTGACAGGCGGCGCAATAGACATCGAACTGCGCGCGGCCGCGTTCGAGCGCCGCACGATTGACAGGCTCTGGGTTGAGCGCGACGTAATTGCCGTCGGCCCCGATGCCGGTAGAGTAGGCCGTGTCCGGCCGGTAGGTCTCCTGCGCAACCGTGCCGGCCACCGGCGCCCGGCTGGAGCGGCCATCGGCAAACAAGGGGCTGGACGACTGCGCTTTGTACTTCAACTGGTGCTTCATGTCGGACCAGAACCAGACTTGTGGATCACGCGACGGAAAATTGGAGCAGCCAGCCAGAAGCAGCGTGGCGGCAGCAAGTAACTGGAGGCGGTGTTTCATCGTTCGACAGCCTCCACGTGAGCACCACCGGCGGCGGTGAGCAGACGCACGGCCTGGCTGGCGTCGAAATTGTTGTCGGCCGCTTCAATGGCCAGCAAGAAACGATTGTTGCTGGCGCCTTCCGCATGCGAGTAGCTGAAAAACGGGTGGCTGTAGGTGGGCAGGCGGTTGAGATGGAACATGCCGAACACGGCGCCAAATGCGCCGAACAGCACGCTGAGTTCAAAGATGATGGGAATGGACGGCTCAAGGGCAAACAGCGGTTTGCCTGCGATAACCAGCTTGTAATCGACGGCGCCGGTCCACCACTGCAACAGGATGGCGGCCATCATTCCGATGAGAGCCGCGCAAAGCACGATGCGGCCAAGCGGTGAGCGCGACTCGCCCAATGCTTCGTCGATGCCGTGGATGGGAAACGGCGAAAAGGCTTCGAGCTTCTGGTAGCCGGCGGCGCGTGCGGTGCGGACGGCGCGCAGGAGCAACTCGGGCGTTTCGAATTCAGCCACGGCGGCCCAATAGCGCGGCAGCGCACCGGGCGGCTCGTAGCCCGCGACGCCGAGACGAGTGAGAAGAGCGTCGAGCATCTAGTGCGCCCCTCCTTGTTTGGCATGAATCTGGTGGTGCAGCACGCCCTTCACTTCGCTGATGGCGATGGCCGGCAGGAAGCGCAGGAACAACAGGAACAGCGTAAGGAACAGGCCCATGGTGCCGACGAACGTCCCGATGTCGACCCAGGTGGGGCGGAAGTAGCCCCACGAGGCGGGCAGGAAGTCGCGGTGCAGCGACGTGGCGATGATGACGAAGCGCTCGAACCACATGCCGATGTTGATGAAGATGGACAACACGAACATGGCTGGGATGGAGGTGCGCACGCGCTTAAACCAGAAGAACTGCGGCGAGATGACGTTGCAGCAGATCATCGTCCAGTAGGCCCAGGCGTAAGGGCCGAAGGCGCGGTTGAGGAAGATGAAGCGTTCGTACTGGTTGCCGCTGTACCAGGCGATGAAGAACTCCGTGCCGTAGGCGAAGCCGACGATGGTGCCGGTGGCCAGGATCACCTTGCACATGTTTTCGAGGTGCTTGATCGTGATCAGGTTTTCCAGGCCGTAGATCCAGCGGGCCAGCGACATCAGCGTGATGACCATGGCGAAGCCCGAGAAGACGGCACCGGCGACGAAGTAGGGCGGGAAGATCGTCGTGTGCCAGCCGGGCATGACGGACGTGGCGAAATCGAACGAAACGATGGAGTGCACCGAGAGCACCAGCGGCGTGGAGAGGCCGGCCAGGATCAGATAAGCGAGCTCATAGTGGCGCCATTGCGTGGCCGAGCCGCGCCAACCGAGGCTCAACAGGCCAAAAACAATGCGACGCGGTTTTGTTTTAGCGCGATCGCGCAACGACGCCAGATCCGGCACCAGACCGACAAACCAGAACAGCGCGGAGACGGTGGCGTAGGTGGATACGGCGAAGACGTCCCACATCAACGGGCTGCGGAAATTCTGCCAGAGTGAGAGCTGCTCGTTCGGTATCGGGAACAGCCAGTAGGCAGCGCGCCACGGGCGGCCCGTGTGGAAGAGCGGATAGATGCCGGCGCAGGCGACGGCAAACAGCGTCATTGCCTCAGCGGCGCGATTGATGGAGGTGCGCCACTTCTGGCGGAAGAGAAAGAGGATGGCGGAGATCAGCGTACCGGCATGGCCGATGCCGATCCAGAAGACGAAGGTGATGATGAACGAGCCCCAGCCCACCGGCGAGTTGTTGCCCCACACGCCGATGCCGTTGGCCACAAGATAGGCGAGACAACCGACCAGCAGCATGGCCAGCGGAATGGCCACGCCCATGGCGATGTACCAGGGCTTGGGGGGCTTGGTCTCGGTGATACGGCCAATCTGGTCGTTCAGCGCCGAATAGGTGGCCTCACCCTGCACTAGCGGTGGGTTGAGCTCCATCCTGGGGTCGAATGCGATATCGGCCATTGTTTATGCCAGCTCCGGATTGGGATTGCGCAACCGCGCCAGATAGGTGGTGCGCGGCTGTGTGTTGAGCTCTTCGATCACGACGTAGTTGCGCGGGCTGCGTTTGGCTGCGGCGACGCGGCTGGACGGATCGTTGACGTTGCCGAAGACGATGGCTTCGGATGGGCACGCCTGCTGGCAGGCGGTGAGCACCTCAAGATCGCGGATGGGGCGGCGGCCTTCGCTCTTCGAGAGCGTGCGCTTCTCTTCAATGCGCTGCACGCAGTAGTTGCACTTCTCCATGACGCCGCGCATACGAACGGTGACGTCAGGGTTGAAGACCATGGCCTGCGTCGCGGTGACGTCCTTGTTCCATTCGAAAAAGTTGAAACGCCGCACCTTGTAGGGACAGTTATTGGCGCAGTAGCGCGTGCCGACGCAGCGGTTGTACACCATCTCGTTCAGCCCCTCCGGGCTGTGCGTGGTGGCGGCGACAGGGCAGACGGATTCGCACGGCGCCTTCTCACACTGCTGGCAGGCCATGGGCTGGACGACGGCCTGCGGGTCGTGCTCATCGCCGGTGAAGTAGCGGTCCAGACGGATCCAGTGCATCTCGCGGCCGCGATCCACTTCATCCTTGCCGACAACGGGGATGTTATTTTCAGCGACACAGGCCACCAGGCAGGCATTGCAGCCAGTGCAGGCGTTGAGGTCGACGGCCATGGCCCATTGGTTGCCACGTGAGTAGTCGTGCCCGGCGAAGAGATCTGAATGAGGCTGGGCCTCGTGTTCGCGCGTCTGGCCGGGCGTCATTTCAACGACAATGTCGTTACGCCTGGCGCCGGTGATGGGCTCGACCAGAGTATGGTGCTCCTGCGTGGCCACCAGCTTGTACGTGGCGCCGGTCTTGCGCGCACCGGCGGCCGTGAAATGATAGCCGGCGGTGGTGCGCAGGCCCTCGACACGATGACCAACGCCGCGGCCGACGCGGCCACAGGCGGCGCGGCCATAGCCGAGCGCGAGCGAGATGGAGTCGTCCGCATGGCCCGGCTGAATGAGCGCCGGCACCTGGATTTTGCGGCCCTGCGCAACCAGCTCCAGCATGTCGCCCGTGGCGGCGCCGAGCCGCTTGGCCGTGGCGGAGCTGACGAGCGCGGCGTTGTCCCAGACGATCTTCGTCATCGGGTCTGGCGCTTCCTGCAGCCAGGCATTGTTCGCGAAACGGCCGTCGTACGTGCTGCTGGAGGGATAGAAGACCACCTCAAGGCCGGCGGGCGCGGGCTTCAGCGTCTGGCGCGCAGTGGCGAAAACTTTCGCGGTGTCGATGCGCGGCGTGGCGGGCGCGACGGCAGTGCCTTCGACGAGGCCATCGAAGAGCGACTTCTGCCAACGCTTCTCGCCATCGGCGCCCCACTGCGAGAGCCATGTGCGGCGAACAAGATCGTAGCCCTTGATGGTGTCTACGCTCGCGATGAGCGCGGAGATTTCGAGCGTGCTGCGGCCACCGTAGAGCGGCTGGATCATCGGCTGCTGAATGGAGACGGTGCCGTCGATGGCGCGCGCGTCGCCCCAACATTCGAATGGATGCGCGCCCGGCAGGCGCCACGCGGCGGCGGCCCAGGTTTCGTTCTCGTCGGCAGCAAGCGCGATGAGCGTGGTCTTTTTGACGGCGTTCGCAAAATCGAGATCGGCCGGGAGTGAATAAAGCGGATTCCCGCCCAAAACAAAAAGCGTCTTCACTGTTCCCGCGCGCAACTCGCCGGCAAGTTGGCGGAGATCGGCGACAGAGCCGGCCGGCGCGGCAGCGGGCTTGTGATAGGCCACCGGCGCGTTGAGCATCTGGTTGATGGCGGCGACCACGGCATGCACAGCCGCGGGCTGGCGCGGACCGGCAACGACAAGCGCGGCGCCCTTGTGCGCGGCCAGATCCTTGGCCGCGACACTGACAAAGCGGCGCGCAGTGCCGGGCTTCTCCAACTCAGCAGCCAGTTCCAAAGCGAGCGCGCCAATATCCGAGGCACGGACACGCAGGCGATGATCGGCCTGCGCGCCGGTGATGGTGAAGTTCGATTCGGCGGCGTAGAGGCGGTTGCGCTCCGTGCGGCGCGCAGCGGCGAAACGGCGGGCAGGGCGCGGATTGGTCGAGTCCAAACCGAGAAAATCGCAATCGAGCGCGAAGACAACGGCGGCCTGATCGTAGAGCGGCTCGGCAACAAGCTTCTCGCCAAAGGCCAACTCCGCGCCCAGCACGGGCTGATCGGCGCTGACCGAATCCCACTCAATCCAACGCGAGGCCGGGTAGCGCTTGGCTATGTCCGCTTTCAGCGCGGCGAGTGTGGGCGAGGTGGAGCGTTCGGATAAAATACGCAGGCCCGCGCCATCGCCGAGCGTCGCGGCCTGCTCCCGCCACCAGCCGTCGAACTCGGCCCAGTTGGAACGGGCGCGGCCGTGCTGGAGTTCGCGCGCGCGATCCGGATCGTACATATCCAGGACCATCGCTTGCTGCTGAGCCGTGGTGGCGCCGAGCGATGCGGGATGGCGGGGATTACCTTCAACCTTGGTAGGACGCCCGTCGTTAACTTCGATGATCAAGCCGGTGGCCGCGCCGCCGTGCTCGACGACAGTGGCATAGTGCAGCGGCTTGCCAGGAACATAACCTTCGACGCCACGTGAGAGCGGCAGGACGTGCTCCACCGGGCGGCGGCAGGCGGTGAGGCCGGCGAGGCCAAAGCCGGCTGCCATCAGCTTGAGGATGGTGCGGCGCGAACCGGGCTCCGGAAACTCGCGTTCCACCCACTCGCGTACGGGCGGGGTGGCGGTCAGCTCTTCCAGACTGCGCCAGTAGCGCCGGCCGGTGAGGGTGGAAGCGTTGATCTGAACGAGTTCATTCATCGGCGTGGCTCCCTAACGATGGCAGGCCGAGCAGTTCTCGGGTGGCTTCAGGCCCTTTTCGCGCATCAGGCGTGCACCGAGCACGGCGGCGTCGCCTTCAGGCTTCCAACTGAGCTTGGTGACATATTCGACGGGGCGGATGTTAGGCGCGGCGTTGCGGTGGCACTCCAGGCACCACGCCATGGAGAGCGGCTGCACCTGACGGACCTCGTCCATCTGGTCCACGCGGCCGTGGCAGGAGACGCAACTAACCCCCGCGCCCACATGCGCCTGGTGATTAAAATAGACGTAATCCGGCAGCCGGTGAACCTTCACCCACGGGATGGGCTGTCCGGTGGCGTAACTGGTGCGCACAGGCTGGAGCTTGGGACTCTTCTCCCTGACCCGTACATGGCAGTTCATACAAGTTTCGGTGGCCGGGATGGCGGCATAATTGGCCTTGGTTACCGTGGAGTGGCAGTAGGTACAATCGAGGCCCAGGTTGCCAGCATGGAGCTTGTGGCTGTAGGGCACCGGCTGGACCGGCATGTAGCCGGTGTCCAGTTGACGGGGATGAAGAAAGTAGGCCACGGCGGCGCCGGTGACGGCCACGGTCAGCAAAACGCCGGCCACGGCCAGGCGCAGCCTGGTGTCGAAGCGCTTGGAAAAGATAGCACTCATCGCAGGATGTCCGTCGAATACGCAGCCGTCCTCAGCCCCTCTGTTTTGGCAAGGCGGCGCTCAGGGGTTCCACACGTGGTGGAGAGCTTGATGTTATTTCTAACATAACCGTACATTTTGCGCAATGGGAGCAACTTTTCTTGCCTGACAGTAACAATTCGATGCGCCAAGGGCGACGCGCGACTCAGCCAATTGGGGCCCCGCCAGGGTTGCCGACGCGAATTTTTGTACACCGGCCACTGAGCGGCGCAAGCCGTCTGTTCGCCGACCTGCGAGTGCGGCCCAAGCTGATGGTGCTGCACAACGCGATGTTTCTGCTGCTGGGTGCGGCGGTGTATCTGGCGGTGGTGGGCCCGGTGGCAACGCGCATCGACCAGGCTCGCGGGCGCGAGATAGCACTGATCCTGAACTCTTTTTCGACCTACGAACCAGACAGCACAACGTTCGACGTGAAGCAGTACGACCTGACGGCGGGCTCGGCCGCAGACTTTGGGCTGGCGCCGGAGGCTGAAGCGTGGATGCGGCGCTACAGCGGGCGGATCTGGCAGCGCGAGCCGGCGGCGGAGCACGCCTATAAGTACGTCGCCTCGACCGGGCGCTTCTATCGTGTGACGCTGCCAATGGCGTTTTACAGCGAGCTATTGGGATCGGTGAAGCAAGCCGTGTTCGCGGGCATGGCCGTGGTCTACGTGCTGATTGTGCTGGTGCTGGAACTAGTGGTGCTGCCGCGTTTCCTGTACCAACCGATGGGGCTGATGCTGGCGGCCGACGCGGCGACACGGGCCGGCGACCGTGTGGCCGAGATCGTCGACGCGCGCTACATTCCAGGCGACGAGTTGGGGCAGATTATCCGATCGCGCAACGAGACGGTGACGGCGCTGCGCCAGCGCGAGGATGAACTGGAACGCGCCAAGCATCACC
This sequence comes from uncultured Candidatus Solibacter sp., assembly GCA_964478395.1. Classification (GTDB taxonomy): domain Bacteria; phylum Acidobacteriota; class Terriglobia; order Bryobacterales; family Bryobacteraceae; genus Paludibaculum. The sequence goes on from CAYZIX010000028.1 coordinate 23,342, forward strand.
TGGAAGCGCAGGACCGGCTGGCCAGCCTGGGACTGCTTTCGGCAAGCGTCGCGCACGAGATGAACACGCCGCTGGCGGTATTGGACGGATCTCTGGAACAGATGTTGGAGACGAGCGCGGAGCCGCGTGAGCGAGCCCGGCTGGAGCGGATGCGAAGGGTGGCGGCGCGGCTGCGGCGGATCAGCGCCAGCCTGTTGGACTTCGCGCGCGAGCGGCGCGAGGAGAGCGGCCCGGTGGCGCTGGCCGAGGTGGTGGATGAAGCGTGGCGGCTAGTGGAGATCGACGAGAAGGCAGCTCGCGTGGAGTATCACAACGAGGTGGAGCCGGCGCATCGCGTGCGCGCGAATGCCGACCGGCTGGGGCAGGTGTTCGTCAACCTGCTGCAAAACGCGCTGCACGCGGCGCCGGACGCGGGCGGGCGCATCCGGGTGGCGTCGCAAAGGACAACACTGGACGGCGCGCCGGCGATTGCGGTGACGGTGGAAGACAACGGCGCGGGCATTCCTCCCGAGGTATTGAACGATCTATTCGAAGCGTTCGTGTCGACGCGGCTGGACGCTCGTGGTACGGGTCTGGGGCTGACTGTGGCCGAAGGCATTGTGCACCGCCACGGCGGAACCATCACGGCGCGCAATTGCCCGGGGGGCGGGGCTCGTCTGGAGGTGACGCTGCCAGAAGCTGGAGTGCATCCAACGGAGAAGCCGCTATGAGCATTGATGTGGCCGTGTTGGACGATGATGTCGACTTCCTCGCCTATATCGAGGACTTTCTACGCAGCGAAGGCCGCTACACGGTGCGCGCGTTTGAACGGCCGGAGGCGTTTCTGGAGGCATGTGCCGAGGAGCGGCCCGAGATTGTCCTGCTGGACATGAAGATGGGCGCGGTGCGCGGCGATCAAGTACTGGAAAAGTTGCTGGCGAAGCATCCGGGCGTGTGCGTGATTATCGTGACGGGCTATCCGTCGCTGGAAGACATGCGCGCGACGTTCCGGCTGAAGGTGTTCGATTATCTGGCCAAGCCGTTTTCACTGGCCCAACTGCGGCAGACGCTGGCCAACGCCGTGGAACAGTACGGGCTGGGCGGGGCCGACGTTGAGCGGCTGCGGCAGAAACTGGGCCAGCGGATACGGCTGCTGCGGGCTGAGCGGGATTGGTCGCTGAAAGACCTGTCGGCATCGGCGCGTCTGAGTATCAGCCAGATCAGCTCCATCGAGCGTGGCGCGCATCTGCCATCGCTCGAAAGCCTGCTGGCGATTGCGCGGGCGTTTGAACTGAAGCCAAGCCAACTGCTGGTGGATATCGACTTTTAGCGCACCGCCGTCCAGGCAAGGAACAGACCGTCGGGCGCAACATCTTCCCAGTACGAGATGGGCTTCGAGTCCACTTGGCGGCAGTGGCGCTTCAACATGTTCTTCAGCTCGTCGGCGCCAAACCAGCGTTCCCAGGCGGGCGTCTCCAGGCGGCCCCAGGCGGCGGCGTTTTTGTCGATCACCACAATGCGGCCACCCGGCCTGACGACACGGCACATCTCGGCCACGGCGCGCTCGATGTCCACGGCGTGTTCCAGGCTCTCGGTGGCGTAGGCGGCATCGAAGCAGGCGTCGGCGAAAGGCAGCTCCAGCATGGACGCGGCCACCGGGCGCAGCGCCGCGTCGGCGTGGCGCAACATGGCGACGGCCAGATCCATGGCCACCACTTGCGCGCCAGGGTTGTGCTCTTTGACGATGCGCGCAAAGCGGCCCTTGCCGCAACCAACATCCAGCACGCGGCCCGCGCCAAGCGCGCCCACATGATCGAGCACCAGTTTGACGTGGTAGATGCGCGGATCGATGGTGGAGGGAAAATGTTCTTCGTCAGCGGCGGCCTGCTCAAACGAACGCCGGATCTCGCGAGCGAGATCCGGCGTCAATTGCGTGCGCCGATGGTGGGCAAACAGTCGTGCGATCAGGCCCGGCACAGGAAGATCGGCAGCCCGCGCTTGGAGGAGTAGTTCGGACGGCAACGCTCGATGTTGTACATGTTGGCGATGTCGACCTTGCGCGGCCCGAGCTTGGGATCGGGGATCTCAACCATGTCGAAGCAGCCGTTGACGATACCCGTCATCAGGCCGCTCTTGCCCTCAGCCAGCGCGTCCATGGCCATATTGCCGAACGTGCAGGCAACCATCTTGTCGGTAAAGTCCGGGTCGCCCGAGCGCAGATCGTAGGTAAGATCGCTGACGATGGTCTCTTCCTTGGTACGGGCTTTGATCTCGCTGGCGAGGTCGTCACCAACGTTGGCCTTCTTCTGGTGGCCGAAGGCGTCAGCTTCACCGAAATGCTTCACGTTGTAGCCAACCCACTCAGCGCCCTCGGAGAGGATGACCAGCGAATAGTTGGACGGATTCTTGTGCTTGTCATCGACCAGCAGGCCGATCAGCTTGTCCAGATCCACCTTGTATTCGGGGATGACGCAACGGATGTTGGTGATGTAGGCGGTGTAAAGAGCGGTGTAGCCGGCATCACGGCCAAAAATGCGGAAGATGCCGATGCGCTCGTGTGAGCCGACCGTGGTGCGCTGGCGCTGGATGGCGCTGTCGGCGCGGGTGATGGCGGTGGAGAAGCCGATGCAATACTCTGTGTTGCGCACGTCGTTGTCCATCGTCTTCGGGATGGCCACGACTTTGACGCCTTCGTCATGCAGACGGCGAGCATAGCTGAGCGTGTCGTCACCGCCGATGGCGATAACGGTTTCGACGCCAAGCTTCTCAAGGTTCTTCAGCACAGCTGAAGTGACGTCATAGGTCTGGAAGGTCTTGCCGTCCTTGGTAATTTCCTTGGACGGGAAGGTCTGGTCCTTGAGATGATCCGGCACGCTCTTCATCTTGGCCGGATTGGTGCGCGACGAGTGCAGGAAGGTGCCGCCCGTGCGGTCGATAGTGCGCGTGTTCAACGGGCTGAGGGGCAGCGTGTAGCGCGCCTTGCTCTCGGCGTCGTCGAGGTTGAGGTGCGTCAAGCCTTCCCAGCCGCGGCGGATACCGATGACTTCATAGTCCATGTTTACGCCGCGATAGGTCACTTGTTTGATCACGGCATTTAGACCCGGGACGTCACCGCCACCGGTAAGAATCACAATACGCTTGGGCATGCTCACTCCTGGATAGAAGGATGGGATAGTTATGTCCTTTTCAGTATATCCGGACACCATGCCTTACGGCCGCGGGTGCTGCCAAGGCGAGCGGTAGGCCCGCGCCAGCAGGCGTTGGGCGGCGGCATCGCCGGCTGCTTCCCAGTGCAGGGTGCGGCCCAATTGCATGGACATATTCGACAGGATGCAGGCCGACGTGGAGATGTAGCCCTGCTCAATATCGGCCACCGGGCGGGAGCGCGTGTCGATCGAAGCCAGAAGATTCTGCATGTGGCGGCGGATGGCCGGCGCGCAGTGCTTCTCCAGCCGCTCCTCGGTCTTATCCTCCGGGTATTCGTTCAGCTCATAGACCACATCCTGGTGAATGGGGTCGCCTTTAACGGGCTTGAAGTCGTAGCGCATGACGCTCGCCCTCAGCGTGCCCTGATCCCCGTAGATGGTGGCGCCCCAGGGATAATCGGCGTCCTGCGGCTGGCCCCAGGTGCGGTGGTTCCAGACGACATCGAGGTTGTCGTGGTGAATGATAGCGGTCTGCGTGTCGGAGATGTTCGATTTCGATGCTTTGTCGACGTAAATGCCGCCGGACGACGCGATGGACGTTGGCGCGCCGAGGTCGAGCAGCCAACGAACCATGTCGTACATATGGATGCCCATGTCGCCCATGATGCCGTTGCCATATTCCATGAACGCACGCCAGCCGCCAGAGCGTAACGGGTTGTAGGAGTGCATTGGCGCGGGGCCGGTCCAGAGATCCCAATCAAGGTAGTCCGGCGCCGGCGCGTCGGGCGGATTGGCGCGCGTGCGCATCTGGTAATGGCAGTAGATCTCAACGTGCGAGATGCGCCCCAACCGGCCCTCGGCGATGATGCGGCGCTGCGCGTCGATGAGGTGCGGCGTGGAGCGGCGCTGCGTGCCCACCTGCACCACGCGCCCCAACTTGCGCGCCGTGGCGAGGATGGCCTGGCCTTCGACCACATCCACCGAGATGGGCTTTTGCAGGTAAAGATCGCAGCCAGCCTTCATCGCTTCGATGGCGGCCAATGCGTGCCAGTGGTCCGGCGTGGCCACCAGACAGATGTCGAGGTCGCGCTCCGCCAGCATCTTGCGGTAGTCGGCGTAGAGCCGCGGCGTCTTTTTCGACGCCTGCCGCGCGGCCACAATCTGGCCGGCCTTGTCGAGCGTCTGGCGATTGACGTCGCAGAGCGAGACTACGTCGACATTGGCGACTTGAATGAGCCGCAACAGGTCGCACTTGCCGTACCAGCCAGAGCCGATCAGGCCAACCCGGCGGAGCTTGGCCCGGTCGTATTGAACATCGGCCAGCGCGAGTCCGGCCGGGAGCATCGAAAGGAATTCACGGCGCCGCATGGGCCAAGTATATCCGCGTTATGCGGTCAGGAAGAATGGCCCAGCCCCTCGCGCGTAAAGAATTCGAGCAGCCGCTCCGAGTGGAAGAACTCCGGCACCTCGGCGTGGCCCTTGCCTTCGATAATCTCCAACTCACCCGGGCCACCCAATGTCTTGTAGCGGCGGATCAGCTCAGCGCTGTTAGCTTCGAGCGGCACCACCTTGTCGGCGTTGCCGTGCAGGTGCAGGATGGGCACACGCGCGGCGGCGAGCGGCGCCAGACGGTCAATCGGGTTATGCTCGGCCAGATGGCTTTCGAGCTCGGCCGCCGTCATGCCATAGGCTGGCGCGGCGCGCTCCAGGCCCGGATAGGAGCGCAGATCGCAAACCGGATAGATGCCGCCGATGCAGGCGACCGACTGCGCATGCTCCGCCGCCCAGTTGTAAAGCATCAGCCCGCCACGGCTCTGCGGCAGCAGGCAGGCGCGCGGCGCCAGGCCGCGTTCGCGCGTGGCCCATTTGTGCAGGCGCGTGAAGGCGGCGCGGCCGGCGGGGTTGCCGTAGGACTCGCCCACGTCCATGCCGCAAATTGAGAAGCCGCGCTGGCGCAATTCGCCGAACAGCCAGGCCGTCTGCGCGTTTGGGTAGTTGCCGGTGATGGTGGGCGCGTACCAGAGCCACTGCCGCGCGCCACGGGCGGCCGGCTTGGTGGGCGGCAGAAAGAACGGCTCGCGATCTGGAATTGCGGCGGCGGCAAACACGAAGAGCGCCCGGCGGCGCGTCGGCCTGTTGAGGGTCATCGCTGACATTATCGTCGAACCATTCGGGCTTCGAATGGACCGGCCTACCGGAGCTGGTTCAGAATTTCACGAACCAGCGCCGCCGCCACAGCAGCCACGCCACCAGCCACAGCAGAGCAACATTGGTGAGCGCATAAAGAACACTGGCGTTGATGGGCTCGGCCAGCTTCAGGCAGACATTGTCGTAGAACCACTTATGTATGCCGCTCTTGCCCGCCCACTTGCCCAACTGGCCCGAAACAATGAACATCAGAATCGCATTGGTGCCGAATATTTCGAAAAACCGGAACCAGCGCCCCAGCCCGCGCATGTCGGAGATCCAATACCAGATACCGAAAACAAACATCGCCAGCCCGGCCATTAGCAGGGCATAGGACGACGTCCACAGACTCTTGTTGAACGGCAGCCAGATGGTGGTCCCATACGCCGCCGCCACCAGCACTGCGCCGCCGCCCAGAAACCAGCGCAACCGTTCGATGTGGCCAGTGTAATGCCGCAACAAATGGCCGGCCAGGATGCCGAACAGCACTGTGCCGATGGCAGGTAGCGTGCTGATGATGCCTTCGGGGTCCCACACCTTCGTAGCGCGCCACATGTGGCCGCTGAGCAACAGACCGTCGAAGTAACGCGCGAAGTTGCAGTCCACGGTGAGAGAGCCCGCGCCGCAGCCGGGTGTCGGATAGAAGAACATCAAACTGATGTAAGCGGCGTTCACCGCAATGAGCGCGACAATCTGGCCGCGCACCTTGGTGTAGAGGAAGATGGCGCCAGCAATCAGGTAGCAGACAGCGATGCGTTGCAGCACGCCCGGAATACGGATGGTCGCCCAGTTGTAATACGGAAACGGCCCGGCCAACATGCCGATGGCAAAGATGATGACGAACCGGCGGACCAGGTGCATCATCAACTGGTGCTTGTTCTCGCCGCGCTCAATGCGCTTGGCGGTTGAAAGCGTGATAGCCAGCCCGACAATCCAGAGGAAGAACGGGAAGACGGTGTCGGTGAAGGTCCAGCCGTGCCACGTGGCGTGCTCCAGTTGTGCGTAAACCGGCTCGCCGCCGGGGTTGTTGACCAGGATCATGGAGGCGATGGTGGCCCCACGGAATAGATCCAGCGATTGCAGCCGTCCAGCCGATGCGGTGCCCATATCTTTGAGACGCTACCATAACGGATGTGCCGCCAGTAGACATTCATTCCTTTTCCAACCCTGAAGAGACGCGCGTCCGCCACGTCGAGCTCGATCTGGCCGTCTCTTTTGAGGACAAGAAGCTGCGCGGCGCCGCTACACTGGCGCTGGAGCCGGCTGGCCGCAAGCTGGTGCTAGACACGCGCGATCTTACCATCCAGCGTGTGAATGGCTCCGCGTCCGGCTTCAAGCTAGGCGAGCGCGACAAGTTCCTGGGCGCACCGCTCACCATCGACTTGCCACAGGGTACGCGCTCCGTCGTCGTCGAGTACGAAACCGCGCCCACGGCGTCGGGCCTGCAATGGCTGACGCCGGAACAGACCGCCGGTCAGCGTCATCCGTTTCTCTTCTCGCAATCGCAGGCCATTCACGCCCGTTCGTGGATCCCCATTCAGGATTCGCCCGGCACGCGCGTCACCTATTCTGCCCGCATTCACGCGCCGGTACCGCTGAAGGCGCTGATGTCGGCGCGCCGCGTGCGCGACGGCCACTTCCAGATGCCGTTCCCCATCCCGCCCTATCTGATCGCGCTGGCAGTGGGCGATCTCGATTTCAAGGCGGTGAGCACGCGTTGTGGCGTCTGGGCGGAGCCTGTCACGTTGGCGGCCGCAGCGCGTGAGTTCGAGGACATGGAGAAGATGGTCGAGGCCACCGAGCGGCTCTACGGCCCCTACCGCTGGGGCCGTTACGATCTACTGGTGCTGCCACCGTCGTTCCCCTTCGGCGGCATGGAAAATCCGTGCCTCACCTTCGCCACGCCCACGGTGATTGCGGGCGACAAGAGCCTGGTCTCGCTGGTGTCGCACGAGTTGGCGCACTCCTGGTCGGGCAACCTGGTGACCAACGCCACGTGGCGCGACTTCTGGCTGAACGAGGGCTTTACCACCTATATCGAACGCCGCATCCAGGAGGCGCTCTACGGACGCGCGCGCAGCGAGATGGAGTTCGCCATTGAGGTGGCCGAGCTGAAGGATGAGTTCAAAACGCTGCCGCCGGCGGACCAGCTTCTGGCCATCGACCTGAAGGGCCGCGACCCCGACGATGGCGCCACCGGCGTGCCCTATGCCAAGGGCGCGCTGCTGCTGCGGCACATGGAAGAGACCTACGGCCGCGCCAAGTTCGACGCCTGGCTGCGGGCCTACTTCGATCACTTCGCTTTCCAGTCCATCACCACCGAACAATTCCTTGCCTATTTGCATCAAACATTTCCTCAGGAAAATGTTGATGCGTGGCTCCATCAGCCGGGCCTGCCGGCCAATGCGCCGAAGATCACTTACGATTTTGAGACCACGCCGCGCGCCGGCTGGGCCACGCAGGAGTGGCTCCACTGGTTGCGCTCGATGGGCGAGGCCGTGCCGGCTGCGCGCATGGCGGAGCTCGACAAACAGTGGAAGTTCACCGATACGGGCAACAGCGAGATTCTGGCGCAGTGGCTGCTAATGGCGGTGCGCGCGGATTACCAGCCAGCCTATGGGCGGCTGGAGCAGTTCCTCACCACCGTCGGCCGGCGCAAATACGTGAAGCCGCTGTACGAGGCGCTAGTGAAGACGCCGGCGGGCCGCACCCGCGCTGAAGCCATCTATCGCAAGGCGCGGCCCGCCTACCATCCCATCACGCAGGCGACGGTGGACGCCGTTCTCAGTCGTGCCAAATGAGTGACACCGGACCGATCAGGCCCGACGCCGTTTCACCGCGGTAGCGCGACGGAACCATCTGGTAGAAGTTGGCCAGCGTGTTGTAGACCAGCACTTCAATCTGGTTTTCGCCGGGCTTGGCCAGCTCTGTGATGTCGAAGACATACGGCGGCGCCACGCGCACGCCGGCGGTCTTGCCGTTGACGCGCAGCTCAGCGCTCGAAACCACGCGGCCCAAGTCCACGGACACGTGCGCCGCACCGGCCGGCACGGTGATGCGCTTGCGATACCAGGCGCCACCGGAGTATGTGGCCAAGCCATCGATCTGCGACCAGTCGCCGGCACTTGTCAGGCCCTTGCCACAATCGAGCTCAATCGGGTCCGTGATAGCCGCGCCGCCGTAGTAGCCACGCTCGTGCTGAACTGTAATCTCGACGGTGGCTGGCTTCAGGCTGGGCCGGGCGATGGCGGCCAGGAACTCGTGCTCACCAGTCTTGCTAATCTTGGCCGCGCGACCATCCACCGTGACGCTGATAGCACCGAGCGCCTTGATCTTCAGCGAACGCAGAGCGGGCGGCGAGGTGAAGCGGTAGACGCCGGCGAGCTTGGCCGCGCCGGGTTGCGGGTCGAACGGAATTAGGCCGAGACGTTCGAACCACGGGCTGGCCATCGGCGCGGTCTGGTGCCAATCGGACGGAGTGGATGAATCCTCCAAAACAAAATAGGCGCGTCCTGGTTTGTCATAGCGCAGCAGCACGGGGTTGGCGCCAGCGTTAAGGGTGACGTCGCCTTCGACGGGCTTGCCGTTGATCCAGGCAACGGAGGGTTTCAGATCGCCGGTAAGAACGCGGGCTTTGACGGCGCGCGGCGCAGCGGCCGTGGTCCACAGGTAGTAGCGCGAGCCTTCGGGCGCGGCCGAATAAACCGTATCGGTGCTCTTTTGGTTTGGCACACCGAAAGCCATGAGATCGCGCGGCATCTCTTCCTTCAGGCCGTGATAGCCCTGATGGCCCGGCTCGTTTTCAATGCCCCAGCGCCAGGAGAACTCCACGGGTTGCCAGATGTAGCTGTGGCCGTTGATGACGACCGGCTTGGAGGGATCGACCTTCGCCAGCTCATTAATCTGGGCCGTTTCCGGCAGCGGGCCCAGCCGCCAGAACTGCGGGCCTAAGCCAGCCGTGGCGGTACTGGACTTGGCGCCATTCAGGCTGTAGCTGAAACGGTAGGCCTCCGCGCCGAGCAGCGTCGTGGACGCCGGGATGCGAAAATCGCCGAAGCGGTTGTCGAGCGTGGGCTTCAATTCAAATTCCCAATCGCCGCTGAGAGTCGCGCGATGCGGCGTGGCCGGCGCGGCGGCTTCGATGGCCGCGGCACCAGGCGAGAAGACAATTAGTTGCGCCTCAGTCTCGCTGAGCGGCATACGCAGACGCGTAGTGCCCGACACCTGGTTGAGCGCCTTCAAGCCGCGCGCCGTGCCGGTCCAGGGATCCCACAGCTCCACCTTGCCGCCAGAACGGAATGAGCACTCTGTGTTTTGGGGCACGCCGTAAACCATGTAGACATCGCGCGGCCCAATGCGGCGGTGCATCATGTAAGGCTTCACGCTCTGATCGGCGCAGACAAAGTCGCGCGGGAAGCTGGTGTTGATCACTGTTTCGACCTGCGCCGGCGTGGAGGCGCCGTTGGTGAACAGCTCATTTACAATGGCTCGCACTTCGGCGTCGCCAAAGCCCAGACGGTCACTAGCCTCGGGCAGAGCGCCGACAGCCAGCACCGTGCCACCAGCACGCTTGAACTGAAGCGCCTTCTGGAGCGTGGAATGGCGCACGGCGCGCATCGACGGCAGCACTAGTACTCGGTAAGCCTCGCCGGCCACGTGCAGTTCGCCAGCCTTCACTTCAGCGCGGGCCAGCGATTCAAAGTCCATAAAGTCGAAGTCGATGCCCTTGGCGTAAAGCGCATTGCCCAGTTCGAATGCGGCGGAGACAGACTTCTTACTGTCGAGCCCCGCCTCAACCGCAGCGACAGGATACAAGATGGCCACATCGGCACGATGGTGGCCCTGGCTGAGCAGGAAGCTCATGCGTTCAGAGGCGCGCAGGAATTCGCGCAGGTGCGGCCAGTAGGGCATGCGGAAGTGGTTGTCGGGTGGCGCCCATTCCCACCAGCCGCCGTGGGTCGAATAGTAGAGGCCGTGCAGCGTGAGCAGATTGTGGCCGGAAGCGAAGTTGCGCCAGGTGGCTTGAGTGACGTCGGCGCTGGACGTGCCCCAGCCGCTAGAATGATAGCCCTCCAGCCAGACGCGCGGCCGTTCGTAGAGGTGCGCGATGGAGCTTGCCACTTTGTTCTTGATGATATCGGCGCCCAGGCGCGGCTGGTCACAGCCCGGCGCGCTCATCCAGCGTTGCGTGCGGAAGTAATCGCCGAACTCGCCAACGTCGCGGCCGCGGCCGCCGTGGTCGCAGCCGTAGAGTATGCCGCGCGAGGTGTGCCAGTCGTAGATGGGCTTGAAATAGTTTTGCTCTTCCAGCGCCACCATCACATCGGAGTAATCCATGCGAATTTTCGGCGTGCGGGGGCCAAGGTCGAAAAACAGCGCGCCCAATTCAGGCGTGATGTCGTAACCCTTGTGATGCTGGAATTCAGCGGCGAAGCGCGCATTCCACAGCCAGCCGCGGATGCCGAAACTGAGCTCGTCGGAGAAGAAGAAGTTCAGACCGCGCCCGCCCTCACCGGGATTGTGGTCCTCAAAGGGCTGGAAGAAACGCGCGATCACCTCCGAGCCGGAGCGCGGGTGCATCGGATCCAGCGTGCCGGACTTGGACCGCGCGTAGACGGCCACGACGCGCCACGCGCCCGCGGGCGGAGTCCAGCGCAGTGTATTGTTGGTGACATATTGACGCACGTCCAGCGCCGCGCCGCTGGCCGCATAGGCCATCAGGCTAACGGGCGCGCCGGTCAGTGCCCATGTGCATTCGGCGCCAGCGGCGCATGAATGCTCGGCGCCTTCCAGTGCGGTGCCAGTGGCGTCGGGCAGCGCCTTCAGCACTTCATCGAAATACCAGCCCTGGCCGGGCCAGCCGAGCGTGTAGTCGCTCAACGACGTCGACATGCCGCGTTTGCCCGACTCCTTCAGAAACCAATTGAACAGTTCCCACCACGGTTCGGACAACAGACGCGGGTCGCTCTCATAGGTGAGGCCATGGCTGCGGCCGCCCTTGTCGCTGTGAGCGTAGTTGATTTGGAGGGAGGTGATGCTGGAATCCTTGAGCTGGTCCATCTCCCAGGTGAGACGTTCACGCGTGAGGAGATCGCCCATCCACCAGAAGAACGGCACCTCGCCATAGCCGGGCGGCGGGTTGCGGAAGCCGGGGAGGACATCGAAATCTGCGGCGCGGCTGGGGTAGCCGGGCGGTCCGGCAAACACGAGTGGAGCAACGGCGAGAGTCAATAACAGAGCGAGGCGCATCCCCTCCAGACTACTTGATAGGCTGATCTCTGGCAGGGAGGCGAACAGGTGAATCGTCGTGAGTTCATGTCGACGGTGGGCGCGGCCGCGCTGGTGGACGGACAGGCGCCGGAGTATCGCGAAAAGTATCGGCCCCAGTTTCATTTCACGGCCCGCAAGGGCTGGCTGAACGACCCAAACGGGCTGGTGTTTTATCAAGGCGAGTATCACCTGTTTTTCCAGCACAACCCGTTCGGCGTGAAGTGGGGCAACATGACCTGGGGCCACGCCATCAGCGTGGACCTGGTGCATTGGCGGCAGATGGAGAACGCGCTGCTGCCGGACAAGCTGGGCACCATGTTTTCCGGCTCGGCCGTGATCGACTGGAACAATACAACGGGCTTTCAGCGGGGTCCGGAAAAGACCATGGTGGTGATTTACACCGCCGCAGGCGACACCAGCCCGGAGTCGAAGGGCCAGCCGTTCACCCAGTGCATCGCCTATAGC